>NCIH01000148.1:0-6454 GCA_002281975.1 Hydrogenophilales bacterium 17-64-11 | reverse complement strand
GAGCCGCGACATCGCGCAGTGGAAAGACCCCACCGCGCTCACCGAAGACGAGCGCCGTCTGGTCAAGCGCAACCTCGGCTTCTTCGTCACCGCCGATTCTCTGGCCGCCAACAACATCGTGCTCGGCACCTACCGCCACATCACCGCGCCCGAGTGCCGCCAGTACCTGCTGCGCCAGGCGTTCGAGGAGGCCATCCACACCCACGCCTACCAGTACATCGTCGAAAGCCTGGGCCTCGACGAAGGCGAAATCTTCAACGCCTATCACGAAGTCGAGAGCATCCGCGACAAGGACGACTTCCTCATCCCCTTCATCGACACGCTCACCAACCCCGAATTCAAGACCGGCACCCCCGAGGCCGACCAGGCCCTGCTGAAGTCGCTGATCGTCTTCGCCTGCATCATGGAAGGCATCTTCTTCTATGTCGGCTTCGTGCAGATCCTCGCGCTCGGCCGCCAGAACAAGATGACCGGCGCCGCCGAGCAGTACCAGTACATCCTGCGCGACGAGTCGATGCACTGCAACTTCGGGATCGACCTCATCAACACCATCAAGCTGGAAAACCCCCACCTGTGGACCCCCTCGTTCAAGGCCGAAATCCGCGACCTGATCCAGAAGGGCGTCGAGCTCGAATACCGCTACGCCGAAGACACCATGCCGCGCGGCGTGCTCGGGCTGAACTCCGCGCAGTTCAAGGAGTACCTGCGCTTCATCGCCAACCGCCGCTGCCAGCAGATCGGGCTGGACGAGATGTTCCCCGGCGTCAGCAACCCCTTCCCCTGGATGGCCGAGATGATCGACCTGAAGAAGGAGAAGAACTTCTTCGAGACGCGCGTCACGGAGTATCAGACAGGCGGGGCGTTGAGCTGGGATTGACATGGCGAAGCTCGCGAAGCTGATCGAGCAGATCCTGCTCGGCCGCAGCGATGCCAATATCGGCTTCGACGAGCTGTGTCATGTCCTGATCGGCCTGGGCTTTTCGCAGCGCACCCGGGGCAGCCATCACATTTTCAGCCATCCTGACGTTCTGGAATTGATCAACCTCCAGCGCGATGGCGGCAAGGCCAAGCCCTACCAGGTTCGGCAAGTCCGCGCCATAATCCTTCAATACAAACTTGGAGCCGAGGAATGAATCCGAAGTACGAAATCATTCTGTACTGGAGCGAGGACGACCAGGCCTTCGTCGCCGAAGTGCCCGAACTGCCCGGCTGCATGGCGCATGGCGATTCGCAGGCATCCGCGCTCGCCAGCGTCAACGAGGCGATCGCGCTCTGGATTGCGACTGCCGAGGAACTCGGAAGATCCGTGCCGACCCCGAAGGGCAGACGCCTCGCCTATGCCTGATGCTTGTTTTGTCCCACGCTTCATCGCTATCGACGCTGCCAGCGGATCGGGCTGGACGATGCTGAAATGGTGTCTGACCCTGCAGAAATGGTGTCCCTGTTTTGTATCTGCGTGCACCTGCGTGCAGCCCCCCTCGCCCCTGATTCGACAACGCCGCCGCCTCTGTCCGCGATAGCACCTCCATCCGCCCCGTCGGCGAAACCTGCGCGTCAACGACTCCACGTTCCATATTTGTCATCTCTGTTCCGTGTGTAGGAGGGAGAAGGACACGGCGTGCGGAGCGGGGCATGGAAAAGCGGCGCGCGACCGGCTCGCGGCGGTGCGGCGGCTGAAGATTTCGAAGACAACGGATCAGGCGAAGCCACCGGGTGAAAGCGCCGCCGCCAACGCTGATAGCATCTGCGTATGAGCCGCTATCACGACATTGCCGAGCACACAGAGAAACTGATCGTCGACGGCGTGCTGCGCGCGGGCGACCGCCTGCCTTCGGTGCGCCAGGCCTGCCGCATCCATGATGTGAGTCCCGTTACCGTCACGCAGGCTTACTACCTGCTGGAGAGCCGCGGCCTGATCGAGGCGCGGCCGAAGTCGGGCTATTTCGTGCGCGCGCGGCTCCGGCAGAACCTGCGCGAGCCGGACATGACGCGCCCGGTCGCCAGCTCGACACAGTTGCAGGTCAGCGATTTCATTTTCCAGATTCTCGAAAGCGTCCGCGATCCGTCGGTCGTGCCGCTGGGTTCGAGCTTCCCGAGCCCGTTTCTGTTTCCGCTCGACAAGCTCGGGCGTTTTCTGGCGAGCGCCGCACGCAAGCTCGACCCGCTCGCCACGGTCATCGACCTGCCGCCCGGAAACGAGGAGTTGCGGCGGCAACTGGCCTTGCGCTACCTCGCGTCCGGCGCGTCCGTTTCGCCCGACGAAATCGTCATCACGTGCGGCGCGATGGAGGCGCTCAACCTCTGTCTGCAGGCGGTCGCCCGGCCCGGCGACCTGATCGCCATCGAATCGCCGGCCTTTTACGCCGGGCTGCAGGCGAGCGAGCGGCTCGGGTTGAAGGTGATCGAAATCCCGACCCACCCGCGCGAGGGCATCAGCATGGCCGCCCTGGCGGAGACGCTGCAGCGCCATCCGGTCAAAGCCTGCCTGTTCATGCTCAATTTCTCGAATCCGACAGGCAGCCTCGTTCCGGACGAGCGGAGAAAGGAACTCGTCGAATTGCTGCATCGTCACGACGTGCCGCTCATCGAAGACGACGTCTACGCGGAGCTTTATTTCGGCCGCCAGGCGCCCTTGTGCACCAAAGCCGTGGATCCGCACGGGATGGTGATGCACGTTTCGTCGTTCTCGAAAAATCTCGCGCCCGGATACCGCGTAGGCTGGGTCGCGGCCGGGCGCTTCGCCGAGCGCGTCCAGCGGCAAAAATTCTCGACGACGCTGGCGACGACGATTCCCGTGCAAATCGCGCTCGCGGAATATCTGAAACACGGCGGCTACGAGAACCACCTGCGGCACTTGCGGCGCAAGCTCGCCGAACAGGAAGCCGCACTGGCCGCGGCGATCGAGCCGAATTTTCCGGAAGGCACGCGCCTGGCGCGGCCCGACGGCGGCTATTTCCTGTGGCTGGAACTACCGCCGCAGATCGACACGCTGGTCTTGCATCAACGCGCGCTGGCGCGAGGCATCAGCACCGCGCCCGGCCCCATTTTTTCGGCGAAGCGGGAATTCACCCACCATCTGCGGCTGAATTTCGGCCATTCGGACTCGCAGCGCCAGCAGGATGCGATGGTGACGCTGGGGCAATTGATCGCCGAACAGTTATAGCGTCGCCCAACGGGCGAACTGGTCGCCGAAAAAGGCGATGCCGATCAGCGCAAGCGGCGCGAAGGCGACGAACGCCAGCACCACCCGGCGGATGAATGGATGGGCCAGCTCGACTTCGATGAACCCGCGGGCGACGAGCACGCCCTTCAGCCAGACGGTGCCGGCCACGAAGAGCTGCAGCCAGACGCCGCCGTCGAACCACCGCCCGGCGACAACGCTGAACAGGGTCAGCGCGACCAGTCCGGCCCACGCGAAGGTGAGCGGCGCCAACCGGGAGATGGGCTGTTTTTCGATTGTGCTCATGGTTCAGGCCAATACGTAGCAGAGTTGGAAGATAACCAGCCAGATGATGTCGGTCGCGTGCCAATAGCTCGCCAGCGCCTCCAGGCCGCTGTAATCGTCGGACGAATACGCCCCGCCGAGGTGGCGTGCCAGAACCCAGAAAATGCCGAGAATCCCCCAGAACGAGTGCACCAGATGGTTGATCGTCAGGTAGTAATAGACGGTGAAGAAAATCCCCGCCTCGCCATTGATCCCTTGCGCGAGGTTCGCCTGGACTTCGAAAAACTTCACGACGGGATAACCGAGCGCCACGACCAGTCCGGCGACCAGCCACCAGAACGACTGCCGGCGTCGACCGGCGCGTATCGTCGCCACCGAGCAGGCGATGAAAAAGCTGCTGGTGACCATGATCAACGTAATCGCGGTGCCCGAAGCGAGCGAAAGGCGCTGCGCGCCCTGCTCGAACGCGTCCGGAAAGTGGGCACGCGCGACGAAATAGACAGCGAAGAGAACGATGAACTCGACGAATTCGCACGTGATCCCCGCCCACATGCCCCTGTTGCCCGGTATTCGGCCGGTCACCGTGCGCACTTGCGGCCGGGATGGCGCTTCAATAGCGAGAGTTGTCATTTTTCCCTCCATTGCCTTTCTTCGATATTGTCCCCGCCCTATCAAAACGGTGCAGACACAGAAAAGACGAATCCCGACCGGCACAGACAACGCAAGCGCGTGCCCGCAGGCGGTCCGTATAACGTCGGCGACGGCTCAGCGCCGGCCGGTGGTTACGGAGAGGACAAGCGGCGCCAGCGCAACGAAATAAAGGATGAACGCGCCAATAGTGCTCATGGCGCTAAGTTAAGCTCCCGATGGGGAGGCTGACCGAGCCGAAAGTTGCTTTACTGAAGTTTGACGACGACAGGACGGCAACGACGGAGGTCAGCCAAATGGATCGTAGCAGACGTACAAGGCGACTGCGCCGCGAAGTGTGGGAACTGCGACATCGATTTGCCCAAGGCGGGCAAGGAGTGTTCGAACAAGTGTTGTCGACGGAGGAGATCATGGGGATGATCGAGGAATCCGCGCCAGTCTTTCGTCATCGGCACTATCCCCCGTTGACGACCTTGCGCCACTTCATCGAACAGGTGCTTTCCGAAGACCAAGCGTGCCAGGACGTGGTTGGCCGCCGCCTCTCGGAACGGGTCGGCCAAAGGCAAAGCACCTGCAGCTTGAACACGTCAGCCTACTGCCAGGCGCGGCAACGTCTGCCGCAGGAGATGGTGGATCGGCTGTATCGGACCACGGGCGAACGGCTGGAAGCCCGCCTGCCGAAGTCATGGCGTTGGCGCGGACGGCGGCTGGTGCTGTTTGATGGCACCACGGTGTCAATGCCGGATACGCTCGCGAGCCAGTGCGCTTTCCCCCAAAGCGCGGAGCAGCAGCCCGGACTGGGCTTCCCGGTTGCGCGTTTGAGCGGATTGATCGGACTGGCCAGCGGAGCGGTACTGGGCCATGCAGTTAGCGCCTGCGAAGGCAAAGGCAGCGGCGAGCAAACCATGCTGCGCGAGCTGATTCCCTTGCTGCAAGCCGGAGATGTACTGCTGGCGGACGCCCTGTTGGCGACCTGGTGGATCATTGCCGATGTCACGGCAAGGGGTGCCGATGTCCTCATGTTCCAGCACGGCCGCCGGGTAACGGACTTCTCCGTGGGCGAAACCCTTGGCGTCCGCGACCATCTCGTCGAGTGGCCGCGACCAAAACGGCCTGCCTGGATGAACTGCGCAGACTACGAAAGCTACCCGGCCACGTTGAAGCTACGCGAGGCGGAAGTCGACAACCGCGTCCTGGTGACCACCCTGCCGAACGAAGCGCAGGTTACACCGCGTGAGCTGGAGCAACTCTACACGCTGCGTTGGAACATCGAAGTGGACTGGCGCACGATCAAGGTCACGATGCACATGGACATCCTGCGCTGCAAGACGCCGGAGATGGTGCGAAAGGAAATCTCGGTGCATCTGTTGGCCTACAACCTGGTGCGCTGGAGCATGGCATCGGCTGCCTATCTTGGCGAGGTGCTGCCGCGGATGCTGAGCTTTGCGGGCGCCAAACGCCTGTTGGTAGCCTTCGCCACGCAACTTCGGCGCTGCCCAGGCCGCCGTCTGGCATTCATGTTCGCCACGGTCTTGGGCGCCATCGCATCGCTCACCCTTCCCCTTCGTCCCGGTCGCGCGCGTCGAGCCACGCGCCAAAAAACGACGACCCAAAAAATTGCCCTTACTTACTGTACCCAGACGTTTGGCGCGTCAACAAATCCTCGAACGCCGGATGTCCGCAAGGCTTAACTTAGCGCCATGAGGGTCAGATACGATATTGAGGTCAATAATCGTGTTTGACGCCCTATTTCTCCGGAGCCTGTTTCTCCTATTCACTATTTCTCTCGTTCTGATTTTTTCCATACGCCGGGTCTCGCGATGTCCGGATTCTGTTCTTCGCGAGATGCGCGGGTTAAACTTTCTGCTCTGCGGCCTTCTGGCCAGTCTGGGGGAATAACCGAACATGTCCCGGCAGCATCCCATCATTGCTGTCACCGGTTCGTCCGGTGCTGGCCTGTCCACGATACGCCACGCGTTCAAGTTCATTTTCGAGCGCCAGAACATCAAACCCGCGATCGTTCATGGCGACGGTTTCCGGCGTTATACCGATCGGCAGTTCGCCGCCTTGCTTGAGGAAGCGCGGGGCAGCGGCCGCAAGATTTCCTGGTTCGGGCCCGAGTGCAATCATTTCCCGGAACTGGAATCGTTTTTCAGGACCTATGGCGAATGCGGCAGCGGGGTGGTTCGCCAGTATGCGCACACTGCCGGGCACGGCGAGGAATTGGGGGTGCAAGCGGGCGAGTTCACGCCCTGGTCGCCCCTGCAGCCGGGCAGCGATCTCTTGTTCTACGAGGGGCAGCATGGCGGCCTGATGGCCAACACCTGGACGCGCCGCAAGGTCGACTCGCGCCACTTTCCG
>NCIH01000036.1:0-24813 GCA_002281975.1 Hydrogenophilales bacterium 17-64-11 | reverse complement strand
AGCGTCGCCGGCGGCTGGCTGGCCGCGCGTGCGGCGCCGGCCGGCCGGCCGCTGCGGGCAGGCGCCGCGCCCGTGCATGCGGGCGGGGCGGCGCGATGGCTGCCACTCGCGCTGGCGGCGGGATGGCTGGCCGCGCTGCTGTTCGTGTTCTGGTTTCCCTTCGATTTCCGCACCGACGGCGCCTTCATCAAAAGCCGGCTCGACTTCCTGCAGCGGGTGCCGTTCGAGGTGTATTACATCGGCACCGAATACCGTGCCATCACCGAAGTGCTGCGCAAGACGCTGTTCTTTGCCCCGCTCGGCGGCTTGCTGGCGTGGGGCGTGGCACGGCAGCCGTGGCGCTGGCGCGGTCCCCTGTTTGCGCTGGCCATGCTGGTACTGGTGGGAATGCCTGCCGTCATCGAACTGGGGCAGGTGATGCTGCCGCACAAAATCGCCGACACCACCGATTGGCTGCTGGCTTGGCTGGGGGGGCTGGCGGGCTACGGCGTGGCGCGCCGCATGCTGCGCGCGCCGCGCCATGCCGTGCCGGCACGGACGGCCGTCGACGCGGCCGCCGTGTCTCCGTACCCGGCACCGCGTGCGCGCTGGCATTTGCCGCTGATGCTGGGGGGGCTGACCGTGCTGTTCTGGAGTGCGGCGCATGCCCCCTTCATGCCTTACAACGTGCGCGAACTGCTGCGGCACGACGCGCCCTGGCTGTCGGCGCTGCTGCTTGCGCTGGCGTGTTACTGGCTGGCCGTGTGGCCGGTGTGGCTGGCGCGGCGGCGGGTGTCCGGCCTGTTCCGCCAGGCGCAGCTGCCGCTCGGCTTGCTGATGTATGGCGGGATGGCTTTTCTGCTGCTGGCGGCCGCCGTGCCGGATGAGAGCCTGCACGATCTGGCCGGCAGCCCGGTGCGCCAGTGGCCTGGACAGTGGGAACTCGGGCTGCGCTGGGTGGCGCTGCTGGCGGTGCCCGGGGCGTTGCTGTATCTGGCCGCGCAAACCGTGCGCCGCTGGCGCGGCAGGCGGCTGGGAGCGGGGCATTTCTGGGCGGCGGTTCCGGTGCTGCTGCTGGCGTATTGGGGCATCGTCGTGCAGGCGGCCACCGACAACCTCACGGAACTCATGGCGGCGCCGCGGCCGCTGGCCTTCGTGGCGCTATGCGCCTGGCTCTATCTCCTGTTTCTGGCGGCGGCCTGGCTGGCTTCGCCGCTGCCGGCAGCGCAGCGCACCCGGCAGCTGGCCGTTGTGCTTGCGTCGCTGCCCTTGGCGGCATTGTTTCTGCATCTCGGGCTGGCAGGCGAAATCGACAAATACGGCCAGCAATTTTCAGCCCTGCAGTTTTTGCTGAGCGCCGACCGCCAGCATTACGCCACGCAGCCCGTCGTCTGGCTGCGCTACAGCGCGCTGCACGTGCTTGTCATCGCGGCGCTGGCCTCCTTACAATGGCCGCACTTCCGCGCCACGCCCCGACTACACAGCCAAGCTCCCCATGCCTCTCATTGACGTTTTCAACGGCGACGCGGACGGCATCTGCGCGCTGCATCAGTTGCGCCTGATCGACCCGGCCGACTCCGAGCTGATCACCGGACCCAAGCGCGACATCGGCCTGCTGAAACGGGTCGAGGCCCAGGCAGGCGACCGCATCACGGTGCTCGACATCGCGCTGTCGAAAAACCGCGACGCGCTCGATCGGCTGCTCGAAGCGGGCGCGCACGTGCGCTATTTCGATCACCACCAGCCGGGCGACATCCCCGCGCACCCCCATTTCGAACCGCACATCGATACCGATGCCAACGTCTGCACCAGCCTGCTGGTGAACCGGTATCTGCAAGGCAGGCAACTGGCATGGGCGGTGGCCGCCGCGTTTGGCGACAATCTCGCCGACGCTGCGCGGCAAGCCGCCACACCCCTCAACCTGTCCGCCGGCCAGTTGGCGCAATTGCAGTCGCTCGGCGAGTGCCTCAACTACAACGGCTATGGCGAAACCCTCGACGATCTGTTTTTCGATCCGGCCGAGTTGTATGGCCAGCTGCGCCCGTTCGCCGATCCCTTCGCCTTCGCCGCCGAGTCGCCCGCCTATCGGGTTTTGCAAGCCGGCTATCGCGACGACATGGCGCGCGCGGCCGCCGTCGATGCGATCGAAATGCGTGCGGCCGGGCGCATTTTCATGCTGCCGGCCGAAAAGTGGGCGCGGCGGATTTCCGGCGTGTTCGGCAATCGGCTGGCAGTCGAGTCGCCCGCGCAGGCGCACGCCGTGCTCACCGCCAAGCCGGGTGGCGGCTATGTCGTCAGCGTGCGTGCGCCGCTGGCTGCGATGTCGGGCGCAGACGAACTATGCAGCCAGTTCGACAGCGGCGGCGGGCGCAAGGGCGCCGCCGGCATCAACCATCTGCCCGAGTCCGGACTTGGCCGGTTTATTGCTAGCTTTTTCGAGATGTATAAATAGCGTCGCGGCCTTTTCCTGGAGCAACATGGTGAATCAACTGATCGCGCCCTACGGCGGCGCCCTCGTCAACCTGATCGAGCCCGCAACGGGCGATGCGCTCAAACAGGAAGCCCTGGGGCTGCCTTCGCTCGAACTCGACTGGCGTCAGCAGTGCGAACTCGAAATGCTGATGACCGGCGCCTATTCGCCGCTCACCGGTTTCATGACGCGCGCGCAGTGCGCGCGCGTCGAGACCGACATGCAGCTCGACGACGGCACCTTCTGGCCGCTGCCGGTGACGCTTGGCAGCCGGCAAAAAACCGCCGCCGACCTGAAACCGGGCGATCGTGTCGCCTTGCGCGACGGCGAAGGTTTCATGCTCGCTGTGCTGGCGCTCAGCGACGTGTGGCAGGACGGCGATATCCGCTACCTGGGCGGTGCGGTCGAAGGCGCGGCCTTGCCGCCGCATCCCGATTTTGCCAGCCTGCGCGCCACCCCGGCCGAGCTGCGTGCGCTGTTTGCCCGGCGCGGCTGGCGGCGTGTCGTCGCCTGGCAGGCGTGCCAGCCGATGCACCGCGCGCAGTTCGAGTTTTGCCTGAAAAGCGCGATCGAGAACGAGGCCAACCTGCTGCTGCATCCGCAGGTGGGGGGCGACATTACCGATGCGCCGGCGTATTTTGGCCTGGTGCGCAGTTTTCTCGCCATTCGCGAACGCTTCCCCGCCGCCACCACCCAGTTGTCGCTGTTGCCGGCGCCGCCCCGCGCAGCCAGCGCGCGCGCGCTGCTGCTGCGCGCCATCGTCGCGCGCAATCATGGCTGCGGCCTGCTGATTGTGGGCGGCGAACACCAGGCCGACGGCGACTGCCGGCGCGGCGAGGACCTCACCCGGACAGATGCCGATCTGCCGGTAGCCGAACTGGCCGGAAAAGTCGGCGTGCAACTCATTGCCTACCCGCGCATGGTCTATGTGGAGGAGCGCGCCGAGCACCTGCCGGAATCCGAGGCGCCGGCCGGCGCGCGCCTGCTCAAGCTCAGCGGCGAGGAATTCCAACGCCGCATGAAGGCTGGGCTGAAAGTCCCCGACTGGTACAGCTTTCCCGAAGTGCTGGACGAGCTGCAGCGGCAAAACCCGCCGCGCGAACGCCAGGGATTCACCGTATTCTTTACCGGCTTGTCCGGTGCGGGGAAATCCACCCTTGCGCGTGCGTTGACCGCGCGGCTGATGGAAATGGGCGGACGTTCGGTGACCCTGCTGGACGGCGACATCGTGCGCCGCCATCTCTCATCCGAACTGGGCTTTTCAAAAGCGCACCGCGACATCAACGTGCGGCGCATCGGTTTTGTCGCGAGCGAAATCACCAAGAATCGCGGCATCGCCGTCTGCGCGCCGATTGCGCCGTATCGCCAGACGCGCCGCGACGTGCGCGCCATGATCGAAGCCGTCGGCGGCTTCGTCGAAATTCATGTCGCCACGCCGATCGAAACCTGCGAGTTGCGCGACCGCAAAGGTTTATACGCGAAGGCCCGCGCGGGACTGATCCCGGAATTCACCGGCGTCTCCGATCCTTACGAAGTGCCCGAAAAACCGGAGCTGGCGATCGATACCACCAATCAGGGCATCGACGAGGCGGTGCAGCAAATCCTGCTCAAGCTGGAGCACGAGGGATACTTGCGCTGAATCGTGCCAGCGAAGCGAAAACGGCGGCTTTAAGCCGCCGTTTTCGCTTGCCCATCCGGAGCGGGGCGCTGCCGGCAATCAGCCCCGGTTGTAAAAGAGTCCGACGCCCGATTTCAGGCGTCCCTCAAGTCCTTTCTGCGATCCGGCCAGCATGCCCATCGCGCTGGCGATAAGCCCGGCAAAATGCGGCGGCAAGGCGGCGTCGGGCGCGATGAATTCCATGGCGATCCAGACGACAAAGCCAAGTGCGATCGACAGGGCCGCGCCGGCGTTGCCGGCACGCTTCCAGTACAGCCCGGCGACCAGCGGGACGAAGGCGCAGGCCAGCGTGACCTTGTAGGCATTGGCGACCATCTGGTGGATGCTGGTTTCGCTTTGCAGCGACCACAGCGAATACACGACGACCAACAGCATGAAGGCGACGACGACGGCACGGGTGATCCACAGCAGCTTTGTCTGGCTCAGGCGGTGATGCGGCATGAGCTCCTTGATGATGTTTTCCGAGATGGTGACGGAAGGCGCCAGCAGGGTGCCGGAAGCGGTCGACATGATGACCGACAGCAGGGCGCCATAAAAAATGATCTGCGCATAGAGCGGCAGATGGGTTTTGACGAAGGCGGGCAGGACCAGCTGGGCGTCGGCGGCCAGCAAGGCCGTGGTCATGGCGGGGTCGACCAGGGTGGCGGAGTAGGTGAGGTAGATCGGCACCGCGGCGAACAGGAAATACAGCGCGCCGCCGATGACGGTGCCCCACACCGCGATGCGCTCGGTTTTGCCGGCATTGGCGCGCTGGAACACGTCCTGCTGTGGGATCGAACCCAGCCCCATGGTGAGAAAGCCGGCGATGAAGGTGAGCACCGCCGCCCATTCCAGCGGCGGCCAGAATTCGAATTTCCCGGCTGCCGCGGCGTGCTCGATCACCGGCGCGATGCCGTTGACCTCGGGCATGTCGGCCACCAGCTTGGCGATCCACAGCAGCCCCACGATGATGACCGTCATCTGCACCAGGGTGGTCAAGGCCACCGACCACATGCCGCCGAACAGGGTGTAAAGCAGCACCACGGCCGCGCCGATGAGGATGCCTTGCGGCTGGGTGACGAGGCCGTCCGACAGCACGTTGAACACCAGCCCCAGCGCCACCACCTGGGCCGATACCCAGCCCAGGTAGGACAGCGCGATCGCCGACGAGATCACCACCTCGACCGGGCGGTTGTAGCGCTGGCGGAAGAAGTCGCCCAGCGTGAGCAGCTTCATGCGGTACAGCGGGCGGGCGAAGAACAGGCCAAACAGGATCAGCGCGAGCGAGGCGCCGAACGGATCGGAAATCGTGCCGCCGAGATTTTCATCGAGGAAGGTGGCGGGGATGCCGAGCACGGTTTCGGCGCCGAACCAGGTGGCAAACACCATCGCCACCACCACGATCATCGGCAGCGCGCGCCCGGCGGTGATGTAGTCGCTCGCATTGTGGACCTTGGTGGCGGCATACAGGCCGATGCCGATGGAGAAGATCAGGTAGAGGACGACAAAGCCAATCAACATGGCGGGACTCTTAGTGCAGGACGGAATAGAGAATGACGGCCGACAGCGCGGCGAGCAGGCCGGCGATGGCGCCCAGCCAGCGGTTGCGGACATGCTGCTGGCGCAGCATCAGGGCGAGTCCGGCTTCCAGTTGGGTCAGCCGGTTCTCATTCAATGCCTGGTGCGCCAGGCGCGGCAGCTGCGGCAGCAGCGCGGCCCATTTGGGCGCTTCGGTCTGCAGGTTCTTCACCAGCGCGCGCCAGCCGACCTGCTCGTTCATCCAGCGTTCGAGGAAGGGCTTGGCGGTTTTCCATAAATCCAGCTCGGGGTCGAGCTGGCGGCCGAGGCCTTCGATATTGAGCAGGGTCTTTTGCAGCAGCACCAGCTGCGGCTGGATTTCCACGTTGAAGCGGCGCGAGGCCTGGAACAGCTGCAGCAGCACGCGGCCGAAGGAAATCTCCTTCAGCGGGCGGTCGAACACCGGTTCGCACACCGCGCGCACCGCGGCTTCGAGTTCATCGATGCGGGTGTCCGGCGGCACCCAGCCGGATTCCAGGTGCGCCAGCGCGACGCCCTTGTAGTCGCGGCGGAAGAAGGCGAGGAAGTTGCGCGCGAGGTACTGCTTGTCGACTTCGGTGAGCGTGCCCATGATGCCGAAGTCGAGCGCGATGTACTGCTCGGAGCCGGGGCGCACCAGGATGTTGCCGGGATGCATGTCGGCGTGGAAGAAGCCGTCGCGGAACACCTGGGTGAAGAAGATTTCGACCCCGCTGGCGGCGAGCCTGGGGAGATTCACGCCGGATTCGCGCAGGCGCTCGATGCGGCTCACCGGGATGCCGTCCATGCGGTCCATCACCATGACGTCGCGGCCGCAGTAGTCCCAGTAGACTCCGGGCACCTGCAGCAGCGGCGAATCCTTGAAATTGCGCCTGAGCTGCGAGCAGTTGGCGGCCTCGCGCATCAGATCCAGTTCGTCTTCCAGGTGCTTCTCGAATTCCGCCACCACCTCGCGCGGACGCAGCCGTTTGCCGTCGGCGAACAGTTTCTCCACCAGCCCGGCGGCGGCATACAGCAGCGACACGTCGTGCGCGATGACCGGCGCGATGCCGGGGCGCAGCACCTTGACGGCAACCGCGGCGCCGTCGCCCCCAGCGGGAGACGCATGCAGGCGGGCAAAATGCACCTGCGCCACCGAGGCGGAGGCGACTGGGGTGGCATCGAATTCCGCGAACACCTCGGCCAGGGGTTTTTTGTACGCCGCTTCCAGCGTGGCAATGGCCTCGGCGGACGGGAAGGGCGGCACCCGGTCCTGCAGCAGGGCGAGTTCGTCGGCAATGTCGAGCGGCACCAAGTCGCGCCGGGTCGAGAGCATCTGGCCGAACTTGACGAAGATCGGCCCCAGCGCTTCCAGCGCGCAGCGCAGACGCACCCCGCGCGGTTCCGCGAGCAGGCGCCAGAACAGTGTGGCGCGCACCAGCCAGCGCAGCGGGCGCACCCGCTCGTGGCCGAGGAAGAACTCCTCCAGCCCGAAGCGCAGGCCGATGGCGAGGATGCGGACGAGACGCAGCAGCTTCATGCGTTGCGCGGTCGCGCCTCCGGTGAGTGCGAAGGCGTTTCCAGCAGGCGCAGGCGGGCGTCCAGCCGTGCGGTGGCGTCGGCCAGCGTGTCGACGGCGCGGTTGAAGCGTGCGACATCGACCGCGCGCGCCATCAGTCCGGCTTCTTCGACCGCGTATTCGCCGGCGTTGTGGCCGAGCGCGGAGAATGCGCGGGCGATACCGGCGAGGGCGCCGCGTCCGCCTGCATTCAGCCGATGCGCGGCGATGTCGCCGACGATCGGCGCGAGGTCGGCTTCGACATCCCAGGACAATTGCCCGAATACGCGATCGAGCGTGGCGAGAAGCGCGGGGTCGCCGCTGTATTCGGCATGGCGCAGCGCGTCGCGGCCAAAGAACGGCAGGCGGGCGACCAGCGCGGCGGTGGGGCGGATGACGGCATCGGGGGTGTCGACGACGGCCTCGGAAAAACAGCCGTCGCCGGCAATGCGAAAGTCGCATCGCGCCAGCGCCAGGTCGAAGCGCACGCTGCACCCGGCGTGACGGCGCAAGGCCTCGGCCGCACCGGGCGACTGCCGCAGCAGGTGATTGAGGCTGCGCTCGATGAGGGCTTCGGCGATCAAACCTTGAAGCCCTTGTGCAGCGCCACCACGCCGGCCGTCAGGTTGTGGTAGCTCACCTTGGCGAAGCCTGCAGTTTCCATCATGGCCTTGAGTTCTTCCTGGCCCGGGTGCATGCGGATCGACTCGGCGAGGTACTGGTAGCTGTCCGCGTCGTTGGCGACGAGCTTGCCCATCAGCGGCAGCAGCTTGAAGGAATACAGGTCGTAGGCCGGTTCCAGCGGTTTCCACACCTTGGAGAACTCCAGCACCAGCAGGCGGCCGCCGGGTTTCAGCACGCGGTGCATCTCGGCCAGCGCCTGATCCTTGTGCGTCATGTTGCGCAGGCCGAAAGCCACCGACACGCAATCGAAATGATTGTCCGGGAACGGCAGCCGTTCGCCGTCGCATTGCACGGCGGGCGGGGTTCTGCCTTCGTTCAGCATGCGGTCGCGGCCTTCGCGCAGCATCGAGAAGTTGATGTCGGTGAGCAGCACGGAGCCGCTCTCGCCCACTTCCTTCAGGAACAGCCGGGTGAGGTCGGCGGTGCCGCCCGCCACATCGAGCACGCGCATTCCGGGCCGTAACCCCGCCTGCGCTACGGCAAACCGTTTCCACAAGCGGTGCAGGCCGGCCGACATGAGGTCGTTCATGAGGTCGTACTGCGCGGCGACGGAATGGAAGACCTCGGCCACCTTGGCGGCTTTTTCGGATTCGGCGACCTGCTGGTAGCCGAAATGGGTGGTTTTATCCATGGCAGTCGGGGCGAACAAATAAGCCCGGAATTCTACCAGCGCATGGGTTGGCAGGGGCTTGCGGGGATGCCGGATGTCATAAATCGGTCATACTGCCGTCATAGCATGGCCAACATTGCAACAAGGCCGGAGACCCCATGGCTGCCAATATTCTGCTGGTCGAAGACGAACCCGGGATTCAGGAACTGCTCAAATTCAACCTGGCGCAGGCGGGCCATCAGGTCACCGCCGCCGGCGACGCCGAGCATGCGCTGAAATTCCTCAAAAATACCCTGCCCGACGTCATCCTGCTCGACTGGATGCTGCCCGGCATGTCGGGCATCGACTTGTGCAAGCGCTTGCGCAGCGACGAGCGCTACCAGCCGATCCCCATCATCATGCTGACCGCGCGCGGCGAGGAGCGCGACAAGGTGCTGGGGCTGGATACCGGCGCCGACGACTACATCACCAAGCCGTTTTCACCGCGCGAGCTGGTGTCGCGCATCAAGGCCGTGCTGCGCCGCCGCGCGCCGCAGATGACCGACGAGCCGGTCGAGATCAACGGCCTCAAGCTCAACCCCTCCAGCCATCGGGTGTCCGGCAGGGGCCAGGCGCTGGAACTGGGGCCGACCGAATTCCGCCTGCTGCATTTCTTCATGACCCATCCCGAGCGCGTCTATTCGCGCACCCAGCTGCTCGATCAGGTGTGGGGCGACGACGTGTTCGTGGAGGAGCGCACGGTGGATGTCCACATCCGCCGCCTGCGCCTGGCGCTGGAGCCGTCCGGCCATGCCGAACTGATCCAGACCGTGCGCGGCTCGGGTTATCGCTTTTCGGCCGAAGTGGGATAATCCGCCTACCGGGTTTTGGGGAAGGTTGAACATGGGTTTCTGGTGGCGTCCGCTCAGCGTGCTGGCCAGCGTGTTGTTAGTGGCGCTGATTCTGTGGGCCGCTTCCGGCTGGGTGGCTGCGCTGGGGTTTCTTGCCGGCATCCAGGCTTTCGTGATGCTGCGCCGCCTGTGGGAGGAATTCCGCCTGGCGCGCTGGCTGGAAAACCCCGACGAAGTGGAGCCCCCCGACGCCACCGGCACCTGGGGCGACATCTTCTACCGGCTGCAGAAACTGCAACGCCGCCAAAAAGCCAGCCGCGGCCGGCTCACCTCCGCGCTTGAACAGTTCGAACATGCCGCGATGGCGGTGCCCGACGGCATGGTCATTCTCAACGGCAGCGAACAGATCGACTGGTGCAATCCGGCCTCGCGCAGATACCTGGGGCTGGATTGCGAGCGCGACCGCGGCCAGTTCGTGCGTTACCTGCTGCGGCAGGCGCATTTTCTGGAGTTTCTCGATGCGGCGGATTACTCGCGGCGCCTGGTGTGCAAATCGCCGGTCAATCGCGAGATTACCCTGTCGCTACAACTGGTGCCGTTCGACGAAAGCAAGAAGCTGCTGGTCGCGCGCGATATCACCGACCTCGAGCGCGTCGACGAGATGCGGCGCGACTTCATCGCCAACGTTTCGCATGAACTGCGCACGCCGCTGACGGTGGTCGGCGGCTTCGTCGAAACGCTCGCCGACGCCCCCGACTTGCCGGCTACCGACAGCCGCCATTATTTCGACCTGATGCTCGATCACACCCGGCGCATGCAGCACCTGCTGGATGATCTTCTTACGCTGTCGCGCCTGGAGAGCGCCGACCACTTGCTGTATGACGAGCCCGTCAACGTGCCCGAAATGGCGCATGCGCTGAAGGCCGAGGCGGAATCGCTCAGCCGCGGACGGCACTCGGTCAGACTGGAAATCGACAGCGCGGCCTGGCTGGCGGGCAACCTGCAGGAAATCCGCAGCGCGCTCGGCAACCTGGTGTCGAACGCGGTGCGCTACACCCCCGAGGGCGGCGCAATCACGCTGGCCTGGCGCGAGTGCGACGGCGAGGGGACGTTTTCCGTGACCGATACCGGCGAAGGCATCGCCGCCGAGCATATTCCGCGCCTGACCGAACGCTTCTACCGGGTGGATCGCAGCCGTTCGCGCGAAACCGGCGGCACCGGGCTCGGGCTCGCCATCGTCAAGCATGTCCTCACCCGCCATGGCGCACGGCTGGACATCCAGTCCACCCCGGGCAAAGGCAGCACCTTCTCGGCCGTCTTCCCCGCCCAGCGCGTCCAGCCGCCCCCCGCGCAGGAAAGCGGCAGGCTCATGCCGTTGCCCGAGCAAGCCGCCGGCTGAGGGAAGCGGCGAGCCGCGCATCGAGGCCGGCCGGCGCCGGATGCGGCGCCTGGCGTTTTCGTTCGCCCCACACCGCGTTGGGGAAATGCGGATCGTCGGCAAAGCGCGGAATCACGTGCCAGTGCAGATGCGGCACCACGTTGCCGAGCGAGGCGAGGTTGACTTTGTCGGGCGCCATCACCTCACGCAGTGCCGCCTCCGCCGCCCACACCACCCGCATCAGTGCATCACGACCGGCCGGCGCAAGATCGGTCATTTCCTTCACGTGGTCCTTCGCGATCACCCGCAGGAAGCCCGGATGGTCCGGCTCGTCGGCAAGGATGACGCGGCAGAAATCGTCCTGCCACAGCAGCTGTCCGTCGGATTCGTCACACAAGAAGCAACTCACAGCAGCACGCGCTCGATCCCGCCGTTCCCCACGCGCGCGAGGTAGCTCGCCATCCAGTTCTCGCCGAGCAGCTGCTTCGCCAGTTCGATCACGATGTAGTCGGGCTCGGTGCCGGTGTCGTCGCTGTAGCGCGCCAGCCCCTGCAGGCACGACGGGCAGCTGGTGAGGAGCTTGACCGGCTGCTTGCCCGCGCCGAGCGCGGCGACGTTGGCGCGAATCTCCTCTTCCTTGCGGAAGCGGATCTGGGTGGAAATGTCCGGCCGGCTGACGGCGAGCGTGCCGGATTCGCCGCAGCAGCGGTCGGACAAGGCGACCCCGCCGCCGAGCAGCGCGTTGGCGACCTTCATCGGCGCGTGGGTCTTCATCGGCGTGTGGCAGGGGTCGTGGAAGAGGTATTTCTCGCCGCCGACATTGTCCAGTTTCACGCCCTTCTCCATCAGGTACTCGTGGATGTCGAGCAGGCGGCAGCCGGGGAAGATCTTCTCGAATTCGTATTTCAGCAGCTGGTCCATGCAGGTGCCGCACGACACGATCACGGTCTTGATGTCGAGGTAGTTGAGGGTGTTGGCGACGCGGTGGAACAGCACGCGGTTGGCCGCGGTGATCGCTTCGCCCTTGTCGGCCTGGCCGCTCGCGGTCTGCGGGTAGCCGCAGCACAGGTAGCCGGGCGGCAGCACGGTCTGCGCGCCGAGTTCGAACAGCATCGCCTGGGTGGCGAGTCCGACCTGGGAAAACAGCCGTTCCGAGCCGCAGCCGGGGAAATAGAACACCGCGTCGGAATCGTCGGACAGCTTGGCCGGATTGCGCAGGATCGGCACGATCGAGGGATCTTCCAGCCCCAGCAGCGCGCGCGAGGTTTTCTTCGGCAGCCCGCCGGGCATCGGCTTGTTGACCAGATGGATGACCTGCGCGACGGGCTTCGGCCGGCCCAGGGTGGCGGGCGGATGCCTGGTCTGCGCCTGGATCAGCCCCATGCGCTTGAACAGCTGGTGGCCCAGCCGCTGGCTGGCGTAGCCCCATTCGATCAGCGGTTTGCGCAATGCCTTGATGGTGGCGGGGTCGGTCGCGTTCAGAAATGCCATCGACGCCCAGGTGCCGGGATTGAATTTCTTCTTGCCCTGCTTCCTCAGCAGGTTGCGCATGGCGACCGAGACGTCGCCGAAGTCGATGTCGACCGGGCAGGGGTTCTTGCACTTGTGGCAGATGGTGCAGTGGTCGGCGACGTCGCTGAACTCGTCGAAGTGCTTCAGCGACACGCCGCGCCGGGTCTGCTCCTCGTACAGGAAGGCCTCGATCAGCAGCGAGGTGGCGAGGATCTTGTTGCGCGGCGAGTAAAGCAGATTGGCGCGCGGGATGTGGGTGTTGCACACCGGTTTGCATTTGCCGCAGCGCAGACAGTCCTTGATCGAATCGGCGATGGCGCCGGTTTCCGACGCTTCGAGGATGATCGACTCGGCTTCCAGCAGGCCGAACGACGGCGTGTAGGCGTTGCGCAGATCGGCGCCCGGCAGCAGCTTGCCCTTGTTGAAGCGGTGCGCCGGGTCGACCTTGTTCTTGTAGTCGGCAAACGTCGCAATGGTCGCCTCGTCGAGGAATTCCAGCTTGGTCAGGCCGATGCCGTGTTCGCCCGAAATCACCCCGCCGAGTTCGGTGGCCAGCGCCATGATGCGCGCCACTGCCGCGTTGGCGGCCTGCAGCATGGCGTAGTCGTCGGAGTTGACCGGGATGTTGGTGTGCACGTTACCGTCGCCGGCGTGCATGTGCAGCGCCACGAACACGCGGCTTTTCAGCACCTCTTTGTGGATGCGGTCGCAGGCTTCGAGCAGGCGGATGTATTCGCGGCCGATGAACAGCTGGTGCAGTTCGCGCCGCATCTCGCGCTTCCACGACACGCGGACGTGCTTGTCGCGCAGCGCGGCGAAGACCGTTCCGTGCTGGTGCGGCGCGTCGAGGTCGCCGGCATAGCCCTGCCAGCGGGCTTTCACGGTTTCGATCAGGGCCAGCGCGCGCTGGCGCTTTTCTTCCACCTGCACGGGATCGGCGACGGTATCGTCGTCTTCCAGCAGCGGCAGCGGCGCGGCGAAGAACTCGGCCAGCGCGTCGAGCAGCTTGAGCTTGTTGGCGATCGACAGTTCGATGTTGATGCGCTCGATGCCGTCGGTGTAATCGCCCAGCCGCGGCAGCGGAATCACCACGTCCTCGTTGATCTTGAACGCGTTGGTGTGCGCCGCGATCGCCGCGGTGCGGGCGCGGTCGAGCCAGAAGATCTTGCGGGTTTCGGGCGCCACCGCGATGAAGCCTTCGCCGCCGCGCGCGTTGGCGATGCGCACGATGCGCGAGGCGGCTTCGCCGACCGCGACTTCGTCGTCCGAGACGACGTCGATCAGCAGCACCATGTTCGGCCGCGCGGCCCGCGGCGCCTTGGTGGCGTAGCCGACCGCCTTGACGTAGCGCGCGTCGAGATGCTCCAGCCCGGCGAGCAGGATGGCGGGATGCGCGTCGCAATAGTCCTTCACCTCGACGATTGCCGGGGTGGCTTCGGCGGCATTGCCGAAGAATTCCAGGCACACGGTGCGGGTGTGCGCCGGCAGCCGGTGCAGGATGAAGCGTGCCGAGGTGATCAGGCCGTCGCAGCCTTCCTTCTGGATGCCGGGCAGGCCGGCCAGGAACTTGTCGGTGACGTCCTTGCCCAGGCCGGTCTTGCGAAAACGGCTGCCGGGGATGGTGAGGATATCCGGCGAGCCTTTCGGCGTCTTGCCGTCGGCGGCGAAACGGCGGATTTCGAACGTGGCCGAAGACACATCGTGGATCTTGCCGAGGTTGTGGTTGAGCCGGCTGACCTCGAGCCAGTCGGCGTCCGGCGTGACCATGCGCCACGACACCAGGTTGTCCAGTGCGGTGCCCCACAGCACGGCCTTCTTGCCGCCCGCGTTCATCGACACGTTGCCGCCGATGGTCGAGGCGTCCGCCGAGGTCGGGTCGACCGCGAATACCAGGCCGGCGGCGTCAGCCGCTTCCATCACCCGCTTGGTCACCACGCCGGCGCCGCAATGAATGGTGGGAACTTCGAATTCCATGCCGGGCAGGTGCTGCATTTCCACCGTGCTCATCGCTTCGAGCTTCTCGGTGTTGATGACGGCTGCCTGTTCGGTGAGCGGGATGGCGCCGCCGGTGTAGCCGGTGCCGCCGCCGCGCGGGATGATGGTCAACCCCAGCTCGATCAGCCCGGCGACCAGCGCGGCCATCTCGGCTTCGCTGTCCGGGGTCAGCACCACGAAAGGATATTCCACCCGCCAGTCGGTGGCGTCGGTGACATGCGAGACGCGCGCCAGGCCGTCGAATGCGATGTTGTCGCGCCGGGTCACGCCTGCCAGGCGCCGCAGGATGCGCGCCCGCAGGCTGGCGGTGTCGTCGAACCAGGCCTCGAATTCGCGCACTGCGCGCCCGGCCGCTGCCAGCAGCTGGCCGACCAGTTCGTTGCCCTGGCGCCGCACTTCGATCTCGTGCAGGCGATGCCGCAGCGCTTCGACCAGCATCTGCCGCCGCTTCGGGTTGTCGAGCAGGTCGTCTTCCAGATAGGGATTGCGCCGCACCACCCAGATATCGCCCAGCACCTCGAACAGCATGCGCGCGGAGCGTCCGGTCTTGCGTTCGCCGCGCAGCGTGTTGAGCACATCCCACGCATCGGCGCCGAGCAGGCGGATGACGATTTCGCGGTCGGAAAACGAGGTGTAGTTGTAGGGGATTTCGCGGAGGCGGGAATTCATGGCGGGGCGGTGCTGCAAAAGCTGTATTTTACGGGATATTGCCGGAATGTCGGCAGCGCGTGCCATCGCGTATCCGAGAACGGGGCCGCCGCGCCGCCGCCGGCCACTTACCCAACTGGAGCGGCAGGAAGGATGCATCGCATGAAAGTGAACTGCGCCATGCGCTACGAAAATCCCGTGCTGGCGGGGCTGAGCGTGCTGGCGCTCGCCGCGTCGGGGATGGCCCCATTCGACCGCCCGACCTGGTTCCTGGAAACCCTGCCGGTGATGCTGGGCCTGCCGCTATTGATCGCAACGCGGCGGCGTTTTCCGCTGACGCCGCTGCTCTACCGGCTGTTGTTTGTCCATGGCCTGATCCTGATGCTGGGCGGCGCGTATACCTATTCCCGGGTGCCGCTGGGGCTCTGGCTGCAGGACGCGCTGGATCTGTCGCGCAACCATTACGACCGGCTGGGACATCTGGCGCAGGGATTCATCCCGTCCATGCTCGCCCGCGAAATCCTGGTGCGCGCCACCCCCTTGCGGCCCGGCGGCTGGCTGTTCTTTCTGGTGACGTGCGTGGCGCTGGCGGTCAGCGCCAGCTACGAATTCGTCGAATGGGGCGTGGCCCTGGCGGTGGGCGGGGAGGCCGACGCCTTTCTCGCCACCCAGGGCGACGTGTGGGATACGCAGTGGGACATGTTCATGGCCCTGCTGGGCGCGCTCGCCGCACAAGTCCTGCTGTCGCGCCTGCACGACCGCCAGCTGGCGCGGCGGCCTGTTTGAACAGCCGCCCGAATGCGCGCGCAGGGCGAGCAGGCGGGTTCCGGCCATGGCCGGAGGGGACGGCTCAGTCGCCCAATTGAATTTTTCCGGCTTTTTCGGCTGCTGCAAAATCCAGCATGCGCTGGATCGACACCGCCGCTTTGGCGCGGATACTTTCCTCGATGTGGATTTCGTTGCCGCCATTCTCCAGCACGGCGGCGAGTTTTCTCAGTCCATTCATCGCCATCCACGGACAGTGCGCGCACGAGGTGCAGGTGGCGCCTTCACCCGCGGTCGGCGCTTCCAGCAGCAGCTTGCCGGGGGCGGCGGCACGCATCTTGTGGAAGATGCCGTTGTCGGTGGCGACGATGAACTCGGGGTTGGGCAGGGTGCGCACCGCCTCGATCAACTGGGTGGTCGAACCGACCACGTCGGCCTGTGCGATCACGGCTTCCGGTGATTCGGGATGCACCAGCACCGCGGCGGACGGGTGCTCGGCATGCAGCTTCTGCAGCGCTTCGGCCTTGAACGCTTCGTGTACCACGCAGGAGCCCTGCCACAGCAGCATGTCGGCGCCGCTGATGCGCCGCACGTATTCGCCCAGATGGCGGTCCGGCGCCCACAAGAGCTTGTGGCCCTGGCGGTGCAGGTACTTGACGATCTTGGCGGCGATGCCGGACGTGACCACCCAGTCGGCGCGCGCCTTCACCGCTGCGCTGGTGTTGGCGTAGACGACGGACAGGCGGTCCGGGTGGGCGTCGCAGAAGGCGGCGAATTCGTCCGCCGGGCAGGCCAGGTCGAGCGAACACTCGGCTTGGATGTCGGGCATGATGACGCGCTTTTCCGGATTCAGGATCTTGGCTGTTTCGCCCATGAACTTGACCCCGGCGACGATCAGCGTCTTCGCCGGGTGGGCATGGCCGAAGCGCGCCATCTCCAGCGAATCCGACACGCAGCCGCCGGTTTCCTCGGCCAGGTCCTGCAGGTCGGCCGAGGTGTAGTAATGCGCCACCAGCACCGCATCCTGCTGTTTCATCAGCGCCTTGATGCGTGCCTTGAGCGCCTCGCGTTCATCGGGGGCGAGTACTTCCTCCACCATGGGCGGCGGCTGGATCACGGGTTTGACCGGAACGGGAAAGGCAAGGCTCATCGGGACGACTCGAGGTTCGGATAGGCAAGGTTTTCAAGTATAGCGCTGCGTGGCGGACGTTTTCACATGGCGGCGCCCGGGTTTTTCTGGCGCGTTGCGGGGGCTTTTGGCTTATCCTTGCGCCCCTATGCAACAGTTGCTTCTCGACATCCGCCCCCCCGCCCAGCCCGAACTCGCCCGCTTCGTGGCGGGGCGCAACGTCGAACTGATGGCGCAGCTGCAGGCCATGCTCGACGGCAGCGCGGCCGAGCGCATGGTGTATGTGTGGGGTGCGCCGGGCAGCGGCAAGAGCTATTTGCTGGCGGCCTGGGCGCATGCCTGTCGGGTGCGCGGCCTGAGCGTGGATGTCACCGGGTCCAACGCCGCGCAGGCGGTGGTCGCGGACCGGGTCGACACGTGGGACGCCGCGCAGCAGCGCGCCGGCTTTGCCGCATTCAACCGGGTGCGCGAGGCGGGCGGGTTGTGGCTGGCGGCGGGAAAGGCGGCGCCGGCCGACCTGCCGGTGATGCCGGAATTGCAGACCCGGCTGGGCTGGGGCCTGGTGTTCCAGTTGCACGGCCTGGACGACGCCGAAAAACGTGCCGCGCTGGCGCAGCACGCCGAAACCCTGGGGTTCCGGCTGGAGCCCCAGGTGGCGGACTACCTACTGAACCATACCGCGCGCGACATGCAGAGCCTGCTGCGGGTGCTGGAGGCGCTCGACCGCTTCAGCCTCGAAATGCGCCGTCCGATCACGCTGCCGCTGCTGCGGCAATTGTTGTCCGGCGCCGGCAGGCGCTGATCAGGCCTGGCCCTGCTGGGCTTGCTGTTCGGCGATGTCCTTGTGGACCTGCGCCATGTCCAGCCCCATCACTTGCTCGATCAGCGAATCCAGCGCGTTGGCGGGCAGCGAGCCGGCCTCCGAAAAGAGGATGACCTGTTCGCGGAACACCATCAGCGTGGGGATGGAGCGGATCTGGAAATAGCCGGCCAGGTCCTGTTCGACTTCGGTGTTGACCTTGGCAAAGACGATGTTGGCGTGCTTTTCGGATGCGGCCTCGAAAACCGGGGCAAACCCGCGGCAGGGACCGCACCACGGCGCCCAGAAGTCGACGATGACAACGTCGTTGCCCTGGATGGTGGATTCGAAGTTGTCCTTGGTGAGTTCGATGACGGCCATGCTGGTTCCTGCGAAGTGATGGAATAAAAAGGCGCGGGGACGAGTCCTCCGCGCCTGAATGCCACCCTATCACGGATGGCGGGCCTCCGACAATGCGGAGGCGACTTATCGGGCAGTTCGAGCGGCTTGCCCGCTACCCAGGTCCAGTCGAAACCGGCTGGCCTTGAAACCTACTTGGCGAACGCCTGGGTGAACAGGCCGCGCTTTTGTTCGGCAGGCTGAACGCCGCGCACCATGTTCTGGCTGTGCTTGAGGTTGCTGCGTACCTCGGCGCGGTTCACCGCCATGATGAGTTCGGTCGCCAGCACCCGCGCCTGATGCGGGGTCAGGTTGAGTTCGCACCCGTGCGCCTGGAGCGCCACCACCACGCGGTCGCGGCCGTGGCTGTCTTCCCGCAGGACGATGTCCAGCGCGTTGCCGGGTTCCAGTTCGATCATTCCGGTGTCTCCTTGTATTGCGTGTTCAAGGGATCGAGCAGGGTTCATGCCAGTCTCCCGTAAGGCGCGGAAAGCGCGGAAAACCGCATTAAAGCAGGCGGCCTTGACGGCCTGATGAAAAGACGCACCCACTGCGCTGACGAAGCTTCGTCAGCGCAGTGGGTGCGTTCGTCACTTGCGGGGGCTGGCGGCGAGCGGCGGAATTGCGTGGGCGGCGGCTGTGCGGTCGCGCGTCAGCAGGATGTAGGCAACCGGAATGACGAACAGCGTCAACAGGGTGCCGAGCAGCAGACCGCCGACGATGACCCAGCCGATGGGCGAGCGCGATTCCGCTCCGGCGCCGGCGGCCAGCGCCAGTGGCACTGCGCCGAGCACCATCGCCGAGGTAGTCATCAGGATCGGCCGCAGGCGCAGGCTGGCGGCCTCGATTACCGCCTCGACCTTGGACTTTCCTCTTTCACGCAGCTGGTTGGCGAATTCGACGATCAGGATGCCGTGTTTGGTGATCAGGCCGACCAGCATCACCAGCCCGATCTGGCTGTAGACGTTGAGCGTGGCGCCGGTGAGCTTCAGTGCCAGCAGCGCGCCGGTGGCGGCAAGCGGCACGGTGAGCATGATGATGAAGGGTGAAACGAAGCTCTCGAACTGCGCCGCCAGCACCAGGTAAATGATGATCAGCGCCAGCGCGAAGGTGATGGCGAGTGTCTGCCCGGATTCGCCGAATTCGCGTGACTGGCCGTCGAGCGCGGTGCGCGCGGATTTCGGCAGCGTTGCCTTGGCGGCCTGATCCATGAAGGCGAGCGCCTCGCCCAGCGTGTAGCCGGGCGCGATGTTGGCCGAGATGATGGCGGCGCGCTGGCGGTCGAAGTGGTTGAGCTCTTTCGGCGCGACGGTTTCGGAAACGGCGACCAGGTTGGACAGCGGTGTCAGGCTGCCGCCCTGGCCGCGCACGTACAGTGCGGTCAGGTCCTGCGGGGTGGCGCGTGCGGCGGGGTCGAGCTGCACCACCACGTTGTACTGCTCGCCGGCCTGCTTGAAGCGGGTGACTTCGCGCCCGCCGAGCAGGGTTTCCAGGGTGCGCCCGATGGTGTCGATGCCGACCCCCATCTGTGCCGCCTTGTCGCGGTTGATGTCGACCTTCAGCTGCGGCTTGTTGAGCTTGAGGTCGGTGTCGGCGTTGACCAGTCCCGGGTATTCGCGCACTTTCGCCATCAGGGCTTCCACGGCCTGGTCCAGCTCGGCGTAGCTCGGCGCCTGCACCACGAACTGCAGCGGCGGGTTGCGGAAGCTCTGGCCGAGCGAGGGCGGGTTGATCGGGAAGGCGAGCACGCCCGGCATGCCCATGAACATCTGCGGGCCGAGGCTTTCGGTGATCGCCATCTGGCTGCGGCTGCGTTCCTCCCACGGCGTCAGCGTCACGAACGACAGCGCGCTGTTGACCGGGTTGGGGCGTTCCAGCCCCGGTGCCACCACGACGAACGCCGTGCTTACTTCAGGCACGCTCTGGTAGATGCCTTCGAGCTGGCGCGCATACTCGTCGGTGTATTGCAGGGTGGCGCCTTCCGGCGCCAGCATGAAGCCGATGAAGAAGCCGCGATCCTCGGTCGGCGCCAGTTCGGATTTGAGCGATTTCAGGAGGCCGAAGGCGGCCGCCGCCGCCACCGCGAACACCAGCGCAACGATCAGCGGATGCTTGACCACGCGCGTCAGGCCGCGGGTGTAAGCGTTGTTCAATCCGTTCAGCACGCGCTCGCCGAAATTGAACCAGGCGTTATGGCTGGTTTGATGGTGCAGGATCTTGCTCGCCAGCATCGGCGTCAGCGTCAGCGCGACGAAGCCGGACACCAGCACCGCCGCCGCCACCGTCATCGCGAATTCGGTGAACAGCTTGCCGGTATTGCCCTCGGCGAACGCCAGCGGTGCGAACACCGCGACCAGCGTGAGCGTCATCGCCATCACCGCGAAGCCGATTTCCCTGGCGCCCTTGACCGCCGCCTCGAACGGCGGCACGCCTTCCTCGATGTGGCGGTAGATGTTTTCCAGCATGACGATGGCATCGTCCACCACCAGGCCGATCGCCAGCACCAGCCCGAGCAGGGTCAGCACGTTGATGGTGAAGCCCATGGCGTAGAGGAAGATGAAGGCGCCGACCAACGACACCGGGATGGTGACGAAGGGGATCAGGGTGGCGCGCCAGTTGCGCAGGAACAGGAAGATCACCCCCACGACCAGCACCATGGCTTCGAGCATGGTGGTGTACACGGCGTCGATCGATTTCTCGATGAAGATCGAGCTGTCGAAGCCGACCTTGAGCTGCATGCCTGGCGGCAGGGCGGCTTGCAGGCGCGGCAGCTCGGCCTTCACCGCGCGCGCGACTGCCAGCGTGTTGGCGGTCGACTGCTTGACGATGCCGAGCCCCACCGCGGCGCGGCCGTTGACGCGCACGACGTTGCGCTCGTCCTCGGCGCCGACCTCGGCGCGGCCGACGTCGGCCAGCCGCACCAGGATGCCGCCGCTGTCGCGGATGATGACCTGCTCGAACTGCGCCGGGGTGCGCAGGTCGGTTTCGGCCAGCACGGAAAACTCGCGCGTCTGGCTTTCGATGCGGCCGGAAGGCAGCTCGGTGTTCTGGCTGCGCAGCGCCGCCTCCACGTCCTGCACCGTCACCCCCAGCGCCGCCATGCGGTCGGGGTCGAGCCATATCCGCATGGCATAGCGGCGCTCGCCGCCGATGATGACCGAGGCGACGCCGGGCAGGGTCTTCAGCTGGTCGGCCACCACGCGGTCGGCGTAGTCGGTGATTTCCAGCGGCGACTGGCGGTCGCTGGAAAAGGCCAGCCAGATGATGGCCTGGGCGTCGGCTTCGATCTTGGCCACCACCGGGTCTTCCGTCTCGCTGGGCAGTTGGCCGCGCACCCGCGCCACGCGGTCGCGGGTGTCGTTGGCGGCGGCTTCGGGGTCGCGCGACTGGATGAACTCCACCGTGATCTGGCTGACTTCCTCGCGGCTCACCGATTTGATGGTGCGGATGCCCTCGATGCCGGACAGCGAATCCTCCAGCGGCTTGGTGATCTGGCTCTCCATCACCTCGGCGGAGGCGCCGGGATAGACCGTGCGCACCGATACCACCGGCGCGTCGATATTGGGGTATTCGCGCACCGGCAGGCGGTCGAAGGCGATCAGGCCGACCAGGATGATGAGTAGGCTCATCACGGTGGCCAGCACCGGGCGGCGGATGGAAATGTCGGAGAGGATCATGGAACAGTCTTCGCGGTTTGCCTGAATTGAGCGCGGTCAGCCCGGATCAGCGGGGCTTGCCGGCCTGCATTTTCTTCATCATCTGCGCCGCCTGCTCCAGCGTGACCACCGGCACGCCGGGACGCAGCTTGATCTGGCCGTCGAGGATGACGGTGTCGCCGGCGGCAACGCCGGATACGATTTCGACCCGTCCCGGTTCGCGCTTGCCCAGCGTGACTTTGCGCAGGTCTGCCTTGCCGTCGACCGCCAGGAAAACGTACGAGCCATCCGGGCGCGGCACGATCGCCTGTTCGGGCAGCAGGATCGCGCTGGTCTTGCCACCCAGATCGGCGGTGGCGCGAGCGAACATGCCGGGTTTGAGCACGCCGGCGGGATTGGCGATGCGCGCCCGCACCCGCACGTTGCGGCTGACCGGGTCGACCACCGGGTCGATGGCGTGCACCTTGCCGCTGAACGTCTGGCCGGGCAGGGCGTCGATGGTCAAGGTGACCGGCAGGCCGATACGCACCAGCGGCAGATAGATTTCGGGCACCGGCACCTCCAGCTTCAGGTTGCCGAGCGCATCCAGCCGCACGATGTCGTCGCCCTTGCTGACATAGGCGCCGGGGCTGACCTGGCGCAATCCGGCCAGGGCGGCAAACGGCGCGCGGATCACCGTCTTGTCGAGGGCCACCTGCTCCTGGCGCAGGCGCGCCCGCAGGATGTCGAGGTTGGCGCGCGCTTCGTCGAGCGCCTGCCTGGAGATGAAGTTCTGCGCAACCAGTTCCTCGCTGCGCCGGTAGCGGCTTTCCGCCAGCTTGAGATCGGCCTGGGCGGCGGCCAGGCGCGCGCGCGGCTCGGCGGAATCGAGCACCACCAGCACCGCGCCTTTCTTCACCGGCTGGCCTTCCTTGAATAGCAGTTTGTCGATGCGGCCGTCGATTTCCGGGCGCAATACCACGCTGTCCTCGGCAATCAGCGCGCCCACTGCGTTGACCGTGCTGGATACCGGGGTGGCGCTTGCCTTCATCATGTTGACCGGGATGAAGGGCGGGCCGCCCGCCTGGGCGAAAGCAAGCAACGGGGTGAACAGCAGGACGAGCAAAGCGCGCATGGCAGATTCCGCAAGAAGAACAAAGGGGTACGACAGGTGCGCACCTTATCAGGTCCACGATGAAACAAAAACTGTCCGAAGGGGTCAATTCATGCAGGTGCATTGGGGGAAATGCGCGCATACACTGAGCATTCCAGGGGGCTGCCTTTTCCACAGGATTCCATCATGCTGATACGTTACCCGAACGATATCGCCTCGTCCGAAATCACGCCGCCCGACATCTACCGAGAACGCCGCCGCTTCATGCAGGGCGTGAGTGCGTTGGCGGCCGGCGCCGTTCTGGGGATTTCGCCCGAGGCCGAGGCCGGCGCCAAACTGGCCGGCGTGCGCGCCAGCGCCTACCGCCTCGACGAAGACAGGACGCCGTACAAGGATGTCACCACCTACAACAATTTCTACGAATTCGGCACCGGCAAAGGCGATCCGTCGGAAAACGCAGGCAGCCTGAAAACGCGTCCATGGACGGTGGCGGTCGAGGGCGAGGTGGCCAATCCCAAAACCTACGATATCGACGCGCTGCTGAAGCTTGCTCCGCTGGAAGAGCGCGTCTACCGGATGCGCTGCGTCGAAGGCTGGTCGATGGTGATCCCGTGGGTGGGGTTCCCGCTGAAGGAACTCATCCGGCGCGCGGCGCCCACCGGCAACGCCAGATATGTCGAGTTCGTGACGCTGAACGATCCCCAACAGATGCCCGGATTGCGCCGGCGCATCCTGAGCTGGCCCTACCTCGAAGGCCTGCGGCTGGATGAAGCGATGCATCCGCTGGCGATCCTTGCGGTCGGCCTCTACGGCGAGGTGCTGCCCAATCAGAACGGCGCGCCGATCCGGCTGGTGGTGCCGTGGAAATACGGCTTCAAGAGCGCCAAGTCCATCGTCAAGATCCGCTTCGTCGAAAAGCCGCCGCTGACCACCTGGATGGCGGCCGCGCCGCGCGAGTATGGCTTCTATTCCAACGTCAATCCGGAGGTCGACCATCCGCGCTGGAGCCAGGCCAAGGAGCGCCGCATCGGCGAACTGTCCAAGCGCGATACGCTGATGTTCAACGGCTACGGCGCACAGGTTGCCCAACTGTATCGAGGCATGGACCTGCAAAAATTCTTCTGATGTCCGTCGCCTTGCGCACCCTTAAGGCCGGAGTCTTCCTGATTTGCCTGTTGCCGTTGGCGCGGCTGGTGTATCTGGGGGTCGCCGGCGGTCTGGGGGCGAACCCGATCGAGTTCGTTACCCGTTCCACCGGCACCTGGGCGTTGACCGGGTTGATGGCGACGCTGTCCGTCACCCCGCTGCGGCGGTTGACCGGCCAGGCCGGTCTCATCCGCTACCGGCGCATGCTGGGGTTGTTCGCCTTCTTTTACGCCTGCCTGCATTTCGTCGCGTATGTCTGGCTGGATCAATTTTTCGACCCGGCGGCTATCGCCAGGGACATCGTCAAGCGGCCCTTCGTTACCGTCGGCTTCGCGGCCTTCATTCTGCTTGTCCCGCTTGCCGCGACCTCAAGCCATGCCATGATGCGCCGCCTTGGCCGCCGCTGGCAGCAACTGCACCGCTTGATTTACCTGATTGCCATGCTGGGTGTGGTCCATTACCTGTGGCTGGTGAAAAAAGACCTGACCGAGCCGCTGATCTATGGAGGGGTACTTGTCCTGCTGCTGGCCCTGCGCCTGCCCTGGGGACGATATTGCTGCAAGTGCTTCGTGCAGGCCGGGTCTTCCGGCATGCAGAGGCGGTTATAGCCAGTCGGGGGGAATGAAACGGGGAACGAGTCCCCGGCCACGATAATAAAAACGGGGGCCGAGCCCCCGTTTCAGATTGGGCAATGCCCGACCTGTTATAGCCCGAAGGGCTTGATGACCGGTACCGCCGGTGCGGGCGCGGGCGCGGGAGCCGGCACGGGTTTGGCGGCGACCACCTTTTTCGCAACCGGTTTCTTGGCTGCCGGAGCGGCTTTCTTGGCCACCGGTTTTGCTGCCGGCTTTTTGACCGCCGGTTTTGCCACCACTTTTTTGGCTGCCGGCTTGGCGGCGGCTTTTTTGGCTACGGGCTTGGCTGCCGGTTTTTTGGCGGCGACGGCCTTTTTAGCCGGAGCGGCTTTTT
>NCIH01000035.1:0-24967 GCA_002281975.1 Hydrogenophilales bacterium 17-64-11 | reverse complement strand
CACCTACTTGTGGCTGGGCAAAGCCAAGGACAACTCCGACAAGCTGGGCCTGTTGGAACGTTTGCTGCCCGTCTACGGCGAACTGCTGGAGCAACTGGCTACACAAGGGGTCGAGTGGGTGCAGATCGATGAGCCGGTGCTGGTCACGGAACTGGATGCCGACTGGCAGCATGCCCTGAACCTGGCTTACCACCACCTCAAGAGCAGTCGCGTCAAGCTGCTGCTGGCCACGTATTTCGGCACCTTGCAGGACAACCTGTATCTCGTCAGCAATCTGCCGGTGGCGGGTTTGCATCTGGATGCGATCAATGCCCGCGACGAAATACAGCCGCTGCTCAACCTGCTGCCATCGCATAGGGTACTGTCGCTGGGCGTAATCAATGGCCGCAATATCTGGAAGACCGACCTCAATGCCACGCTCGATTGGTTAGAGCCGCTGGCTGAACGGCTGGGTGATCGCCTGTGGATCGCACCGTCCTGCTCGCTGCTGCACGTGCCGGTAGACCTCGCCAGCGAGCAGAAATTGTATGCCGAGATCAAATCCTGGCTCGCTTTCGCGTTGCAGAAGCTGGACGAGTTGAAGGTACTGGCCAAAGCCCTGAATCAGGGGCGCGCAGCAGTGGCAGCCGAACTGGCCGCCAATCACGCCGCCATCACCGCCCGCCGCATTTCGCCGCGCGTGACCAACCCGGCGGTCAAGGCGGCCATCGCCAGCATCAACCCGGCGCTGGGCCAGCGCCAGAGTCCCTATCCGGTGCGCGCCGGGAAACAAGCCGCGCTGCTGAACCTGCCTGCTTACCCGACCACGACCATCGGCTCCTTCCCGCAAACGGCGGAAATCCGTCTGGCACGCAGCCAGTTCAAGTCAGGCGAACTGGATGAGGCCAGCTACAAGACCGCGATGCAGGCCGAGATCGCCCGCAGCGTGCGCGAGCAGGAAGCCTTGGGGCTTGATGTGCTGGTGCACGGCGAAGCCGAGCGCAACGACATGGTCGAATACTTCGGCGAGCAACTGGACGGCTACGCCTTCAGCCAGTTCGGCTGGGTGCAGTCCTACGGCTCGCGTTGCGTCAAGCCGCCCATCCTGTTCGGCGACATCAGCCGCCCGAAGGCGATGACCGTCGAATGGATCAAATACGCCCAGTCGCTGACCGCCAAACCGATGAAGGGCATGTTGACCGGTCCGGTCACCATCCTGAACTGGTCCTTCGTCCGCGACGATCAGCCGCGTTCGGTGTCCTGCTACCAGCTCGCGCTGGCCATACGCGAGGAAGTGTTGGACTTGGAGAAAGCCGGCGTGCAGGTGATCCAGATCGACGAGGCTGCCCTGCGCGAAGGTTTGCCCCTGCGCAAGTCGCAGTGGAAACGTTACCTGGACTGGGCGGTTGAATCCTTCCGCATTACCGCCAACGGTGTGCAGGATGAAACCCAGATCCACACCCACATGTGCTACTCGGAATTCAACGACATCATCGCCTCCATCGCCGACATGGACGCTGACGTGATCACCATCGAGACCTCGCGTTCGGATATGGAGTTGCTCGATGTCTTCGACGATTTCAAGTACCCCAACGAAATCGGACCGGGGGTTTACGACATCCACTCGCCGAACATCCCGACGCAAGAGCACATCGTGCAGTTGATGAGGAAAGCCGCCGAACGCATTCCACCCGAGCGTCTGTGGGTGAACCCGGACTGCGGCCTGAAGACCCGCCAATGGCCGGAGGTCATCCCCGCTTTGACCAATATGGTGGCTGCCGCCAAGACCCTGCGCGCATCGGCTTGAAGCCGAGCCATCCAAACATCCCGAGCGTCTCGGGATTCATTTTTCCACAAGGACAAGCCATGTTCGAACGCAATCGCTACACGGTCGATCAGATCGACCCCGAGATATTCGCCGCCATCGAGAAAGAAAATCAGCGTCAGGAAGATCACATCGAGTTGATCGCTTCGGAGAACTACACCTCACCGGCCGTGATGGCCGTCCAGGGCTCGCAACTGACCAACAAGTATGCCGAGGGCTATCCCGGCAAGCGTTACTACGGTGGCTGCGAATACGTCGACATCGTCGAGCAGATCGCCATCGATCGCGTCAAGCAACTGTTCGGCGCCGAGGCCGCCAACGTACAGCCCAACTCCGGCTCACAGGCTAACCAGGGTGTGTTCTTTGCCGTGCTTAAGCCGGGCGACACCATCATGGGTATGAACCTGGCCGAGGGCGGCCATCTCACCCACGGCATGCCGCTCAATATGAGCGGCAAGTGGTTCAATGTCGTCAGCTATGGCCTCAATGCCCAGGAAGACATCGACTACGACGCCCTCGAAAAGCTGGCCTACGAGAAGAAGCCCAGGCTGATTATCGCCGGCGCCTCCGCCTTCGCGCTGCGCATCGACTTTGAGCGTATCGCCCGCGTCGCCAAATCCATCGGCGCCTATTTCATGGTGGACATGGCCCACTATGCAGGGCTGATCGCTGCAGGCGTCTACCCGAACCCGGTGCCGCATGCTGATTTCGTCACCACCACCACCCACAAGAGCCTGCGTGGTCCGCGTGGCGGCGTGATCCTGATGAAGGCCGAGCACGAGAAGGCCATCAACTCGGCCATCTTTCCCGGCCTTCAGGGCGGCCCGCTGATGCATGTGATTGCCGGCAAGGCCGTGGCCTTCAAGGAAGCGATAGCTCCCGAGTTCACTGCCTATCAGCAGCAGGTCGTCCGGAACGCCGCCGTGCTGGCTGAAACGTTGATCGCGCGCGGCCTGCGCATTGTATCGAGCCGCACCGAAAGCCATGTGATGCTCGTGGACCTGCGAGCCAAGAAGATCACCGGTAAGGAGGCCGAGAAAATCCTTGGCGATGCGCACATCACGGTCAACAAGAATGCCATTCCTAATGATCCGGAGAAGCCCTTCGTCACTTCGGGCATCCGTCTCGGTTCGCCAGCCATGACCACGCGCGGCTTTAAGGAAGAAGAAGCGCGCCACGTCGGCAACCTGATTGCCGACGTGCTAGATAACCAGCACGACAAGGCGAACATTACGCGTGTGCGAGAGCAGGTGGCGGCGCTGACAAAACGCTTTCCCGTCTACGAGTGATGCCCGGCACCCAGAAATCAGCGGCCAGCGGCCTCAGCTTGGTGACAGCGGCTGTCGTGTTGTGGAACACGGTCATCTGGAGCGGGCGGCGCATGTGCTGCGTGGCAACGGCCACGGCGTCGATAACATCAACCTGACCAGCGATTGCCTCTGGCGCAGCACATGCACCGCCCACTACGATGTTCTTATTGAACCCGCCTACGCCATAGTACGCCCCAACGGGTTTCCGATAGATGTTGGAACACTCAAGATACTGGCTAGCACTTCGACGGCTACCAATGCCGGCGAGCGACAGTCATTTCACTGGAGCCAATCATGGGCAGACCGGACGAAGCGTCTCAGACTCAGCGACCAAGCGATAGCACGGGCCGATCCGGATTGCCCGTGACAAACCCAATACCATTCCGACGAACCATTCGTCGAAGCGAGTTGCGCCAAGTCGTACCCCTGGCCGATACGACAATATACGACATGGAGAAGCGCGGCGAATTTCCGCGCCGCTTCAATCTGACCGCGCGCTGCGTGGTGTGGGACCTGGCCGAGGTGGAGGCCTGGATAGCCGCTCGGCGGCAGGCTTCCAACTCGGATCAACTGAAGCGGGCTCCCTCGCCCGATGTGCGCCAACGCAAGCGCCGCCCCGTCAAAGCAATGCCTGCGTCGTGAGAACCTTCATGGATGGCGGCAGCAGTGTAGGTGTATGCGGCTTGCCCGCCACCCAAGCGTCAATCATGTCGGCCCATTCTTGCAGCATATGACGGCGCTGCTCAGCATATTCGGCCTTGTTGTAGACGCCTCGCGACGAACGACCGTCTTCGTGCGCCAAGCACTTCTCGATCCAGTCGCTGTTGAAGCCGAGTTCGTTGAGTATGGTCGAGCCCGTCCGGCGCAGATCGTGCACGGTGAAGGGCTCCAGCGGCAGGCTATTCGTCTTCGCGCGCTCGGCGATCAGTTGCGTAACCCGATTGAGCGTGGCGTTGGACATGCACTTGTCGGCGTCGTAGCGCGAAGGAATCAGGTAGCGCGAGCCGCCTGCGCAGGTGCGTAGGGCGATCATGATGTCGAGCGCCTGCTGCGACAAGTAGATGTTATGGGCCTTGGACGCCTTCATGCGTTCCTTCGGGATACTCCATAGCGCCTTCTCGAAATCCACCTCGTCCCACGTCGCGTGGATCAATTCGCCCTTGCGTACCAGGGTGAGCAAAATCAGGCGCAGGCCGAGCTTGATGGTGGGGTACGAAGCGACATGCTCCATCTGGGACAACATGACGCGGATCTCACTCGGCGACAGCGCACGGTCCTTCGGAACGAAGGTGGCAATCGACGACGGACCAACGTCGTCGGCCGGATTGGCCACTTTCTCGCCGTGCAGAATGGCAAAGCCATAGACCTGTTTAACGATGTCGCGGACGTGAACCGCGGTGGCCGGCGCTCCCCTACTCTTGACCTTGTTGCACAAGTCGCGCAGGTCGTCGGCCGTAATCTCGGTCAACAGCCTATTCTGGAAAACCGGCAAGATGTCGCGATCGAGGATGCTCTTGCGCATGGATCGCGTGCTGTCGGCCATGCGCGCTTCGGCGGCCCACCTGACGGTAAATTCGCCGAAGGTCTTGGCCTCGGCAAGCCGGCGCTTCTGGCGCTGCTTCTCCTGCGAAGGCGACCGCCCTTCAACCACGGCGCGCCTGGCCTCCAGGCAGCGCTCGCGCGCCCTGGCCAGCGACAAGCCATCTGGCCCGTAGCGGCCGATCGTCAGAGTTTCACGACGCCCATTGAGGCGATAGTCGTAACGGAAGGTGACGGTGCCGACTGGCGAGACAGTCACGTACATTCCGTCCCGGTCAGCCACCTTGTATTGAGCGTTCTTGGGCTTGAGGTTCTTCAGTGCGGTGTCGGTGAGCATCGGTGTTCTCCCTTACGTGCAACGGTTTTTACCGTCACAAACATTCAGAATGACAATCCGCTCGAAACCCGCATGAAATCTAGCTTTCCGCTTGATTTTTTACCGTCATGCGCCCAAACGGCTTGACGGTAGAAATTTTAATCCTCAAAGACAGCATTTGGCTACCGTCAGATTGACCGACACTTTGAGTTGCCTGTCAGCAATCGTTGCCGATAGATGTCGTGCTATATATTTTTAATAATCAACAACTTGCCTAAACTTTCTGATAGTCACCGAAAGCCAGTGAAGAAGCCTGAATTATTCCCACTCGATCGTCGCCGGCGGTTTGCCGCAGATGTCGTAGACGACGCGGTTGATGCCGCGCACTTCGTTGATGATGCGGTTGGAGACCTTGCCGAGCAGGGTGTAGGGCAGTTCGGCCCAGTGGGCGGTCATGAAGTCGCTGGTGACGACGGCGCGCAGGGCGACCACGTAATCGTAGGTGCGGCCATCGCCCATCACGCCGACGGATTTGACCGGCAGGAACACGGCAAAGGCCTGGCTGGTTTTGTCATACCAGGATATTTCCCCGTCGCCGTGGGCGCGCAGTTCTTCAATGAATATGGCATCCGCGCGACGCAAGAGATCGGCGAATTCGCGCTTGACCTCGCCGAGGATGCGCACGCCAAGGCCGGGGCCGGGGAAAGGATGGCGGTAGACCATGTCGTGCGGCAGGCCCAAAGCGATGCCCAGTTCCCGCACTTCGTCCTTGAACAGTTCGCGCAGCGGCTCCAGCAGCTTCAGGTGCAGCGTATCGGGCAGGCCGCCGACGTTGTGGTGGCTCTTGATGGTGTGCGCCTTCTTGGTCTTGGCGCTGGCCGATTCGATGACGTCGGGGTAGATGGTGCCCTGCGCCAGCCACTTGGCCTTCGGCAGTTTTTCGGCTTCTTCCTGGAACACGTGGACGAATTCGCGGCCGATGATCTTGCGCTTCTGTTCGGGGTCGGACACGCCGGCGAGCGCGTCCATGAAGCGGTCGCGCGCGTCGACGTGGATGACCTTGACGCCGAGGTTGTCGGCGAAGGTCTGCATCACCTGTTCGGCCTCGTTGAGACGCAACAGGCCGTTGTCGACGAAGACGCAGGTGAGCTGCGCGCCGATGGCGCGGTGCAGCAGGGCCGCGACCACCGAGGAATCGACGCCGCCGGAGAGCCCCAGGATCACCTCATCGCCGCCGACCTCGCTGCGCACGCGGCCGATCGCCTCGTCGACATAATCGGGCATGTTCCAGTCGCCCGCGCAGCCGCACAGGTCGCGCACGAAACGGTTGAGGATGGTTTTTCCCTGCAGCGTGTGGGTGACTTCGGGATGGAACTGCACGCCGTAGAACTTGCGGCCTTCGTCAGCCATGGCGGCGATCGGGGTGGCGGCGTTGCTCGCCATCGCCTTGAAGCCGGGCGGCAATGCGGTGACCTTGTCGCCGTGACTCATCCACACATCGAGCAGACCGTGGCCCTCGTCGTTGACGCGGTCCTGGATGTCGCGCAGCAACGCAGTGTGGCCGCGCGCACGGATTTCGGCATAACCGAATTCGCGCTTGGCGGCGGACTCGACCTGGCCGCCCAGCTGCGCCGCCATCGTCTGCATGCCGTAGCAGATGCCCAGTACCGGCACGCCCAGTTCGAACACGCTCTGCGGCGCACGCGGCGTTTCCTCCTCATAGACCGAATTCGGCCCGCCGGACAGGATGACGCCGGCCGGCGCGAACTCGCGCACGAAAGCGTCGGTCACGTCGTTGGGATGCAGCTCGCAATAGACCCCGGCCTCGCGCACGCGGCGGGCGATGAGCTGGGTGTACTGGGAACCGAAGTCGAGGATGAGGATTTTCTGGTGCATATAGTTTGTATGGTGGTTCAGTCGGCTAAAAAGTAGTCCACAGTCGAAACCACGCGCACCTTCTTGATGTGCGCGGTGCTTCCGTCCCGGTCCTCGATGCTGAATTGCCCCTGGCTGGCGCGTTTGATCTTGCCCAGGGTGCTGTCGGAATCCTTGGCGAATTTCTCTGCACCCTGGCGGGCGTTGCGGGTGGCCTCCTCGATCATCGCGGGCTTCAGCGCATTGAGCCCGGTGAACAGGAAGCGCGCGCGGTTCTCGTAATCGCCGGTGTTGAGCGCAATGCCCTGCTCGCCCAGAACCGCGAGTTCGGGCATGGCCTTGAGCACCGCACCCACCTGCCGGGTGTAGACGGTGATCACGGACTTGCCGGTGTAGCGCAGGCGGTTTGCCAGTTCGGCATTGCCGTAATCCTGCGCCTGCCGGTCGGTGATCGAGGGCGCCGAAATGGAGAGTTCCTCCGTCTTGAATCCCTGCGACTGCAGGAAGCCGATGATGATTGCGTTCTTGCTTTGTAGGGTCTGGTAGAGGCGGGGCAGGTCAGCGTCTGCCTCACTGAAGGCGATCGGCCAGATCGCCGTGTCGGCGGGGACTTCACGCTCGGCCAGGCCCTTGACCTCGACACTGCGCTCGAACTGTTTGAACTTGACGAGGCCGTCCGTCAGCAGCCAGGCTGCGACCACCATCCCCAAAGCCAATGCCAAGGCTGCCGCCAGGCGGTTGTTCCCCATGCGTCCCCCTATGCGATCGGCGCTGACTGAATTATTCCACTCGGTAATTCGGCGCTTCCTTGACGATCTGCACATCGTGCACGTGCGATTCGCGCACGCCGGCCGAAGTAATCTCGACGAACTCGGCCTTGGCGTGCATGTCACTGATGCTGGCGACGCCCAGGTAGCCCATCGATGAGCGCAGGCCGCCCATCAACTGGTGGATTACCGCCAGCACGCTGCCCTTGTAGGGCACGCGGCCCTCGACGCCTTCCGGCACCAGTTTCTCGGCGCTTTTTTCGGTGTCCTGGAAATAGCGGTCGGAGGAACCCTGCTGCATGGCGCCCAGGGAGCCCATGCCGCGATACGACTTGTAGGAGCGGCCCTGGAACAGCTCGATATCGCCGGGCGCTTCCTCGGTGCCGGCCAGCAGGCCGCCGAGCATGACGCAATCGGCGCCGGCAGCCAGCGCCTTGGAGATGTCGCCGGAGTAGCGGATGCCGCCGTCGGCGATCACCCCGACCCCGCTGCCCGCCAGGGCACCCGACACATTCGCCACGGCGGTGATCTGCGGCACACCGACGCCCGCGACCATGCGCGTGGTGCAGATGGAGCCGGGGCCGATGCCGACCTTGACGGCATCGGCCCCGTGTTCGACCAGTGCGGCGGCCGCCGCCGCGGTGGCGATGTTGCCGCCGATGACCTGCACTTCGGGGAAGTTCTGCTTGACCCAGCGCACCCGTTCGAGCACACCCTTGGAATGGCCGTGCGCGGTATCGACGGTAATCACGTCGACCCCGGCGGCCACCAACGCGGCCACGCGCTCTTCGGTGCCCTCGCCGGTGCCGACCGCCGCGCCGACGCGCAGACGGCCCATCGCGTCCTTGCATGCCTGCGGGTGCTCGCTGGATTTCTGGATGTCCTTGACGGTAATCAGCCCGCGCAACTCGAAGGCGTCGTTCACCACCAGCACGCGCTCCAGCCGATGTTTATGCAAGAGCGCCATCGCCTCGTCGCGGTTGGCGCCCTCCTTCACCGTCACCAGCCGTTCTTTCGGCGTCATGATGTTGGCCACCGGCTGGTCGAGCTGGGTTTCGAAGCGCAGGTCGCGGTTGGTGACGATGCCGACCACTTTGCCGGCGTCGATCACCGGCAGGCCGGAAATGCGCTTCGCGCGGGTGATTTCGAGCACCTGGCGCACCGTCATCTGCGGCGCGACGGTGATCGGATCCTTGACCACGCCGGATTCGAAGCGCTTGACCGCTGCAACCTGCGCCGCCTGCATCTCGGCGTTCATGTTCTTGTGGATGATGCCAAGACCGCCTTCCTGCGCCAGCGCAATCGCCAGACGCGCCTCGGTCACCGTATCCATCGCGGCGGACAATAGAGGCAGATTCAGGGTAATCGTGCGGGTCAACTGCGTGGACAGGCTGACTTCGCGGGGAAGGATGGCGGAATGGGCGGGAATGAGCAGAACGTCATCGAACGTCAGCGCTTTTTGCAGAACACGCATGGGCTTTCCTTAACGCAAAGCGGAATTATACGCGCCCGCCCCCGCCCTGCACAAACCGGGAGCAATCGCGCGCCGGCGCTTGGTCGTAATCTACCAATCCGATAATTATCGCTGGCGGTTGACTCCCGGACGTGATGCGGCTAACTTTGCGTCAGCATTCAACCTGCTAGGGCGCGCGGTTCGGCGGCCCCCCTGAACGCCATACAACTCGAGGAGATAGAATAATGTCGAAAGTTTTGCTTGCACTGACTTCCGTTGCCCTGCTGGGCCTGGCTGGCTGCAGCGGCCTTTACGTCAATCAGCCGGGCGGCCAGCCCGCCGCCAAGGCTGCCGAACCGGCCAAGGCCTCCATCAGCGCCGAGGCACAGGCCGCGCTCACCGCGGCCCAGGCCGACGTCAAGGCAGCCAAGGCCAAAAACGCCCTGTGGACCACCGCTGAAAGCGCGCTCAAGGCGGCCGAAACCGCCGCTGAAAAAGGCGACAGCGCCGCCGTGCTGAAGCAGGCCAAGGTGGCCAGCGACCAAGCCAAAAAAGGCCTGGTCCAGCTCGACTACCCGGTGCTCAAAGTCGGCGACTGAACAAGCCCGCCTCCGCTAAAAAGGCCTTCCAGTTTCGCACCGGAAGGCCTTTTTTGTGCACCCCGAACCGCGCGGGCGCGTCCATGCCCTGATGCGTCATTCCGCTGCGGCATCGCCACCGCCTTTGCGGGTGACCTTGCCTTCTTCCGCCCGCTTGCGGCGGACCTCTTTGGGGTCGGCTATCAGCGGGCGGTAGATTTCCACCCGATCCTTGTCGCGCACCGCCTCGTCCAGCTTGACCAGCTTGCTGAAAATCCCGACCTTGTTCTTGCCCAGATCGATCTCGGGAAATGCCTCCAACACGCCGGACAGGCGGATGGCGTCTTCCACGGTCGCGCCTTCGGCCAGACTCACCCGCAACAGCGGCTGCTGTTGCGGCAGTGCGTAGATCACTTCAACGCTGATATTGGCTGCATTCATGCGTAGACCTCGTCGGCGCGGCGCACGAAGGCGTCGACAAACGTATTGGTGATGTGGCTGAATACCGGCGCCAGGATGGTCTCCAGTACCCGGCTGGAAAACACATACTGCAGGCGGAACCCGACCTTGCAGGCATCGTTGCCCAGCGGCTGGAACGACCAGTCGCCTTCGAGTTCCGCAAACGGGCCGTGCTGCAACCTGATGCGCATTTCGCGCGGGTGGATTTTGGCGTTTTCGGTGGTGAAGCTTTGCCGAATGCCCATATAGGCGATGTGAATCGTCGCCACCGTGCTGTGTTCATCGCGGAACTTCAATTCGGTGCCGCCGCACCAGGGTAGAAAAGCGGGGTAATCCTCGACCCGATCCACCAGTTCAAACATGCGCTCGGGGGGATGCGCCACCAGCACACTTTTTTCCACACGCGCCATGGGTGCCTAAAGCCTTGTAAAATCGAGAATTGTACGCAAGCCAGTCCGCCATGAGCATCGCCGACAACAAAAAAGCCTTTCACGATTACTTCATCGAGGAAAAATTCGAGGCCGGTCTCGTGCTGGAAGGCTGGGAAGTCAAAGCCATACGTGCCGGCCGCGTGCAGTTGAAGGAAGCCTATGTCGTCGTCAAGAACGGCGCCGTGTATCTGATCGGCTGCCACATCAGTCCTCTGCCCACCGCCTCCACCCACATCCATCCCGACCCCACGCGCTCGCGCAAGCTACTGCTGCACGCGGCGGAAATCAACAAGCTGATCGGCAAGACCGAGCGGGCCGGCTTCACCCTGGTGCCGCTCGACATGCACTATTCCAAAGGCCGCATCAAGCTGGAAATCGGCCTGGCAAAAGGCAAGAAACAGCATGACAAGCGCGCAGCGGAAAAAGAGCGTGAATGGCAACGCGAAAAGCAGCGTCTGATCCGGGCGACTTGATCCCGACTTGCGTTCCAGCGCCGACTAACGGATGAAATAATCCGCTTATCGGTCATGTTTTTCCTTGCCGACCCGTCGAAATACTGACTACAATCGTCAACATCTCGACAAACAAGGACAAAACCTATGTCGGCCCTTCCCGTTTATCAGGTTGAATTCATCCCGCTGGAACGTCGCTTGAGCGATCGTCGCGTCGCGCCGCGCGATGCAGCACTGCCGCCCGGCATTACGGCAGATCGCCGCAAAGCAGCCAGCCGGCGCACCGAAGACCGCAAATTCGCGCCCCTGAAAGCCGTTTAAGCATCAACCGGCGTTGGCGCGTAGGCGCGCCAAGCCATGCTATCGCTTTGGCCATAGCCCTCTCCTTTCCGCTGTCCGGCACCGCGCAACAGCAGACCAGCCATCGGCGCAGCAACGCGCGCACTCGACCCGACGGACGGGATTTTGCAGCCGCATCCGCCGCCGTGTGACAATGGCACGCTTTCGCCCGTGTCCATCTGTTTTCATCCCCGAAAGTTGAGCCCAGTTTGCCCGCCACCGTAGCAGAACTCCCTGCCTTCGATGAGATCATCGACGCCCGCTCCCCGGGCGAGTTTGCCGAGGACCGCATCCCCGGCGCCATCAATCTGCCGGTGCTGGACGACGCCGAGCGCGAGCGCGTCGGCACCCTGTACAAACAGGTGTCGTCGTTCGAGGCCAAAAAAGTCGGCGCAGCGCTGGTGTCGCGCAATATTGCCCGCCACCTCGAAACCTGGTTTGCCGACAAGCCCAAATCGTATCGCCCGCTGGTGTATTGCTGGCGCGGCGGCAGCCGCAGCGGTGCGATGACGCACATCCTGCAGAAAATCGGCTTCGCCGCGATGCAGCTCGATGGCGGCTATCAAGCCTATCGGCGGCATGTGGTGGCGGAACTCGAGCGTCTGCCGGCGCTGTTGAGCTATCGCGTGGTATGCGGCCCCACCGGCAGCGGCAAGAGCCGTCTGCTGCAGGCACTGGCCGGCGAAGGCGCCCAGGTGCTCGACCTCGAAGCGCTCGCCGCCCATCGGGGCTCGCTGCTGGGGGCGCTGCCGGAGCAGCCCCAGCCGACGCAAAAAAGTTTCGAGAGCGCCGTCTGCTTCGCCCTCGCCCGATTCAACCCGCAGCGCCCGGTATTCGTGGAATCGGAAAGCAAAAAAATCGGCGCGCTGCGGGTGCCCGATGCACTCATCGCGGCGATGCGCGCCAGCCCCTGCATACGGCTGGAAATCCCGCTGGCGGCGCGGGTCCGGCTTCTGACCGAGGACTACGCGCATTTCCTGCACGATCCCGCAATCATCAACAGCCGGCTTGCCCATCTTGTTTCGCTGCGCGGCCACGAAACCGTCGCGGCGTGGCAGGCGCTGGCCAGCCTGCAGGCATGGGACGATCTGGTGGCCGCCTTGCTGGAACAGCATTACGACCCGGCCTATGGCAAATCGCTGTCGAGCAATTACGCGCCGACGCCGGCCGATCGGACTTTCAGCACGGCCGATCTATCCCGCAGCGGCCTGCAGCAGCTGGCACGGAAGATTCTGGCCGCCACAGCGGAAAATTAAATCCGCCAACCGCAGTCGATGCGCCCGGCAGTACCGCGATCGCCTCTGCGGCGAACCGGAGCGAAGCGCCACACCTTGATTTCGCACGGCGAACCGAAGGAAACAAAGCACTCGACTGCCGTTTCCAGGTTAAATCAGCTTGCCCAGCACGAAACCGATCACGATGCCGATGATGATCGCCACGGTCAGCCCACGATAGGTCAGCACATCCTTGGAGTAGCCACGGCGGATGGCGATATAGGACACCAGATAGCCTACTGCGTTGAGCAGCCAGATGAAGCCGATCGACAACACCTTGACGATGACCGGGCCAATGACCGGCACCAGGGCGATCACCCCCAGCAGCCAGGCAAAGGCATTGGAGACCAGCCCGATTGCCACCACGCTGCCGGCGATCACGCCGCGATCGACGTTGAAATGCAGCCCCAGCCCCACCAGCACGGCTATCCCCAGCCACATCGGCAACATCACTTTCCAGTTGCGCCACCACGGTGTACGCAGCGTGAGCGCGCCTTCTTCAGGCGCGTCGTTTGCGGGCGGCATCTCAGGCTTGGGCGGCACGCTCACACGCCCAAAACGGAAAGATCGGCCCCATTGCCGGCCATGGGCGGACACCAGTAATAGCCGCCGCTGAGCGGGCGGGTGAAATGGAACAGCGCATCGCCGATGCCGTCGTCATGTCCGGTCATGCGGCGCAGCTGAGCTTCGAAGGCATCGAACGACTTGCCGAAGGCGAGAAACATCAGCCCGGCATCCGCGCCCGCCACCCAGGGCATGGAACGGCGCACCACGAAGGCTTCCGGTTCGAAGTCTTCCTGCGCGGTGCGCTTGACGTGCGCCGACGCGGGCGCATCGCCGATCTCCTCGTTGCCGTCGCGGCGGCGGCCGAAGCAGTTGTCCTGTTCAGCACGCGGCATCGCCTCGAACGCGGGAAAGTCGTGCAGCCATTGCTGCACCGCGGCGAAGCTCGAGCCATCGATGCCGGCGCCTCGTCCCTGCGCGATCGCCGCCTCGACTGCGGCGTCATCCTTGGGATTTTCGGTGCCGTCTTCATAGCCGGTGAGGTCGCGGCTGTCCCGATGGCGGAAGCTGTCGATCGCCTGCACCCGGGTAAATGCAGGCCCGGCCATCGCCTGCAGCGCCTGCCCGCGCAGCAGCAGATCGCCCGGCTCGTCGCCGCGCAGCCACAGCCACAGCGCATGCTGCGTCGCCGGGATCGCCGGCTTGGCCCGGGGCAGTTCGGGAAAGCCGCGCAGACCGGCAAAACCGGCCCCCAGCGCCGCGGTTACCCCTACGCCGATTCCCAGCACGACCGATGCGCCGTCGCATGCGTCGGCCAGCGCCCGCAGCGCGGCACGGGGGTCCACTGCGGGCTTCAGATCGAAAAACAGGTGGCGCGCATGGTCGGGAACAGGCTGAAGAATGGCGGATTGCGGTGTCATGGCAGACTCGACAAGGAACGAAACGGGAACCCCGACAATAAGCGGAAACTCAGCCGCGCATCACTTCGATCACGTTCTGCACATGCTGCAGGCGCGCCAGCAGACGGGCCAGCTGTTGCAATTCCCTGATGCGCACGGTGAGCTGCATGTGGGCATATTCGCCGCGGCTGTCGGTATTGACGCGCAGCACGTCGAGCTTTTCCTTGGCGATGACGTCCGAAATGTCGCGCAACAGGCCCTGCCGGTCGAAGGCCTTGAGGCGGATCTCCACCTCGAACGCAGCGCCCGCATCGAGTAGCCATTGCGCCGGCATCGCACGCGCGGGATTGGCGCGCTTGAGCGCGGCGCAGTCGGCGCGGTGCACCGTAAGACCGCGCCCGACCGTGGTGTAGGCGGCAATGGTGTCGGGCGGCCGCGGTTTGCAGCAGCGTGCCAGCGTCAACGGCACGTCGCCCAGCCCCGGAATGGTAACCGGATTGCCTGATTTGACGCGAACCCGGGGTTTGCTGGTAGGTGCCAGAGCAGCCGTGACTTTGCCGGATTCCGGCAGGGCGTTGACCAGATCGCGCTGGCCGACGTCGCCGCGTCCGAGCGCGGCAAGGAACTCTTCGACCTTGCCGAACTTGAGGCGCTGAGCGAGTTTTTCCTGGTTCGCATCCACCACGCCCATGCGCTTGAGTTCCTTTTCCAGCAGGGTGCGGCCGAGGCTGACCTGTTCACCGACGTCGCGCTGGCGGAACCACGCACGTACCTTGGAGCGCGCGCGATGGGTGGCCAGATAGCCGAGCGCAGGATTCAGCCAGTCGCGGCTCGGTTCGCCCTCCTTGGCGGCGATGATCTCGACCCGCTGGCCATTCTCCAGCGCGGTACTCAACGGCACCATTGCACCGTTGATCTTGGCGCCGCGGCAGCGGTGCCCCAGATCGGTATGCAGCGCGTAAGCGAAGTCCACCGGCGTGGCGCCGCGATCGAGCGCCACCACTCGCCCTTGCGGGGTCAGCACGTAGACCTGATCATGGAACAGTTCGGTCTTGAACTGTTCGGTGAATTCGCTGCTGTCGGCAACGTCGTCCTTCCATTCCAGAATGCGCCGCAGCCAGGCGATCTTTTCCTCGTACTGCGCATCCTGCCTGCCGCCTTCCTTGTAGCGCCAGTGCGCGGCAACCCCCAGCTCGGCATTGCGGTGCATGTCGAAAGTGCGGATCTGCACTTCGAGTGCGCGATCCTCGGGGCCGATCACCGCAGTATGCAGCGATCGGTAGTCGTTGCTCTTCGGCTGCGAGATATAGTCGTCGAACTCGCCAGGAATCGGCTGCCACAGGTTATGCACCAGGCCCAGCACGGTGTAGCAGTCGATCTCGTGTTTCACCAGCACGCGCACCGCGCGGATGTCATAGAGCTGCTCGAAGCTCAGCCGCTTGCGCCGCATCTTGTTGACGATGCTGGCGATGTGCTTGGGGCGCCCGCTGATTTCGGCCTCGATGTCGTGCAGCGCAAGCTCGGCCTGCAGGCGTTCGATGATGCTCTTGATATAGGCTTCGCGGTCGGCGCGTTTTTCATCGAGCTGAACGGCGATGCTTTTGTAGGTATCGGGCTCCAGATAACGGAACGCCCAGTCTTCCATTTCCCACTTGATCTGCCATACGCCGAGCCGGTTCGCCAGCGGCGCGAACAGCTCGCGCGCCTGCTGTCCCAGCATTTCCCGCATAACGGCATCCTTGCTGGCGGCGCAACGCAACGCATGCGTCCGTTCGGCCAGCTTGATCAGTACGACCCGGATATCCGCCACCATCGCCAGCACCATCTGCCGCAACGCTTCCAGATGGGCATGCGGATCGACGCGCTTGTCGGTGACGCTGCTGGCCAGCGTCTCGATACGCGCCATCGCCGCCACGCCGCGTGCCAGCCGCGCAGCGGTACCGAACGCGGCGTCGAAATCGGGGGCGTCGCCCAGACAGGCGTGCAGCAGCGCCGCGGCGACGGCATCCGCGCCCACGCGCAGCTCGGCGACGATCAGCGCCGTGCCCACGCTGTGGGCAAAGTCCACGCTGCCGCCCAACCGGTCGTGCGCATAAGCCAGCGCACGCCAGGGCAGGTTGTTTTCCGCCACCGGCAACACGCGCGCCAGCGCCTGCCGCGCCGATTCCAGATCGGTGGCGTCAAAACAGCGGGGGCGGACGACTTCATTCATGGGGCGGCGGCGTGTCATGCCAGTAACGGCGGTGGGACGGACGATATTCTGAGGCCATCACCCCGGCTTCGCCAAACGTCAGCCGGATGAGGCCGCCCGTGTCGCTGCGCAGAATCCGCGCACCCTGCTCGCGGAATCGCGCCGTCACCTGCGGATGCGGATGGCCAAAGCGGTTGCGGTAGCCCACCGTGAACACGCCATAACGCGGCCGCACCTGGTCGACGAATTCCGCCAGCGACGAAGTGCGGCTGCCGTGATGGCCGGCCACCAGCACCGTGGCCGCGACATCCGCACCCGATTCCAGCAATTCGAGTTCGCCGCGCCGCTCGGCATCGCCGGTAATCAGCAGGCTGTGCCCGCCCCGGCTGATTTTCAGCACGCAGCTGAAATCGTTGTCACGGCGAGTGGATTCGGCATAGGCCGCGACGGGTGGGTTCAGTATCTCGAAGCGCACGCCTTCCCATTGCCAGCGCTGCCCCCGAACGCAGCGGCGCGGCGCGGGCGCATTCATCAAAAGCGGGCTGGCGGCGGGCAGGCCATGCAACAGCCAGCCAGTCGGGACGTCGCGCAGCAGCGACCGCAGGCCGCCGCTGTGATCGCTGTCGTCGTGCGAAACGATCACGCCGGACAACTCAGCGACGCCGGCTGCCCGCAGATAGGGGACGACGATGCGTTCGCCCGCGTCGCTGTCGGCAAATGCGGCGCCGGTGTCGTAGAGCAGCGCATGCTGCGCGGTGCGGATCAGGATGGCGGTGCCTTGCCCGACATCGATGATTTCGGCCTGGAAGGTGTCGGGCGCCACGCTGGCGCGCACGGGAAACACCAGCGGCAGCCACAGCAGGCCGCCCAGAACCCGCAGCGGAAACCCGCGCGGCAGCAGCAGCCAAGCGGTTCCGGCGACGGCCAGCAGCACCGCCCACCCCTCCGGCGCAGGCTGGGCCGCCACCGCCCACGGTAGGGTGCTGGCCCAGATCAGCCCTTTTCCCAACCCGGCCATCAGCCATGCCGCCGCATGCCATAGCGGCGGCACGATCACACCAAGCAGCGCCAACGGCGTGACCAGCCAGCTGACGAGCGGGATGGCGACGGCGTTGGCGAGCGGCGAAACCAGCGACACCTGCTGGAACAGCAAGAACAAGGCAGGCGCCAGCGCCAGCGTCACCGCCGCCTGCACCGTCACCCAGCCGCGCAGCCTGTCGGGCAGCGCCAGGCGGCCGAACGTCGCCCACAGGATCGCCGCCATGGCACCGAACGACAGCCAGAAACCGGCCGACAGCACTGCCCACGGATCGATCAGCAACACGGCGAACAAAGCCCACGCCAGGGCCGAAAAGGGGCGCGGCTCGCGGCGTCCCCAGAATGCCAGCGCCAGTACGCCGAGCATGAACAGGGTGCGCTGCGCCGGCACCTGAAAACCGGCCAGCACGGCATAGGCGCACGCCGCCATGACCGCGGCCAGCAGCCCCGCCTGCCGTGCTGGCAGCCGCTCCGCCGCACGCGGCCAGCGCCGCCAGCCGAACGCCAGCGCCCAGCCGGCGAGCGCAGCGATCATGGTGACGTGCAGGCCGGAAATCGACAGCAGATGATTGACCCCGGTGCGGGTGAACGCACGCCATTGTTCGTGCGGAATGCCGCGCTGATCGCCGATCACCAGCGCCGCGATGACGCCGGCATAGGGCGCATCGCCCAGCGTCGAATTGATCTCCTCGCGGATTGCGGCGCGCGTGGCGGCAATCCAGGCAGTCGGTGTGGCCGCGCGTGCATCGAGGCGGCGCGGCAGGGGCTGTTCGCGCACGTATCCGCTAGCGGCGATGCCGCGCTCGAGCATCCAGGCTTCGAGATCGAACCCGTGCGGGTTGTGCGTGCCGTAAGGCCGTTTCAGCCGCACCGTGAACTGCCAGCGCTCGCCCGCCTGCACGCTCGGATTGCGCGCCACCACGTCGCGCGGCCAGTAGCGCGTGAGCTGGATGCGTTGCAGGTTCGGCGCAGCCGGCGTGACGACCCGCTCGATGTCCAGCACGAAGCGCTCGCCGCGCGGGTCGGCCAGCGGCAAATCACTCACCACGCCGACCACGGTGATGTCCACGCCCTGCCAGTGATCGGGCAGGCGGTCGGCCAGCTGCAGCCCGGCCCGCCAGGCCGCCCAGCCAAAACCGAGCGCGGCGCACAGCAGCGCCACCGCCAACCGGCGCAGCGTTTCGGGCAAAACTCGGGGGAAACTCGGGACCAGCAGAACGACCGACGCCAGCGGCAGCAGCCACAAGCCGCGCGCGGCAGGCAGCACCGCCTGCTGTTGCAGTAGCCATACGCCGAGACAGAACGCGATGAGATAGGCCCGCATCGCGCCGAACGCTCAGACCGGTTGCAGCGCCCCGTCCACCAGCCTCAACTGCCGGTCCATGCATGCGGCAAGCTCGCTGTCGTGGGTGACGACGATCAGGCTGGCACCCTCTTTGCGGTTGAGCTCGCGCATCAGGTCGAACACGGCATGGGCGGTATGACGGTCGAGATTGCCGGTCGGCTCGTCGGCGAGGATGCACGCGGGGCGCGTAACCAGCGCGCGCGCAATGGCGACGCGCTGCCGCTCGCCGCCGGAAAGCTCGCCGGGGCGATGGGAAAGCCGATGGCCCAGCCCGACTTCGCCCAGCACCTCGGCCGCGCGCGCCAGCGCCTGGGCGTGCTCCAGACGGCGGACGATGAGCGGCATGGCCGCATTTTCCAGCGCCGAAAACTCCGGCAGCAAATGATGGAACTGATAGACGAAACCCAGCGCGGTGTTGCGCAGTTCGCAGCGCGCCGCTTCGGAAATGGCGAAAGGATCGCGCCCCAGCAGCTCGACCTGGCCGCAGGTCGGCACATCGAGGCCGCCCAGCAGGTGCAGCAAGGTGCTTTTGCCCGACCCCGAGGCGCCGACGATGGCAAGCGACTCGCCCGCGCGGACTTCGAGATCGACATCCGTCAGCACCGGAACGTCATTTTTTCCCTGGCGGAAGGTTTTACCCAGGCCGCAGCAGCGCAGCACGACCTCACTCATAGCGCAGCGCCTCCGCCGGGTTGATGCGCGACGCGCGCCAGCTCGGGTACAGCGTCGCAACCAGGCTAATGAACAGCGAGACCCCGCCGATGATGCCGACATCGCCCCACACCAGCTTGGACGGCAGTTGGCTGATGTAGTACACGTCTGCCGGGAACAGGTCCATGCCGGCCAGACGTTCGATTAAAGGCACGACGGTTTCGACGTTGAGCGCGAGCAGCACCCCGCTGGCCACGCCGAGCAAGGTGCCGAACACGCCGATGAATGCGCCCTGCACGATGAAAATCGCCATGATGGACGCGGGCTTGGCGCCCAGCGTGCGCAGGATGGCGATGTCGGACTGCTTGTCGGTGACGGCCATCACCAGGGTGGAGACGATGTTGAACGCCGCCACCGCCACGATGAGCAGCAGGATCAGGAACATCATGCGCTTCTCGATCGCCACCGCACGGAAGAAATTGGCGTGGCTCTGCGTCCAGTCGGTGAGGTAATAATGGCCGCTCAGGCTCTGCGACAGCTCGCGCGTGACTAGCGGCGCACGGAACAGTTCGTCGAGCTTCAACCGCACGCCCGACACCTCGTTCCCCAGTCGCAACAGCTTTTGCGCATCCTGCAAGTGAATCAGCGCAAGCCCGGAATCGTATTCGAACATGCCGGCTTCGAAGATGCCGGTGACGGTGAACTGCTTGACCCGCGGCATCACGCCCGCCGGCGTGATGTTGCCCTGCGGCGTGAGCAGCACCAGCTTGTCGCCCGGGTAGACATTCAAGGCGCGTGCCAGCTCCACGCCCAGAACGATGCCGAAGTCGCCGGGCTTGAGGTCGGCCAGCTTTCCCGCCTTCATGTGCTGCGCAAAGTCGGCCACCTGGCTTTCCAGTTCCGGCAGCACGCCGCGGATGATCGCGCCGCGCACCATGTCGCCGTTGGCCAGCATGCCCTGCGCGTTGACATAGGGCGCGCCGGACAACACCTCCTTGTTCTGCTGCGCCTGCGCCAGCACGCCGCGCCAGTCGGCCAGGCGATCTGCCGGGCCGCTGATTTCCAGATGCGCCGCCACGCCGAGAATGCGCGCGCGCAGTTCTTCCTGGAAACCGTTCATCACGGAGAGCACCACGATCAGCGCCATCACGCCCAGCGCAATGCCCGCCATCGAGACGATGGAAATGAAGGAGATGAAATGGTTGCGGCGCTTGGCGTGGGTGTAACGCAGGCCGACCAGAAGCTCAAAGGGAAGCAAAACGCGACTCGCTGAAGGAATGGCCGGAGTATGCCACAGCCGCCCTACTCGCCCAGCAGGTGCAGCACCACACCGCGCGTCTGCGCGGCGCGCCGGTGCTCGAATACATAAATCCCCTGCCAGGTGCCGAGCAGCGGCCTGCCGTCCGCGACCGGGATCGCCAGATGGGTTTGCGTCAGCGCCGCGCGCACGTGCGCCGGCATGTCATCCGCGCCTTCCAGCGTGTGTTCGTAGATCGGATCGCCTTCCGGCACCAGCCGCGACAGGAAGCGTTCCAGATCGGTCTGCACGGCCGGATCGTGGCTTTCCTGAATCAGCAGGCTCGCCGAGGTGTGGCGGATGTACAGGGTGAGCAGACCCTGCTTGATGCCGCTCGCCCGCACCCAGTCGCGCACCTGCGAGGTAAAGGCGTACAGGCCTTTGCCGCGGGTGAGAACGGTGATGTCATGGAAGCTCTGACGCATGCCCGCCATTCTAGCGAATCCGCTTTGTTACACTCGCCGCATGCTGTTCCTCGTTCCCTATCTGTTCCCGTCTGCGCGCCTGCTGGAAACGGCGACGCAGGATCTGCGCCTGCCCGCATTGGAAACGCTGCTGACGCGCGGCGCCCTTCTGCCCTGTCCGGCCGAGGGGGTGGAAGCCGCGCTGTGCGGGGCATTGGGCATCAAGCGCCAGCAGGACTGGCCGCTCGCGCCGATCACCCTGGAAGCGGACGGCGGGATGGCCGGGGACGCATACTGGCTGCGCGCCGACCCGGTACACCTGCGGGTCATGCGCGATCGCATCGTGTTGGCGGACAGCCGCGATCTGGCATTGCCGCAGCAGGAGGCCGCAACCCTGGCTGCCGCGATTGGCCGGCACTTCGGCGAAGACCTGAGCCCGATTCCGCTCACGCCCAAGCACTGGTATCTGCGATTTCCGCACGCGCCGCGCCTCGCCACCACCGCTTTGTCAGTCGCGGTGGGGCGCGACATCGATCCCCTGCTACCGCACGGCGCTGACGCGATGCACTTCCGCGCGCAATTGAACGAACTGCAAATGCTGCTGCATGACCATCCGCTCAACCAGGCGCGCGAAGCGCGCGGCGAACTGCCGGTGAATTCGCTGTGGCTGTGGGGGGGCGGCAACAAACCGGCCGCATCGGCAACAATCCGCATGCCCGTTTATACGCGTGATGGCGAGGCGCGCGCACTGGGGGCGTTCTGCGGCGCGCCGCTGCATCCCCTGCCGCTGCATCTGGAAAAATCCATGCTCGAAACGGAATGCGTGATCCTGCTCGACGAATTGACGAACGCCGGGCAGTACGGCGATGCCTATGGCTGGCGCGAAGCCATCCGCGTACTGGAGGCAAACTGGCTCGCGCCGCTGCTCGGCAGCCTGCGCGCGCTTGGCCAGCCAGGACTGCAGCTGGCCGACCCGGTCAGCGGCAAGACGCTGCATCTGCAACGAACGGACTACTGGAAAATCTGGCGGCGGCCGCGCGGCCTGAGTGCGATGCTGGATTGAGGCCGTCTCAGAGCGGCACCGCCCACAGGTCGTGCTCGTCAGCCTCCGCAACCCGGACCTTGAGGCGCGCCCCCGGCTCCAGATCGAACACGCCTTCGAGATACACCACGCCGTCGATTTCCGGCGCATCGGCATGGCTGCGCGCCAGCGTTCCCACCTCGTCCTCCTCGTCGACGATCACCTCGATTTCGCGGCCGATCTTGGCATCGAGTCTGGCCGCCGATATTTCCGCCTGGACTTCCATGAAACGCTCAAGCCGCTCCTCTTTCAGCTCTTCGGGCACCGCGCCGGGCAATTCGTTGGCGGCCGCCCCCTCGACCGGCGAATACTTGAAACAACCGACGCGGTCGAGTTGCGCCTCCTTGAGAAAGGCCAGCAATTCCTCGAACTCGGCGTCGGTCTCGCCGGGAAAGCCGACGATGAAGGTGGAGCGCAGCGTGAGATCGGGCACGGCGGCGCGCCAGGACTGGATGCGATCCAGCGTTTTTTCGACCGCGCCGGGACGCTTCATCAATTTCAGAATGCGCGGGCTGGCGTGCTGAAACGGAATATCGAGGTAAGGCAGAATAATGCCGTCGGCCATCAGCGGAATCACGTCGTCCACGCTGGGATACGGATACACGTAATGCAGCCGCACCCATGCCCCCAGACTCCCCAGCGCGCCGGCGAGTTCTGTCATGCGGGTCTTCAGCGGGCGGCCGTTCCAGAAACCGGGGCGATACTTCACGTCCACCCCGTAGGCGCTGGTATCCTGCGACACCACCAGCAATTCCCGCACGCCCGCCCCAACCAGGGCCTCCGCCTCGCGCATCACCTCGCCGATCGGGCGGCTCACCAGATCGCCGCGCATCGACGGGATGATGCAGAAGGTGCAGCGGTGATTGCAGCCCTCCGATATCTTCAGGTAAGCGTAATGGCGCGGGGTGAGCTTGATGCCGCCAGGCGGAATCAGGTCCTCGAACGGGTCGTGCGGTTTCGGCAGCGCGGTGTGCACCGCCTCCATCACTTCGTCGAGCGCATGCGGGCCGGATACCGCCAGCACCTTGGGATGCGCCTCGCGCACCACGTCGCCTTTGGCGCCGAGGCAGCCGGTGACGATGACCTTGCCGTTTTCTGCCAATGCCTCGCCGATCGCCTCCAATGATTCCTGCACCGCAGCGTCGATGAAGCCGCAGGTATTGACCACCACCACATCGGCATCGTCGTAGCTGCCGACGATGCCGTAACCTTCGGCGCGCAACTGGGTGAGGATGCGTTCGGAATCAACCGTCGCCTTCGGGCAGCCGAGGGAGACGAAACCGACAGTCGGCGTGCGCGGGCGTTTTGCTTTGGTTACCATGACGTTGAATCCTGATGGAGCTTGTGATGTATATCGTAGCGATTGGCTGGGCCTACGTGATTCTGATGATGGTGGTTACTGCCAGCAGCATCGGCAAGGCACTCGCCATCCTGATCTTCCTCGGCGTGCTGCCGATCGCGCTGTTCGTCTATGCCTTCGGCGGCCGTAAGTCTGCCTATCGTTCAGGAGCCATGCCCGATCAGGTGCCCGACCAGCCCGACACTGCCGATCCCCAATCCGATCAACACTAGCTGCTGCAAGGTTGCACCGATTTCCGCCCGCTTGTGCAAACCCGGTATCAGATCGGACAAGGCCACATACAACATGCTCGCCCCCGCCATCCCCAACAACACCGGCATCCAGCCTTCCAGCATCGACAGCGCGTAATAGCCAACCAAGGCACCGATCAACGTTGCCACCCCGGTCAGAAAATTGAGCAAAAGCGCCTGAGTGCGGGTGTAACCCGAGTGCAGCAGAATGAGGAAGTCGCCGATTTCCTGCGGAATCTCGTGCGCAATGATCGCCAGCGCAGTGACCGCCCCCAGGCGGAAGTCGACCAGAAAAGCCCCGGCAATGATGATGCCGTCGACAAAATTGTGAAAAGTGTCACCCACCGTGATCATCATGCCGGAACGCCCGTGGTCATGGCTGCTACCATGACTGCCATGGGCTTCGCAGACCTCGTCGTGACAGTGCCGCCACAACACCAGTTTTTCCAGCAGAAAAAACAGCAAAATACCGCCAAGCAAGGCCTTGGCGACGGTTTCGATATCCCCCCCCATTTCGACCGCTTCCGGCAACACTTCCAGTAGCGATGCCCCCAGCAAGGCACCGATGGCGTAACTCACGAGAACCGGCACCCAGCTGGGGCGGGCCGAGAAAGCCAAAATCGCCGCCAGCAGCAGGCTCAGCAAGCTGCCCGCGGCAGTTGCGATCAAAATGATGGCGAGGGTAGACATGAAGAACCAGGGGGTAAGAAAGGGGGGATTATACCGGGCAGCGACACATAAGCTGCCGCTGGCTTGATCGAATGGATGAATCGCCTTCGTATCCCGCAGCTTTTGCTGGCCGCGAGATACGTCAATGGCTAGCGACAGTTTCTAGCGGAAAGGCAGATACTACTTTTTGGCTTTCTCTGGGCCAATCGACAATTCCTCCTTCAATTTGTCGATACTGGCCTTGCCAAAGCCTTTCACGTTATCCAGCTCATCCAGATGCTTGAAATTGCCATTGGCTTCCCGGTACATGATGATTGCCTTGGCTTTCGCTGGCCCCAGACCCTTGACCACCTCGAGTTCCGACTGTGTAGCAGTATTGATATTCACCGCTGCGAAAGCCGGAAGCACCATCAACCCCAGCAACGCCAATAGACTCTTATACAGCTTGTTCATACTTCCTCCTTTTAAGGTTTAGTGATCGTGAGCTCGTGCCCACGCAGCCAAGTTACCTTCAGACGAAGAAATGTTCCATACAACTAAAGTTGTAGATGAATGCTAATTTATTGTTTTTATTGAGAAAATATTTTACAGCCAAACGCGGGCAATAAAAAACCCCCTCTTTTGGAGGGGGTTTTCTTGTACCTTTTGGTACGCATAAGGAGTCTGACGATGACCTACTTTCACAGGCGGATGCCTACTAT
>NCIH01000034.1:0-30062 GCA_002281975.1 Hydrogenophilales bacterium 17-64-11 | reverse complement strand
CAACTCGCGATTCTTTTCGACCAGATCGGGCAGCGGCAGCACGCCGAACCACACGGTCTGAAAGCCTTTGGCCGAGCTCATCAACCAGCCCGACAGCGGAATCGCGATCATCAATACGTACAGCAGGCCATGCACGGCCTGACTTGCCCGGCGCTGCCAGGCGGCCATGTCGGCCGGCAAGGGCGGCGGCGTATGCGTCAGCCGCCACGTCACGCGCAAGGCCGCCAGCATCAACAGCGTGATGCCGATCCATTTGTGATAGCTGTAGAGCTTGAGCTTGCCGGGCGACAGCGGCAGTTCGTGCATGTACACGCCGAGCGGGAACGCCACGAAAATCAGCAGCGCCGCCAGCCAGTGCAGAACGATGGCCGGGGGCGAATAACGCATTGCGGAGGTCATGCCGTCTCCTTTCTGAAAGCCTGCTCCAGCACACGCAAGGCGGTTTGGGCGCGCTTGTGTTCGGCCGCGCCCATTCCGTCAAAACACGCCGCCAGATGCGCCATGTGCGCCGGGAAGACCCTGGCGAACAAGGCTTCCCCTCCCGGGGTCAGGCGGATGATCTGGCAGCGGCGGTCGCTGTCGTGCGCGGTGCGCTCCACCCAGCCGCGATCGACCAAGCGGTCGACCACGCCGGTAAGCGTGCCCTTGGTGATGAGGGTTTTTTCGCCGAGTTCGGTGGCGGTCATCCCGGCGGTGTTGCCGAGCGTGGCGACGATATCGAACTGCGGCGGCGTCAGCCCCTGCGCGCGGATGTCCGCGGCGGAATACGCCTCGAACGCCTGATAGCACTGCACCAGGGCTTGCACGGTCGGCAGGAATTCGGCTTGCTGCTTCATCAGACATCCATTTGGTTCTAACAAGAACGAAATTTAGTTCTTGTTAGAACCAATGTCAAGGCTTATATACGGCACCGATCGCAACCCGGCGGATCGAAACGGGCCTCATCGTCAGCCTTGCAATCCAGCCGTCGCCATGAACACGCCCACTCCACCGCCACCCTGCGCGCGCGGCATGGCGACGGCGGCCGCCCGGTCTGCACGCGCGGCGGCCGGGCGGGGCATGCAGCCGCGCTTCCGGGCATCGGACGCGCACTGCAAAGGGGTTACCGGGTGGTCTTGAAAGTGCGCCGTCCATGGCGCAAAGAGAATGCGCCGGCCCGCTCTGGCCCGGCCGCGGAAAAAGGAATCAGGGCAGGTTCCAGCGCGCCGCCGCCGCGTCGTCGCTGGCGCGGGCATCCACCCAGCGTTCGCCCTCGGGGGTTTCTTCCTTCTTCCAGAACGGCGCGCGCGTTTTCAGGTAATCCATGATGAATTCGCAGGCGGCGAAGGCTTCGCCGCGGTGTTGGCCGGCCACCGCCGTCAGTACGATGGGATCGCCCGGCAGCAGCCTGCCGATGCGGTGGATCACTGTCACGTCGAGCAGCGTCCAGCGCGACTTCGCCTCCTCGACCAGGGCCTCCAGCGCTTTTTCAGTCATGCCGGGGTAGTGCTCCAGCGTCATCGCCTGCACGCCGCTGCCCGCGTTGTGGTCGCGCGCCAGGCCGACGAAGCTGGCGATGGCGCCGATGTCGGTGCGGCCGCGGCGCATCGCCTCGACCTCGGCGCCGAGATCGAAGGCCTCGGCCTGGATAACGATCTTCACGCCGCTAGCCCCCGGTCACCGGCGGAAAAATCGCGACTTCGGCGTGTTCCGGCAAAGTCGCATCGAGTGCGACCAGGTTCTGGTTGACCGCCACCCGGAACGCCCTGCCCGCCGCCAGTTCCTCCGCCCACACGTCGCCGCGCGACTGCAGGTGCACCACCAGATCGGCCGCGGTGGCACCGCTGAAATCCAGGGCTTCCTCGGCCACGCCGAAGCGTTCGCGCAGGCGGGCGAAGTACAGTACGCGCAGTTTCATGCCAGCAGCTCCGAGAAGGGAATGAAGCGCACCCGGTCGCCCGGCTGCACGGTCTGGCCGATGGCAAGGTCGGCCAGACCGTCGGCCCAGGCGCACGAGGTCAGCACCCCCGAACCCTGGTTCGGGAACAGCGCCAGCTTGCCGTTCGGCTGCAGTTGCGCGCGCAGAAATTCGCGTCGCGCGCCCGGCCTGCTCCAGGCGAAATCCGCCGGCACGGCGAACGCGCGGTACAGCACGTCGGCCGCGCCCATGCGCTTGAGCAGAAACGGCCGCACGAACAGGCAGAAGGTGACGAAGGCCGACACCGGATTGCCGGGCAGGCCGATGAAGTCGGCGTCGTTCACCCGCCCGTAGACGATCGGCTTGCCGGGCTTCATCGCCACTTTCCACATCTCGACCCGGCCGAGTTTCTCGACTGCGGCTTTCACGAAATCGGCCTCGCCCACCGAGACCCCGCCGCTGGTGATGACGACGTCGGCAACGCTGGCGGCGCCGGCCAGCGCGACTTCGGTCGCCTCCAGCGTATCCGGCACGATGCCGAGATCGATCAGTTCGCAGCCGAGGCCGTTCACCAGCCCGGTCAGCGTATAGCGGTTGGAGTTGTAGATCTGGCCCGGCTGCAGGGCGAGGCCCGGCGTCACCAGCTCATCCCCGGTGAAGAAGCACGCCACCTTCAGCCGCCTGAACACGGGCAGCTCGGCCAGCCCGACCGACGCGGCAAGCCCCATTTCGGCCGCGCCGATGCGGCTGCCGGCGGCGAGGACCTGCGCGCCGGCAGCGATGTCCTCGCCCGCGCGGCGGATGTTTTCGGCGGGCTGCGGCAGCTTGTTGATGACGACATCCGCGCCGTCTGCGCTGCAGTCTTCCTGCATCAGCACGGCATCGGCGCCCGGCGGCACCGGCGCGCCGGTGAAGATGCGCGCCGCGGTGCCGGGCTGCAGCGGCTGGCCGACCGCGCCGGCCAGGATGCGCTGCGACAGGGGAAGCTTGACGCCAGGGTGCGCCACGTCGGCAAGGCGTACGGCGTAACCGTCCATCGCGCTGTTGTCCGCCGGCGGCACGGCAATCGAGGAGGCCTGGGGGGCGGCGAGCACGCGCCCGAGCGCCGCGGTGACGGCGACGGTTTCGGTTGCGGTCAGGCCGCGCGCGCGTTCGAGCAGGGCATCAAGCAGTTGGTCGGCTGAGAGCATGGTTCAGAATGAAGTCCGTAAGGGATTGAACGGCATCGATGTCGATGCGGGGAAAGCCGTTGGGCGGCTCGACGTCGGACGCCACCGCCAGAATTTTCTGGTCTTCGGGAAACAGCCAGGGTTTCCCGGTCTCGGCGCGATGCACTTCCAGCTTCGGGATGGGCTCGCGCTTGTAGCCTTCGACCAGCACCAGGTCGCACGGCGGCAGTGCCGCCAGCAAATCGTCCAGCACCGGCGGCGTGTTGCGATGCTCGGTCAGCACTGCCGTGCGGTGATCGGAGGCCAGCAGCACCGCCGCCGCGCCCGCCTCGCGCGCGCGCCAGCTGTCCTTGCCGGGGCGGTCGATGTCGAAATCGTGATGGGTGTGCTTGATCACCGCCGCGCGCACGCCGCGCGCGGCCAGTTGCGGCAGCACGCGCTCGATCAGCGTGGTCTTGCCGCTGCCGCTGTAACCTGCGATGCCGAATACTTTCATTGCACGATCCCCCCAAGCTTGTTATATTTTTTCATATATAACCCATTCCTGCCAAGCACAGCCGACATCATGAACGCGCCCGTTCTCACCGATCAGTTTGGCCGCCGTATCGACTACGTGCGGCTGTCGGTGACGGATCGCTGCGATCTGCGCTGCAGCTACTGCATGCCGGAAGGCTTCAAGGGGTTCGAAGAACCCGAACACTGGCTCGGCTTCGACGAGATCGAGCGCCTGATCGGCGCATTCGCCCGCCTGGGGGTGAGCCGCATCCGCCTCACCGGCGGCGAGCCGCTGCTGCGGCGCAACATTGCCGAACTGGCCGGACGCATCGCCGCCCTGCCCGGCATTCAGGACCTGTCGCTGTCGACCAACGCCACCCGGCTCGACAAGCATGCGCAGGCCTTGAAGGCCGCCGGCGTGACGCGGCTCAACGTCAGCCTCGACTCGCTGCAGCAGGCGCGGGTGGAAAAAATCAACGGCCGCGACGTGCTCGCCAAGGTGATGGCCGGGCTGGCGGCGGCGCAGGACGCCGGCTTCGCACCGATCAAGCTCAACATGGTGGCACTCGCCGGCAGCAACGACGACGAGATCGACAAAATGGTCGCCTTCTGCATGCAGCGCGGCTTCGTGTTGCGGCTGATCGAGGCGATGCCGATGGGCGAAACCGGGCGCAATGCCGAATACCTGGACCTGCAGCCGGTGAAGGAACGCCTGCGCACGCAGTTCGGCCTGGTCGAGACCACCCTGCCCGGCGCCGCCTGGTCGAGACCACCCTGCCCGGCGCCGGGCCGGCGCGTTACCTCGGCACGCCGGACGGCCGTTTCAACGTCGGCTTCATCACCCCCATCTCGCAGCATTTCTGCCAGACCTGCAACCGCATCCGCATCGCCGTCGACGGCACCGCCTACATGTGCCTGGGCCAGGAAGAGAAATTCGAATTCCGCCCCTTGCTGCGCAGCGGCTGCAGCGACGCCGCGCTCGACGCCGCCATTCTCGAAGCGATCAACCTCAAGCCGGAGCGCCACGAGTTCCGCGAAGCGCCGCACAAGATCCTGCGCTTCATGTCGATGACCGGCGGCTGAGCCGCAGCCTCAATCCGCGCTCACGGTACGAAAGCCGGCGAAGGGATCGCGCCGCTCCGGCAAATAGAAATTGCGGAAGCCGGGGCGCTTGAGGGACGGATCGGTGAACGGCCCGCCGCCGCGCAATTCCCCGTGCGTGTGAAACCAGGGCTGCGCGTAATCCCGGTAGGGATCGGGCGAAAACCCCGGATACGGCGCAAACGCGTCGCGCAGCCATTCCCACGCCATGCCCCGGCGAAATTCCGGCCGCCGCGTTGCCCGCAGCCACTGCGCCGCGGCGGGCAGCCGCCGCCCCATCCAGGCGGCGCAGGCTTCGGCTTCGTAACGGTTCACGTGCAGCATGGGCCGGTCTGCGTCAAGCGGCAGCCAGCGGTCGAAGCAGCGCACCTGCCAGGCCGCGTTTTCCCGCCGCCAGTAGACGGGATGACAGGCGCCGCAGGCGACCCGCCAGGCCCAGCCTGCGTCCGACCACCCCGCGCTGCGCCGGTAACCGCCGGCGTCGACGAATTCGGCGAAAGCCGCCTCGGACAGCGGGCTCGCGTCGATGTCGAATGCCGGGATCGGCACCGGATGACGCCACTTCTCGTTGTCGAAAATGAAGCCTTCGCCGCTTCCGCTGCCCAGTTCCACCTCGCCCGCTGCGAACGCCAGCCGCTGCGCCGGCAGCGCGCCGGCGACGTCGGGCCGCTCGGGCGGCGCATAGCCCAGATTCTGGAATGCCATCCACCAGGCCTCGACGTGCATCAGTTCGTGATACAGGCACAACTCGGCGAAATAAGCGATCTCGGGGTCGAACCCGCTGCGCAGGCGAACGGCCACGGCGGCGGCGACCCGCTCTGCGTATTCGTCGACCGCGGCAGGTTCGAGCAAAGCCAGATCCCAGCGACGATCGTGCGGAACGCTGGAAGAATCGTACAGCGCGTCGGCCGCCGCCAGCAGGCTGGCCGCAAACCTGCCGCCGGGCCGTGCCCGCAGGCACCAGCGCTCCTGAAACCAGACAATGTGCCCGTATTCCCACAGCGGCGGATTCAGATGCCCGGCGCGCGGCCCCAGCCAGCCGCCCGCGGGCAGGCAGCCGATCAATGCCCGCAGCCGGCCGCGCGCCTGCGCCAGTTGAGCGATGAGCTGGTTCGCAGTATGGCCGCTGACGGGTCGGGTTCGGTTCATGCTATATAGATGCACTATGTCCAACTGAATTCTAGGCGCCCCTCCCACGACGGGCGAATTCTGAAAATGAGCAACCCCGTTCCCGACCAGCCCATCCGCTTGACCCAGTTTTCCCATGGCGGCGGATGCGGCTGCAAGATCGCACCCGCCGTATTGCGGGATATCCTGGCCGACACGCCCTTCGCTTCGCACATGGCGACGGCCTATCCCGATCTGCTGGTCGGCATCGAACACGGCGACGACGCCGCGGTCTACCGCCTCAACGACGAGCAGGCGATCGTGGCGACCACCGATTTCTTCATGCCCATCGTCGACGATCCCTTCGAGTTCGGCCGCATCGCCGCCACCAATGCGCTGTCCGACGTCTATGCCATGGGCGGGCGGCCGCTGTTCGCCCTGGCCATCGTCGGCATGCCGATCGGCAAGCTACCCAACGAGGTCATCCGGCAGATCCTCGCCGGCGGCGAAGCGGTGTGCAAAGCGGCCGGCATCCCCATCGCCGGCGGCCATTCGATCGATGCCCCGGAACCGATCTACGGCCTGGTCGGCATCGGCGTGGTGGACCCGCGCAAGATCAAGCAAAACAGCGGCGGCCAGGCCGGCGACCACCTGATCCTCGGCAAACCGCTGGGCGTGGGCATCTACAGCGCGGCGCTGAAAAAAGGCCTGCTGAGTGCGGACCAATACGCGGCGATGATCGCCGCCACCACCCAGCTCAACACCGCCGGCGCCGATCTGGCCGCAACTGCTGGCGTGCACGCGATGACCGACATCACCGGCTTCGGCCTGCTCGGCCACCTGCTCGAAATCACCCGGGCATCGAACGTTGCGGCCCAGGTCGGGCTGGGCCGCTTGCCCCTGCTGCCCGGCGTAAGCGAGCTGGCGCAGGGCGGCCATGTCACCGGCGCCAGCCAGCGCAACTGGGCGAGCTACGGCAGCGAAGTGAGCTTGGCCGGCGGCATCGCCGACTGGCAGCAGGCCTTGCTCACCGACCCGCAGACCAGCGGCGGCCTGCTGGTGAGTTGCGCCACCTGGGCGCGCGACACGGTGCTGGAAACCTTCCGGCGGCACGGCTTCGCGCAGGCGGCGGAAATCGGCCGGCTGCAAGCCGGCCGCGATGTTGTGATCACCGTCTGAGTGTCGTTCACCTTTCAGGACTTTCCCGTCGCCGACGACGATTTGCGCAGCGACGTGCTGGCCGGCCTGGCCGCCTGCCCCAAAGCCATTCCGCCGAAATATTTCTATGACGAGACGGGCTGTCGTCTGTTCGAGGCCATTTGCGCGCAGCCCGAATATGCCCTCTGCCGCACCGAACGGATGCTCATGGCCTCCCGCCTGCCCGACATCGCGGCCGCCGTCGGCCCGCTCGACTGCATCGTCGAGCCGGGCGCCGGCGAGTGCCGCAAGGTGCGCCTGCTGCTCGACGCCCTGCACCCCGCCCACCTCGTCGTCCTGGACATCGCCGGCGCCCCGCTGGCCGCCGCCGCGCAAACCCTTGCCCGCGCCTACCCGCAACTTGCCGTCACCGCGCTGGGCATGGATTTCATCCGCGACCTGGAAGCCGCGGCCCCCTGCCTGCCGCCCGGCCGGCGGCTGATCTACTACCCCGGCTCCAGCATCGGCAACTTCCCGCCCGACACGGCGACCGCCCTGCTCGCACGCTTCCGCCGACTGGCCGGCGCCGATGGGCACCTGCTCATCGGCCTCGACCTCAAGAAAGATCCGCTGCTGCTGCACGCCGCCTATAACGACGCTGCCGGCATCACCGCCGCCTTCAACCTCAATCTCCTCGAGCGCCTGAACCGCGAGCTGGGCGCCGATTTCGACCCCGCCCGATTCCGCCACTACGCCTTCTACAATCCGGTTGCCGGCCGCATCGAGATGCATCTGGTCAGCCTCGCCGCGCAGACGGTGCGCGTAGCGGGCCGGCGTTTCCATTTCGCCCTCGGCGAGACGCTGCATACCGAGCATTCCTACAAGTTCCGCCGCGACGAATTCAGCATGATTGCGGGGAACGCCGGCTGGGCGCTGGCGAACGAATGGGAACAGGAGGGATTCGCTGTCCAGCTGTACGGGTAGGCAGGCGCGCGCCGGGCAAGCCGGAATGCGCTTCATGGCGCCCAGGTGGGCGGGTACCCCTGTCGTCGGGCGGGTCGCGCAAACCCTGCCAGGCTTTAGAATTTCCCCATGCCCAAACTTGAATCGCTGACCTTCGACAACGGCTTTGCCCGCCTGCCGGAAATCTTTTATTCGCGCGTCTGCCCCACGCCCGTCCCCGATCCTTATCTCGTCTGCCACAGCCCGCAAGCGCTGGCGCTGCTCGGCCTCGACGACAGCGAAATCGCCCGCCCCGAACTGATCCACACGCTGGCTGGCAATCAATCGCTGCCGGGGATGGACGCGCTCGCCGCGCTGTACGCCGGGCACCAGTTCGGCCACTACGTGCCGCAGCTGGGCGACGGCCGCGCGATCCTGTTGGGCGAGGTGAAGAATGCCGCCGGCGAAGGCTGGGAAGTGCAATTGAAGGGCGCCGGACGCACCCCCTACTCGCGCGGCGGCGACGGCCGCGCGGTGCTGCGTTCGAGCATCCGCGAATTCCTCTGTTCCGAGGCGATGCATGCGCTCGGCATCCCGACCACGCGCGCGCTGGCCATCGTCGGCAGCGACCACCCCGTGTACCGCGAGGAGATCGAGACCGCCGCGCTGGTGACGCGGCTGGCGCCGAGCTTCGTGCGCTTTGGTTCCTTCGAGGTGTTCTACTACCGCAACCAGATCGAGCCGCTCAAACGGCTGGCCGATTACGTCATCGCACGCTACTACCCCGAGCTGGCGGCGCGTGCCGAACCCTACGCCGAGCTGCTGCGCGAAGTCGCCCGCCGCACCGCCGAACTGATGGCGGACTGGCAGGCAGCCGGGTTCTCGCACGGCGTGATGAACACCGACAACATGTCCATCCTCGGCCTCACGCTCGACTACGGCCCGTTCGGCTTCATGGATGCCTTCGACCCCGGCTTCGTCTGCAACCATTCCGACAGCGGCGGCCGCTACGCCTTCGACCAGCAGCCCGACGTCGCCGCCTGGAATCTCACCAAGCTCGCGCAGACACTGGTGCCGCTGCTGTCGGTGGAAACCGCCTCCGCCGCGATTGGCGACTATCCGCGGCAATTCGGCCAGGCCTACCTTGCCCGCATGGCCGAAAAATTCGGCCTCGCGCCCGGCGAGGATCGGGTGCCGATCCTCACGGACGCGCTGCAACTGCTCGTGCAAAACCGCGTCGATTACACGGTCTTCATGCGCCGCCTATGCGATTTCGACAGCAGCCCCGACGCCGTCAATCCGCCGCTGCGCGACCTCTTCCTCGACCGCGCGGCGTTCGACGCCTGGGCGGCACGCTACGCCGCCGCGCTGCGCCAGTTGGGCTCGGCGGATGCCGAGCGCGGCCAGGCGATGCGGCGCGTCAATCCGAAATACATCCTGCGCAACCACCTGGCTGAAGTCGCCATCCGCCGCGCGGCGGACCATCGCGATTACAGCGAGGTCAATCGCCTGCACGCGCTGCTGACGCACCCGTTCGACGAGCAGCCGGAATGCGAGGCCTACGCCGCCGAGCCGCCCGACTGGGCGAAGCAGATCGAGGTCAGCTGCTCGTCGTGAATTCCGAATCGCCCACCGCATCAGGCGACGCGCTGACGCGCGACCAGTGGGCATGGGAATTCCTGCGCCGCAACCCGGACTACCGGCACGACTACACAGTCTTCATCGCGATCTGGCACGCACTCGAAGCCGACTACGGCACCCCGCCAAATCGCGATTTTTCAAGATGGAAGAAAGACCCGCGCGCCTACGGCCCGCTGCCGGACGACACCGAACTCGCCGAGGCCGAAGGCGACCTGTGCATGGGAGAAGACGACCGTGTGCTGCTCGAATGCTGGATGGGCGCGAAATGGGGCTTCTACAAATTCCCGCTCGACCCCGACCGCGTCGCGCCCGGCCCAGACGAACTCTCCTGGCGAGCGCCCCCGCCTGCGCCCCGCATGGATGAGGCCTGCCGGCTGGACATCAGCTTCGACCTCTCGCTGCCGCTGGCGCCGCAACTCGAAGCGGCGAAGTTCCGCCTGATCGGCCGCGCATCCGAGCTGCGCCGGCAGGGACTTGCTGCGCCGAAGACCGTGGCAAACCAGCGCGAGCGCTGGACGCGCATGCTGCGCTTGCTGGACGGCGATGAGACCCCGAATGCGGAAAATGCGGCCCTATTGAGCGAAGCGCGGAGGATGGCCGAACACGGCTATCTGGATATCCTTCGCCTGGCGGACGCCGGCACGGAGGCGAAATAAAACCGGGGCATTGCGCCCCGGTTCCGGTTTTCAGCGGACGTTGGCCGCTTCAAGACTACGGATTCAGGCGAAGTTCGCTTCCGCAAACTTCCAGTTCACCAGGTTGTTGAGGAAGGTCTCGACGAACTTGGGACGCAGGTTGCGGTAGTCGATGTAGTAGGCGTGCTCCCACACGTCGACGCACAGCAGCGCCTTGTCGCCGGTGGTCAGCGGGGTGCCGGCAGCGCCCATGTTGACGATGTCGACGCTACCGTCGGCCTTCTTCACCAGCCAGGTCCAGCCGGAACCGAAGTTGCCCACGGCGCTGGCCTGGAAGGCCTTCTTGAACTCGTCCAGCGAGCCCCACTTCTGGTTGATGGCGTCGGCCAGGGCGCCGCTGGGCGCGCCGCCGCCGTTGGGGGTCAGGCAGTTCCAGAAGAAGCTGTGGTTCCATACCTGCGCGGCGTTGTTGTAGACGCCGCCGGCGGGCGCGCTCTTGACGATGTCCTCGAGCGATTTGGTCTCGAAGTCGGTTCCCTTGATCAGGTTGTTGAGGTTGGTCACGTAGGCCTGATGGTGCTTGGCGTAGTGGTATTCGAAGGTCTCCTGGGACATGTGCGGCGCGAGCGCGTCCATGGCAAAGGGCAGTGTGGGCAAAGTGTGTTCCATAACTCTCTCCTGATATGAACAAACGATAAATATAGTGCCTGTACCGGACATTGCAGATGTCGCAACGGCAACAGGGTTTCTGTCGCTGCAAAGAAAAAGGGCCGGGATAACCCGACCCTATCTCTCTGATTTTATTGGTCGGGGCGAGAAGATTCGAACTTCCGACCCCTTGCACCCCATGCAAGTGCGCTACCAGGCTGCGCTACGCCCCGACGAAGCCCAAGATTCTAACAGATGACCGGCACGACACGGAAGCCCGTCAGCCCAATATTTTCAGGATGGCGGTGATTTCAGCGCGCAATTTTCCGGCATCCAGCTCGGAAGCGGCAGCGACGGGAGCGAGGTCGGCGTCGTGCTCGAGGCGTTGGCGCGCGCCGCTGATGGTGAAGCCCTCTTCGTACAGCAGTTCGCGGATGCGGCGGATCAGCAGCACCTCGTGGTGCTGGTAATAACGCCGGTTGCCGCGCCGCTTGACCTGGCGCAGCTGGGTGAATTCCTGTTCCCAGTAACGCAGCACGTGCGCCTTGACGGCGCACAGCTCCGACACTTCACCGATGGTGAAATAGCGTTTGGCCGGAATCGGCGGCAGTTCACTCCGCGCTGGGCGTTCCAATTTGGGCGCCTTCGACCTGGGATTTGAGTTTCTGGCTGGCGTGGAAGGTCACCACGCGACGCGCGGAAATCGGCATTTCTTCGCCGGTCTTGGGGTTGCGGCCCGGGCGCTGCGGCTTTTCCCGGCACTGGAAATTGCCGAAACCGGACAGTTTGACGATGTCGCCCTTTTCGAGCGACAAGCGGATTTCATCGAAAAACGATTCGACGACATCCTTGGCTTCGCGTTTATTCAAACCCACTTTTTCGAACAGCAGTTCGGCCAGATCAGCTTTTGTCAGGGTGGTCATGGTCGTGTTGGCAGGGATGGCTCGTGAGAAAAAGCGTCACGCACGCAAACTGGCATTGCACTGACGAAGCGCGGCGTTGATCAGTTTTTGCACTGCGCCCTCCACTTCCTGATCCGTCAATGTGCGTTCAGTATCTTGCATAACTACCCGAATAGCAAGGCTTTTTTGGTTTTCCCCCATGCCTTTCCCGCGATAGTCGTCGAACACCTCGATCGACTGCACCTGGGCAGACGCGGCCTCGCGTAACACGGCCAACAGTTCGCCGGCCGGGGTCTGGAGGTCCAGCACGAACGCCAGATCGCGCCGCACCAGCGGGAAGCGCGACAAGGCCGCATGCCGCGGCAAAGCATGCCGGGCGAGCGCCTGACAGTCGAGTTCGAACAGCACCGGCACGGCGGGCAGATCGAAGGCCTGCACCAGGCGCGGATGCAGCGCGCCGATCCAGCCGATCGCCCGCCCCCCTGTCCACAATTCGGCGCACTGCCCCGGGTGCAGTGCGGGATGGGCGCCGCGCCGGCTGTCGAGCGCGTGGCCGAACAGGCGTTCCAGGTCGCCCTTGAGATCGAAGAAATCGACGCGGCGCGCAGTTGCGCCCCATTGTTCAGGTTGCACGTCGCCATAAGCGAGGCCGCCCAGCTTCATCGGCTGCTCGGACTGCGACGCATACACCCGCCCCAGTTCGAAAATGCGCACCCGTTCCTGCTGGCGGTTGAGATTATGGCGCAACGTCTCGATCAGACCACCCCACAGCGTGGTGCGCATCGCCGACAGCTGGCTGGCGATGGGATTGGCCAGCGGCAACGGGCGGGCGTCGGCATTCAACGCCATTTCCCACGCCGGGTCGACGAAGCTGTAGGTGATGACTTCCTGATAATCCAGTCCGGCCAGCATCTGCCGCAGGACGTCGTCGGCCAGCATGGTTTCGTCCTGCGGCAGCATGCGCGACGGCGCCGCCGGCGGCTGCGCCGGAATGTTGTCGTAACCGAACAGGCGCACCGCCTCTTCGATCAGGTCCTCCTCGATTGCCAGGTCGAAGCGGAAGCTCGGCGGGGTGACGGCCAGGCAATCGCCCTGGCGCTCGACCTGCGCGCCGAGCGCGCCGAGGCCGCGCGCCACCTGATCCGCGTCGAGCTCGATGCCGGCCACACGCTTCAGCCGCGCCAGGCGCAGGGTGATCGGCTCGCGCCGCGGCAATTCGGCCACCGCTTCGGTGATCGGCCCCGGCTGGCCGCCGCAGATATCGAGCAGCAACTGCGTTGCCCGCTCCATCGCCTGACGCGTCGCGGCGTAGTCGACGCCGCGCTCGAAGCGGTGCGACGAATCGGTGGACAAGCCCAGCCGGCGCGCACGCCCGGCAATCGCCATCGGCGCGAAGAACGCGGCTTCGAGGAAGACATCGACCGTAACGCGCTCCACGCTGGTCGGCTGCCCGCCCATGATCCCGGCCAGCGCCACCGGGCCGCTGGCATCGGCGATCACCAGCATGTCGGGCGCCAGTTCGGCCGTCTGGCCATTCAGCAGTTCGAGTGTTTCGCCCGCACGCGCCAGCCGCACCTCGATGCCGCCGCTGAGGCGCGACAGCGCGAAGGCATGCATCGGCTGGCCGAGTTCGAGCAGCACGTAATTGGTGATGTCGACCGGCGCCAGCAGCGGGCGGATGCCGCTGCGCTCCAGCCGTTCCGCCATCCAGCGCGGAGTGGGCGCCTGCGCGTCGATGCCGCGCACCACGCGCCCCAGATACAGCGGGCAGGCCCCGCTTGCCGCTACGTGCAGCGGCACCGTGTCGTGGATACGAGCCGGGGTTTCGCGTATCTGCGGCAGACGCACCTCGGCGCCGGTGATCGCCCCGACCTCGCGCGCCACGCCCTGCAGCGACAGGCAGTCCGCGCGGTTGGGGGTGAGTTTCAGGGTGACAAGGGTATCGTCGAGGTTGAGCCAGGCCCGGAAATCCTCGCCCACCGGCGCATCCGCAGGCAGCACCATCAGGCCGTCGGCCGCGCCTTCCAGGCCCAGTTCCTTGGTCGAGCACAACATGCCGAAGGACTCGACGCCACGCACCTTGGCGACCTTGATTTCGATCCCGGGCAGCTTCGCCCCCGGACGAGCGCACGGCACCTTGAGTCCGGCCGCCGCGTTGGGCGCGCCGCACACGATGGTGACCGGCGCCGCCTCGCCGACATCGACCTGGCACACGCGCAGACGGTCGGCGTCGGGGTGCTTTTCCGCCGACAGGATCTCGGCCACCACTACGGTGTTGAACGGCGGGGCGGCCGGCATCAAGGCCTCGACTTCCAGCCCGGCCATGGTCAATGCGTGGGCCAGTTGGGGGGTATCGAGTGCGGGGTTGACGAGGCTGCGCAGCCAGGCTTCTGAAAATTGCATGATGTATGCGCCCTAATTAATTGAACTGTTTAAGGAAACGCAAATCGTTCTCGAAGAACAACCGCAAATCGTCGACGCCGTAACGCAGCATGGCGAGGCGCTCGACGCCGAGTCCGAAGGCAAAGCCGACGAAACGCTCGGTGTCGATGTCGACATGCCTGAACACATTGGGGTGCACCATGCCGCAGCCCAGCACTTCCAGCCAGCCGGTGTGCGAGCATACCCGGCAGCCCTCGCCGCCGCACATCACGCAGCCGATGTCCATTTCGGCCGACGGCTCGGTGAAGGGAAAGAAGGACGGCCGGAAGCGCACCGGCAGATCGTCGCGCTCGAAGAAGTTGCGCATGAAATCGGCGAGCACCCCCTTGAGGTCGGCAAACGACACCGAGTCGTCCACCCACAGGCCTTCGACCTGATGGAACATCGGCGTGTGCGTGACATCGGAATCGCAGCGGTACACCCGTCCCGGCGCGATGATGCGCAGCGGCGGCCGGTGGGTCTGCATGTAGCGCACCTGCACCGGCGAAGTATGGGTGCGCAGCAACTCGCCGCTCTGCAGATAAAAGGTATCGTGCATCGCCCGCGCCGGATGGTCTTCCGGGATGTTGAGCGCGGTGAAATTGTAGAAATCGGTCTCGATCTCCGGCCCCGTCGCCACCTCGAAGCCGATCGAGCGGAACAGCGCCTGGATGCGCGTCAGCGTGCGCGACACCGGATGCACCCCGCCGCGCGCCAAGCCGCGTCCGGGCAGGGTCACGTCGAGCGTTTCGGCCGCCAGCTGACGGTCCAGTTCGGCCTGCTGCAGCGCGTCGCGCCGCGTTTTGAGCGCGGCTTCCACCGCCTGCTTGGCTTCGTTGATGCGGGCGCCGGCGGTCTTGCGCTCGTCGGCGGGCATCGCGCCCAGGCTTTTCAGCAATTCGGTGAGCTGGCCGCTCTTGCCCAGATAGCCCGCCTTGACCTGTTCCAGTGCCGGCAAGTCGGAGCTGGCCTGGATGGCGATAAGGGCGTCGGCAACGATTTCGTTGGGATTGCGCATGGCAATGGTCTCGTATCAATCACAAACAAAAAAAGGCCTTGCGGCCTTTTTTTGTGACGGTTTGACGGCTTACGCCGCCAGCTTGGCCTTGACCTGTTCAACGATCTTGGCAAAGGCGTCCTTGTCGAAAATCGCGATATCGGACAGCACCTTGCGGTCGATCCCGATCTCGGCGCGGCTCAAACCGTTCATGAACACGCTGTAGGTCAGACCGTGTTGCCGCGAGGCGGCGTTGATACGGGCAATCCACAGAGCGCGGAACTGGCGCTTGCGCTGACGACGGTCGCGGTACTGATACTGACCGGCCTTCATCACCGCTTCATTGGCGACGCGGAATACGTTCTTGCGACGACCGCGATAGCCCTTGGCGGCATCGAGGATTTTCTTGTGGCTGGCGCGGGCGGTTACACCCCGTTTGACGCGTGGCATGCTTTCTCTCCTTTATGCGTAGGGCAACATGCGGGCAACCGCTTTGTGGTTGCTGGCATTGACGGTTTCCATGCCGCGCAACTGGCGCTTACGCTTGGTGCTCTTCTTGGTGAGAATATGGCGCATGAACGCGTGCGAGCGCTTGAACCCGCCGCCGCCCAGCGCGCGGAACCGCTTGGCGGCGCCGCTCTTGCTTTTCATCTTAGGCATGATGCTTCCTTTTATCTCATGCGGCCAGGTGATCCCACGACGTGGAATGCTTCACCAACCCGACTGCACGTATTGTGGCGTTTTTGATCCCGAGGGATACGAGAAACGCCGGTCTCACATTCGCTTGCACTCAAGCGAATGCAGTACAAAAAAACCTTAAATCTTCTTCTTCGGCGCCAGCATCATCACCAGCTGGCGGCCTTCCATCTTGGGGAACTGCTCGACCACAGCGAGCTCGGCCAGGTCCGCCGACACGCGCCGCAACTGGGCCATGCCGATTTCCTGGTGGGCCATTTCGCGCCCCCGAAAACGCAATGTGATCTTCGTCTTGTCGCCTTCTTCAAGAAACTTGATCAGGTTGCGCAGCTTGATCTGGTAATCGCCTTCGTCGGTACCCGGACGGAACTTGATTTCCTTGATCTGGACCTGCTTCTGCTTCAGCTTGGCTTCGTGCTGCTTCTTGCTTTCCTGATACTTGAACTTGCCGTAGTCCATGATCTTGGCCACGGGCGGCTGCGCCGTCGGGGCAATTTCAACCAGGTCCAGGTCAGCTTCTTCAGCCTGGCGCAGCGCATCGTAGATTTTTACGATGCCAAGCTGCTCGCCTTCCACACCGACCAAACGCACCTCAGGGGCAGTAATTTCGCCGTTGATGCGTGTCTGTTTCTTTTCTGTCGCGATGAGTTGTTCTCCAAATAAAAACCTGGCGCAACGCGCCGAGGCAAAAAGGCCAAACGAAAATAAAGAAGGCGCGGGACCAATCCCCTAAACGGGACAGCCCCGACGCCTTGTTTGACCGCTGCTACTGGCGCGCCAGCGTTTCCGCTTTCAGGCGCGCCATCAAGTCATCCAAACCGAGCTGCCCCAGATCCTGGTTGCCGCGGGCACGGACGGAGACCGCACCGGTTTCCATTTCCTTGTCGCCAACGACCACCAGATAAGGCAGCTTTTGCAAGCTATGTTCGCGGATTTTATAAGTAATCTTGTTATTACTCAAGTCCGACACTGCACGGATGCCGGCCTCGCGCAGCGCCTGGGTGACTTTTTGCGCGTAGTCGGCCTGACGCTCGCTGATGTTCATCACCATCACCTGCACCGGCGCCAGCCACAGCGGGAAATTGCCGGCGTGGTGCTCGATCAGGATGCCGATGAAGCGCTCCATCGAGCCGAGGATCGCGCGATGCAGCATCACCGGCGGCTTGCGGCTGTTGTCCTCGTCGACGAACTCGGCCCCCAGGCGCACCGGCAGGTTGAAGTCGAGCTGGATGGTGCCGCACTGCCACAGGCGGCCGAGCGAATCCTTCAGCGTGAACTCGATCTTGGGGCCGTAGAACGCGCCCTCGCCGGGCTGCAGGTCGTAGGCAAGCTGGTTCTTGTCGAGCGCCGCCGCCAGCGCGGCTTCCGCCTTGTCCCAGGACTCGTCCGAACCGACGCGCTTGTCCGGCCGCGTCGACAGCTTCACCAGCACGTCGCTGAAGCCGAAATCGGCGTAGGTCTTCTGCAGCATGACGATGAAGTCGGCCACTTCCTGCTCGATCTGGTCTTCGGTGCAGAAGATATGGGCATCGTCCTGGGTGAAGCCGCGCACGCGCATAATGCCGTGCAGCGCGCCCGACGGCTCGTTCCTGTGACACGAGCCGAACTCGGCCAGGCGCAGCGGCAGGTCGCGATAGGAATGCAGGCCGCTGTTGAAAATCTGCACGTGGCCGGGGCAGTTCATCGGCTTCACCGCATAGTCGCGGTTTTCCGACGCGGTGGTGAACATGTTCTCGTGATAGTTCTCCCAGTGGCCGGATTTCTCCCACATGCTGCGGTCCATCACCGCCGGGGTGCGCACTTCCTGGTAGCCGTATTCGACGAACTTCTGCCGCATGTACTGCTCGATCTGCTGCCACACGATCCAGCCCTTGGGGTGCCAGAACACCATGCCGGGCGCCTCGTCCTGCATGTGCAGCAGGTCGAGCTGCCGGGCGAGCTTGCGATGGTCGCGCTTCTCGGCCTCTTCCAGACGATGCAGGTAGGCTTCGAGGTCTTCCTTCTTCGCCCATGCGGTGCCGTACACGCGCTGCAGCATCTCGTTCTTCGAGTCGCCGCGCCAGTAGGCGCCGGCCAGCTTCATCAGCTTGAAGTGCTTGAGCTTGCCGGTCGACGGCACGTGCGGGCCGCGGCAGAGGTCGATGAAATCGCCCTCGCGGTACAGCGAAATATCCTCGTTGCTCGGGATCGACGCGATGATCTCGGCCTTGTACGCCTCGCCCATGTCGCGGAAGAAGGCCACCGCCTCGTCGCGCGGCATCACGCTGCGTTCGACTGGGATGTCCTGCTTCGCCAACTCGGCCATTTTTTTCTCGATCGCTGCGAGGTCGTCCGGTGTGAACGGGCGCTTGTACGCGAAATCGTAGTAGAAGCCGTCCTCGATCACCGGACCGATGGTCACCTGCGCATCGGGAAACAGCGACTTCACCGCGTACGCCAGCAGGTGGGCGGTGGAATGGCGGATCATGTCGAGGCCGTCGGCATCCTTGTCGGTGACGATGGCGAGTTGCGCATCCGCATCGATCAGATGACTGGTGTCGACCAGTTCGCCATCGACCCGCCCGGCGAGCGCCGCCTTGGCCAAGCCGGCGCCGATGCTGGATGCAACCTGCGCCACCGTGACCGGCGCATCGAACTGTCTGACGGAACCGTCGGGAAGCGTGACGTTGACCATATACGAACTCCGGGAACAAAAAAACGCGGGCCGGCCGCGCTTTTGGATATTGCTGATTTCAAAGATTGCAGGCGCACTGCGAACAGCCATGCACCGGGTTTATCCAGTGTCGACGCACCAGTTCGCGGCGACATTTCTCAACCCCCGGAGGCCACCCTGCCCCCGATGAATATTGGCAGCCACGATTCGAACCCGAACTCATGGCCGGCACCGCGTCAAGTGATCCACCCACTGCACGGAACTGCTGCGGCCCAAGACCTGAACTGTGAACTACACAAATAATTTTAACATTCTCATAGATCACTAGTCTATCGGGCGCCAGGCGCAACGATGAGAGCCATGCCGCCCGTTTACGCACAGCCCTGCCGTTCACACCAAATCGCCGCGTCCCGGAGATGAAGCGGCGGACCCGGATCGGGCAGCCCCTGATGCTAAACTACGCCGGGTTTCGATTGCCGTTTCGAACAAGCCAAACGAAAATTCAAGCGCCGCAAGGGCCGGTTTCCCGAGGGGCGGCCTAGTTGTTTTAGTGGAAACCGCTGAAGCCTTTTCCGTAGAATCGAGACTTCGACAAGAGGCCCAGAGACGTGCTGAACAATTGTAAATAGAGCATGTCCTTGCTCCTGATTCTTCTTCTTCCGTTCGTTGGCAGCCTGTGTGCCGCCTTCCTGCCGTCCAACGCCCGCAATGCCGAAGCGTGGCTGGCCGGTATGGTCGCGCTTGCGGCCGCAGTCCTGGTGGCGAGCCTGTATCCGCAAGTTGCCGCCGAAGGCGTCATCCGCATGACCATTCCCTGGGCGCCCGGCCTGGGGCTGGATTTCTCCCTGCGCATGGATGGCTACGCCTGGCTGTTCGCCATGCTGGTCACGGTGATGGGCGCGCTGGTGGTGGTCTATGCGCGCTACTACATGTCGCCGGACGATCCGGTACCCCGTTTCTTCTCCTTTTTTCTGGCGTTCATGGGGGCGATGCTCGGGGTGGTGCTGTCGGGCAACCTGCTCCAGATTGCCATGTTCTGGGAGCTGACCAGCCTCGCTTCGTTCATGCTCATCGCCTATTGGCATCACCGCGTGGACGCGCGCCGCGGCGCACGCATGGCGCTCATCGTTACCGGCACGGGCGGGCTGGCCCTGCTGGGCGGCATGCTGCTGCTCGGGCACATGGCCGGCAGCTATGATCTGGATGCGGTCCTGGCTGCGGCAGACACGATCCAGAACCATCCCTGGTACCCGCTGACGCTGATCCTGATCGTGCTCGGCGCGCTGACCAAGAGCGCCCAGTTTCCTTTCCACTTCTGGCTGCCCCATGCCATGGCGGCGCCGACGCCGGTTTCAGCCTTTCTGCATTCCGCCACCATGGTGAAGGCTGGCGTGTTCTTGCTGGCCCGGTTCTGGCCGGTGCTGGCAGGCACCGATCTGTGGTTCTGGATCGTCGGTGGCGCCGGCCTGTGTTCGCTGCTGATCGGCGCCTATCTGGCCTTGTTCCAGCAGGACATGAAGGGTGTGCTCGCCTACTCCACCATCAGCCATCTCGGCCTCATTACGCTGCTGCTGGGAATGAACAGTCCGCTGGCGCTGGTGGCGGCGGTTTTCCACATTGTCAATCACGCCACCTTCAAGGCCTCGCTGTTCATGGCGGCGGGCATCGTCGACCATGAAACCGGCACGCGCAATATGCAGCGACTTTCGGGCCTGTATCGGGCGATGCCGATCACCGCGACGCTGGCCGTGGTGGCGGCCGCGGCGATGGCGGGCGTGCCCCTGCTCAACGGCTTCCTGTCGAAAGAAATGTTCTTTGCCGAGACCATCTTCCTCGACCGCCCCGGCTGGCAACGCATCGGCCTGCCGCTGGCGGCGACGCTGGCGAGCATGTTCAGCGTCGCCTATTCGCTGCGCTTCATCCATCAGGTCTTCTTCGGCCCGCCGACCGATGAGCTGCCACGTGCGCCGCATGAACCGACGCGCTGGATGCTGCTGCCGAGCGCGCTGCTGGTGCTGGCCTGCCTGCTGGTCGGGGTGCTCCCCGGCATCACCGTCGGCCCCTATCTGCAAGCGGCAACCGACTCGATTCTCGGCAGCGACGCGCCGCCCTACAGCCTGGCTGTCTGGCATGGCCTCAATCTGCCGCTGCTGATGAGCACCGCCGCGTTCATCGGCGGCATCGCGCTCTACCGCGCCTTCCTCTGGCGTGCCGGCACGGATGTGCCGCTGCTCGAACGCATCGACGGCAAACGCACCTTCGACTGGCTGCAGACGACGCTGATGTCGGGCGCCGAACAAGCCATGCGCTGGCTGTTTTCGTCGCGTCTGCAGATGCAGCTCCTGGTGCTCGTTCTCGTTGCCCTGGGCGGCGCACTGCTGCCCCTGCTCAATACTGGCAGTTCCTGGGGCACACGGGAAACGACGCCCCTGCATCCGGCCTTCGCGCTGCTCTGGATAGTCGGCGCCGCCTGCGCGCTGGCCGCCGCCTGGCAGGCCAAGCATCACCGCTTTGCCGCGCTGATCCTGTCGGGCGGCGCCGGACTGGCGACCAGCCTGACTTTCGTCTGGTTCTCCGCACCCGACCTGGCGCTCACCCAGCTCACCGTCGAAGTGGTCACCGCCGTGCTGATCCTGCTCGGCCTGCGCTGGCTGCCGCGCCGCGAAGCGCGCTTCGCCCAGGGACGGCCCGAGACGGCCCGGGTGCGCCTGCGCCGCCTGCGCGACCTGCTGATCGCCGCTGCGGGCGGCCTCGGTCTTGCAGCGCTGGCCTACGCCATCCTGAGCCGCCCCGACATCGATGGCATTTCGCCCTTCTTCATCGCGCAATCCTTGCCCCAGGGCGGCGGCCTCAACGTAGTCAACGTGATCCTGGTCGATTTCCGCGGCTTCGACACCCTGGGCGAAATCACCGTGCTCGCCGTGGTCGCGCTGACCGTATTCGCCCTGCTGCGCCGCTTTCGCCCGGCGCCGGAGAGCATCCCCCTGCCGCGCCAGCAGCGCGAGCAGAATGCGGCGGACGGCATCGAGGAAAACCGCGTGCCCGACCCCGACGCCAAGCTGCCGGGCGGCTATCTGATGCTGCCGGCGGTGCTCGTGCGCCTGCTGCTGCCGCTGGCGATGCTGGTTTCGCTGTTCTTCCTGCTGCGCGGCCACAACGCGCCGGGCGGCGGCTTCGTCGGCGGACTCGTGCTGGCCACCGCCATCATCCTGCAATACCTCGTCGGCGGCACGGTCTGGGTGGAGTCGCGCCTGCGCATCCATCCCATGGTATGGATCGCGCTCGGCCTGCTCAGCGCGGTTTCGGCCGGCGCCGGCGCCTGGCTGTACGGCTATCCCTTCCTCACCAGCCTCGCCTGGCACGGCGAATTGCCGCTGCTCGGCGAACTGCACCTGTCGAGCGTGCTGCTCTTCGATCTGGGCGTTTACATGCTGGTGGTGGGCGCGACGGTGCTGATGCTGGTGGTCATCGCCCACCAGTCGCTGCGCCGCCATCACCGCAGGGCCGGCATCGGAGGAGGAACCTGATGGAAATCGTTTTCGCCCTCGTGATCGGCGTCATGGCCGGCTCGGGCGTGTGGCTGCTGCTGCGCCCGCGCACCTTCCAGGTCATCATCGGCCTGTCGCTGCTCGCTTACGCAGTCAATCTGTTCATCTTCGGCATGGGACGGCTGCGCGTCGGCGCGGTTCCGGTGATCGACCCGCTCAAGGGCAGCAGCCCCGATCTGTATACCGACCCGGTGCCGCAAGCCCTGGTGTTGACCGCCATCGTCATCGGCTTCGCCACCACCGCGCTGTTCCTCGTCGTCCTGCTCGCTTCGCGCGGCTTGAACGGCACCGACCACGTCGACGGCCAGGAAACCGAAAAAGAATGATGCCGCCCCGCCTTTCGCCCCTGCCGGCCCCCGGAGCGCTACATGGGTAGCTGGCAACAACATCTGCCCATCCTGCCGGTCGTGCTTCCCCTGCTGACGGGGGCCTTGCTGCTGCTGATCAGCGAAACCCGGCACCGTCTGCGCGCCACGATTGCGCTGCTCGCCACGCTCGCCCAGCTGTTGCTGGCGCTGACGCTGCTGGCCATGACCGACGCGCACCTGCCCGCTCCGTGGCACGGCGAGATCGCCGTCTATTCGCTCGGCAACTGGGCGGCGCCTTTCGGCATCGTGCTGGTGGCGGATCGCCTGGCGGCCATCATGCTGACGCTGACGGCGACGCTCGGATCGGCCGCCCTGATCTACTCGCTGGCGCGCTGGGAGCGGGCGGGGGTGCATTACCTACCCCTGTTCCAGTTCCTGCTGATGGGCTTGAACGGCGCTTTTCTTACCGGCGATCTGTTCAACCTGTTCGTGTTCTTCGAAGTCTTGCTGGTGTCTTCCTACGGCCTGGCGCTGCATGGCTCGGGGGTGGCGCGGGTCAAGGCCGGGCTGCACTACATCGCGGTCAATCTGGTCGCCTCCCTGCTGTTCCTGGTGGCGGCGGCCCTCATTTATGGCGTGACAGGCACGCTCAACATGGCCGAGCTGGCCCTGCGCGTGCAGGGCCTCAGCCCCGACGACCGCACCCTGTTCGATATCGGCGCCGCACTGCTCGGCGTGGTATTTCTGGTCAAGGCCGGCGCCTGGCCTCTCAACTTCTGGCTGCCTGCCACCTATGCGGCGGCCTCGGCGCCGGTGGCCGGGGTGTTCGCGATTCTGACCAAGGTGGGAATCTATGCCTTGTTGCGCTTCGAAACCCTGCTTCATGCGACCGGATCCCCGGCACCCTTCGGGGGCGAATGGCTCTTCTATTGCGGCCTTGCAACCATCGCCATCGGCAGCCTCGGCATTCTCGCCACCCAGCGGCTGGAACGGCTGGCGGGATTTCTGGTGATCGTCTCGTCCGGCACCCTGCTCGCCGCCATCGGCTTCCGCGGCACCGCCCTGACCGGTCCTGCCCTGTTCTATCTGGTCAGTTCGGTGCTGGGCGGCGGCGCATTTTTCATGGTGGTCGAGATGGTGCAGCGCAGCCGGGCCTACGCGGCCGATCTGCTCGCCATCAGCTTCGAGGCGTTCGGTTTGCAGGATCCTGCCAGCGACACGGAACACCCCGACGAAACGGTCGGTCTGCCGATACCGGGAGCGATGGCGTTTCTCGGGCTGACGTTCGTTTCCTGCGCGCTGCTGCTGACCGGGCTGCCCCCCCTGTCGGGCTTCGTCGCCAAGTTCTCTCTGCTCGCTGCGGCCATTGCCGAGGCGCCGGGCGGCAACCCCCTGCCTTCCTGGCTGCTTGTCGCGGCCCTGCTGCTGTCGGGCCTGGCGGGGATAATCAGCCTATCGCGCTTAGGCGTCCGCGTATTCTGGAGCGGCGAGCGCAGCACGCCGCGCCTGCTCTGGGTCGAGGCCGGGCCGGTGGCCGGCCTGATCGCCCTCTGCGCCATCCTGGCGCTGGCTGCCGGGCCCGCCACGGACTACTTCAGGGTCACGGCCGAGTCCCTGCACAATTCCGCCGCCTACATCAATGCGGTGTTGCCGGCCTACCCCGGAGGAACCGGCGAGTGAAGCGCAAACCCCTGCTACCGCTGCTGCCGATCGTCCTGGTCGCGATGTGGCTATTGCTCAACGACAGTCTGTCGGCAGGGCAGATCGTCCTCGGCATCCTGCTCGCCCTCCTCGTCGCTTTTGCCGTCGCCCCGCTGCGCCCGCTTCCGGCCTGGCCCCATCGCCTGCATCTGGCCATCGGCCTGATCTTCCACGTACTGCACGACATCATCCGTTCCAACCTGGCGGTCGGCAGCATCATTCTCGGCGCCTCCCGGCGCCAGCCTCGGGTCGGCTTCATGAAGATTCCCCTCGACATGCGCGACCCCCACGGACTGGCGATGCTGACCATCATCGTCACCGCCACGCCGGGCACGGTCTGGGCCGGGCACGATGCGGACAGCAACGTCCTGACGCTGCATGTCCTCGATTTGCAGGATGAGGCCGCCTGGGTGCGCACCATCAAGCAACGCTATGAACGTCCCCTGATGGAGATATTCGAATGAACGCCATTCTCTCCGGATCGATTTACTTCGCTCTGACCTGTTTTGCCGTCGCCATGCTGTGCGCCCTGCTGCGCCTGCTGCGCGGGCCCTCCGCCCAGGACCGCGTGCTGGCCCTCGATACCCTGTACATCAACGGCATGCTCACGATATTGATGCTGGGAATAGGGATCGGCTCTGCCGTCTATTTCGACATTGCCCTGCTGATCGCCCTGTTCGGCTTCGTCGCTTCGACCGCGATGGCCAAATTCCTGCTGCGCGGCGAGGTGATCGAGCCATGATGAGCGCCGACATTTCGCCGTGGTTTGCCCTGCCGGCGGCACTGCTGCTGATATGCGGCGGCCTGCTGACCCTGGTCGGCTCTCTCGGCCTGCTCCGCCTCGATACGTTCTACGCCCGCATCCACGCCCCGACCATGGGCAACACGCTGGGTGCCGGCTGCGTATTGCTGGCTTCGATCCTGGTGTCTTCCGCACTGGCCCAACGGCCGGTGATCCACGAAGTCCTCATTACCGTATTCATCCTCCTGACATCGCCGGTCACCGCAATGCTGCTGATGCGCGCGGCCGTCTTCCGCGGCCGCGACTGAGGTGCAGGCAGCGTGCCGCGAGACGGCCGCGACCCGCGCAAAGACTTGCTGCAGAAGCGGCACGCAACGGTTGCTTTAAACGAGCGGGGCGTTCCCGGCCGAATTCCTTGCCGGCCGGCATGCCAAGTTCAGGCTGCAGGAACAAACTGGAGGGATTGAGGCGGACACGTCGAAAGCACGCCGCGCAGAAACGACAAAACGGGCAAAAGCCCGTCCTGTTTTATCTACCGTTGGTAGGCGCGATTGGACTCGAACCAACGACCCCCACCATGTCAAGGTGGTGCTCTAACCAGCTGAGCTACGCGCCTAATGCGGGGCGAATCATAACCGAAACGTCACGCGCGTGTCGAGCCGGAACGGCTTTTTTTCGCGTTATTTTCATGGCCTCGGCTCCGCAACATCTTGGCGCTGAACGGGCCTGATTGAAGGGAACCACGAATCCGTGGCCAGCGCGCTGCGTGCCCGCGATCCTCGACAGGATCAGCGCGGGCGACAGAGCGCTCATTTATCGAGTGCCGACAGTCATGCGAAGCTGCCTTTCCCCCGCTGGCATTTCACCTCAGGCTCCACCGCCGGATCACCTCGTACTGCGCGCCCTTGGCTTCGGTGCGCGAGGCCGCCAGCACGAAATCGCCGACAGGCCAGCATACCGGCACACATGCGGACAGTTCGCCGCCCGCCGTGTTGCGCAACAGGGTGACATGCGGCACATGCGGGCGGGCGTCGATGGAATAGCCGGCAGTCTGCAGCGCGGCATTCAAGGCGCCGGCCAGTTCGGCGTAGTGCGGCGGCGTCCGGCTCGCGCCCAGCCAGCCGATGCGGTTGTGCCGCCAGTAACCGGGGCGGTCGAGTAGCAGTTCGAAGGCGTCGGCCTGGACGGTATCGGCGCAGGCGGCCAGGTCGTCAAGCTGTCCGGTCGGCGTGCTGCCGAGAAACGCCAGGGTGAGATGCAGGGTGTCGGCACGCATGCGCCGGCCGCCCCAGTGCTGGTGCAGCCAATTGCCGGTGCGGTTGAGTGCGGCGCGGGTGGCGTCATCCGGCCACAGCGCGAAAAACAGCCGCAGCGTGGCGGGCTTGGCTGCTGCGGCCGGGCCGGGTTCAGTCACGCCCGATCAGGCACACCGCCTCGGCTGCGATGCCCTCGCCGCGTCCGATGAAACCGAGTTTTTCGGTGGTGGTGGCCTTGACGTTGACGCGGTCGATGGCGATGCCGAGATCGTCGGCGATGTGCGCCGTCATCCGCGCGATATGCGGCGCCATTTTGGGCGCCTGGGCGATGACGGTGGCGTCGACGTTGCCGGCGCGCCAGCCGCGCTCGCGCAATTGTTCGGCGACGCGGCGCAGCAGGATGCGGCTGTCGATGCCGGCAAACGCGGCGTCGGTATCCGGGAAATGGCGGCCGATGTCGCCCAGCCCGGCCGCACCCAACAGCGCGTCGCTGATCGCGTGCAGCAGCACATCGGCGTCGGAATGGCCGGCCAGACCCAGTTCGTAGGGAATGTCGACGCCGCCGACGATAAGTTTGCGGTTGGCGGCGAAGGCGTGCACGTCGAAGCCGTGCCCCACTCGGATCTCATTCATGCAGCTTCCTCAGAATCAGGCCTGCCAGCTCCAGGTCCTGCGGATACGTGACCTTGAGGTTGCGGCTGTCGGATTCGACCAGCCGCGGCTGCAGGCCGAGTTGCTCAATGGCCGAAGCCTCGTCGGTCATGTCGCTGCCGGCCGCGCGCAGCGCTTGGACCAGCGTGCCATGGCGGAACATCTGCGGGGTCTGCGCCTGCCACAGGCCGGCACGCGGCACCGTGGCCTCGGCCCGCGTGCCGGAAGCCGGCTCGGCAGCGGCGCGCTTGAGGGTGTCGGCCACCGGCACGGCGAGCAGACCGCCCACCGGGTCAGCAGCGACTTCGTCCAGCAACTTCGCCAGCATCTCGTCCGGCAGACAGGGACGAGCGGCATCGTGCACCAGCATCCAGTCGTCGGCGGCACAGACCTTGGAGATGGCGTCGAGACCATTCAGCACCGTTTCGGCACGGGTCGCGCCGCCGCAGCGCAGCACTTCGATGCGCTCTTCCCAGCCCTGCCACGCGTAGTTGTCCCAGCGCTTGTCGGTCGGCGAGAGCACCACAAAAATCTTGGCGATGCGCGGCTCGCGTGCCAGCACCATCATCGCGTGCGCGATCATCGGCACCGAATTGAGGTCCATGTACTGCTTTTCGATGGCCCCGCCCATGCGCGAACCCGAACCGGCGGCGGGAATCAGCGCGTAGAACCTCATGCTTCCCCCCCCGGCGCGAGCACGTCGCGGTTGCCGTTCGACTGCATCGACGACACCAGGCCGGCGCGTTCCATGTCCTCGATCATGCGCGCGGCGCGGTTGTAGCCGATGCGCAGCTGGCGCTGCACCGACGAGATCGACGCGCGGCGCGACTTCAGCACGTAGGCGACGGCCTGGTCGTACAGCGGATCGGCTTCCGCACCCGCCTCGCCGAATTCGCCGCCGCCCTCGCCCACCTCTTCGGGCGACTCGAGCACGCCTTCGATGTAGTCCGGCTCGCCCAGCGACTTCAGGTAATCGACCACGCGATGGACTTCGCTGTCCGATACGAAGGCGCCGTGGACGCGTTGCGGCAGCCCGGTGCCGGGCGGCAGGTAGAGCATGTCGCCCTGCCCCAGCAGCGCCTCGGCGCCCATCTGATCCAGAATCGTGCGTGAGTCGATCTTGCTGGACACCTGGAAGGCGATGCGCGTCGGAATGTTCGCCTTGATCAGGCCGGTGATGACGTCGACGCTCGGCCGCTGCGTCGCCAGGATCAGGTGGATGCCGGCGGCGCGCGCCTTCTGCGCCAGCCGCGCGATGAGCTCCTCGACCTTCTTGCCGACTACCATCATCAGGTCGGCCAGTTCGTCGATCATCACCACGATCATCGGCATGGTCTCCAAAGGTTCAGGCGCGTCCGGCGTCAGGCTGAACGGATGGGTCAGCGGCGTGCCGGCCTTCTTCGCATCGCGCACCTTCTGGTTGTAGCCGGCAAGGTTGCGCACGCCGACCGCCGACAGCAGCTTGTAGCGCCGCTCCATCTCGCCCACGCACCAGTTGAGCGCGCTGGCGGCCTGCTTCATGTCGGTGACCACCGGCGCCAGCAGATGCGGGATGCCTTCGTAAATGGAGAGTTCCAGCATCTTGGGGTCGACCATGATCATGCGCACCGCGGACGGGTCGGCCTTGTAGACCAGCGACAGGATCATCGCGTTGACGCCGACCGACTTGCCCGAGCCTGTGGTGCCGGCGACCAGCAGGTGCGGCATCTTGCCGAGGTCGGCCACCACCGGATTGCCGGCGATGTCCTTGCCCAGCGTGACCGTCAACGGGCTGGCGCTGTCGTGATAGGCCCTGGAGCCGAGGATCTCGCTCAAGCGAACGATCTGCCGTTTTGGGTTGGGAATTTCCAGTCCCATGGTGTGCTTGCCGGGAATCGCCTCGACCACCCGGATGCTGATCACCGACAGCGTGCGCGCCAGATCCTTCGCCAGATTGACGATCTGGCTGCCCTTCACGCCCACTGCCGGCTCGATCTCGTAGCGGGTGATCACCGGGCCGGGCGAAGCCGACACCACTTTGACCTCGACGCCGAATTCGGCGAGCTTGCGCTCGATCATCAGGGAGGTGAACTCCAGCGCTTCGGGGCTCGCGGTTTCCACCGCCTCCTCCGCCGGGTCGAGCAGATGCAGCGGCGGCAGCGGCGAATCCGGCAGATCGGAGAACAGCGGCGCCTGCTTCTCGGTGACGGCGCGCTCGGATTGCGGCACTTCCTTCACCACCGGCTCGATGCGGATCGGCGGCGCTTCGACGCGTTTCTTCTTTTCCACCGACACCTTGGCTTCGCGTTTTTGCTGCGCCACTTCGCCCAGCTTGCGGTCGCGATACGCCTGCCAGGCCTGGATCGTCTTCCAGTATGCCCGTTCCACCCACGCACCGGTACGCTCGGCCATGCCGAGCCAGGACACGCCGGTGAAGAGGCTGAATCCCACGGCCATCAGCAGCAGCAAAATCAACGAGCCGCCGGTGAATCCCAGCAGCGCGCCCGCCGCAGTGCCCACGCCCGCCCCCAGCACGCCGCCATGGGCATCGGGCAGCGCCACATCCCAATGCCAGGTGCGCAGCCACTCGATGCCGGTGCTGGCCAGCAGCAAAAGGGCGAACCCGCCCAGCTTCAGCCAGCGTTGCCGTCCCCCCGCCAGCGGAGTTTCGTTCAGATGGCGGAAGGTGTGAATGACGTAGGCCAGTGCCAGCACCACCCACCACCAGGCCGACATGCCGAACAGCATCAACAGCAAATCGGATAGCCAGGCGCCGCTTTTGCCGCCCAGGTTGTGCACCGCCGCACTGTCGCCCGTGGTACTGAAGCCCGGATCGGCGCCATCGTGGGTCAGCAGAATCGCAGCCAGCAGTAGCGCAGCGAACCCCACCAGCAGCGCGCGTGCTTCGCGCAACAGGCGTTGCATACGGGGCGGCAGGGGCGGAGACGAACGGGGAGCGGGACGCGCCATGGAAACGGTTGGGCAGGAACTTATCGGGTGGGAAGGCTTCCGATTATACCGGGCGGGCGGCATGGAAATGCCGTCGGCATATTTGGTTAGAATAGTTCGCTTTCCCCATTACCCGAGTACAGACCATGAGCACCACACACCACAAACTCATCATCCTCGGCTCCGGCCCCGCCGGCTACTCTGCCGCCGTGTATGCCGCACGCGCCAACCTCTCGCCGGTCGTCATCACCGGCCTGCAGCAGGGCGGCCAGCTGATGACCACCACCGATGTCGACAACTGGCCGGCCGACGTCGACGGCGTGCAGGGACCCGAGCTGATGGACCGCTTCCAGCGCCACGCCGAACGTTTCAAGACCGAAATCATTTTCGACCAGATCCACACCGCCAAACTGACCGAAAAACCGTTCACCCTGGTCGGCGATTCCGGCACCTATACCTGCGATGCGCTGATCATCGCCACCGGCGC
>NCIH01000033.1:0-35472 GCA_002281975.1 Hydrogenophilales bacterium 17-64-11 | reverse complement strand
GCGATGGCGGCGATGCCGCCCATGAAGGTGCCGCAGATGCCGAGGATATGGAGGTGCATGATTTTAGGGGCCAGGAGCTAGGATATGGCGCGGATTATCCCATAGCGGCAGCGCGCGCCTGCTGGATCAGGTGGGTGAGCAGGGCACGCAGTTTGGCCGGGCGCAGCGGCTTGTGCAGCAGCGGAAATCCGGCGCGGCTGATGCGCAGGATGGTGTCGGGCGCGGTATCGCCGGTGACCAGAATGGCCGGGATGTCGCGGCCGAATTTTTGCCGCAGACGGGCGATGACTTCGATGCCGTCGCTGTCGTCGGGCAGGCGGTAGTCCGACACGATCACGTCGGGCACGCGGCCGATGCTGTCGAGCCATTGCACCGCTTCGGCGGCGCTGTGGGCGGTGACCAGATCGATATTCCAGTTGTCGAACAGCTCGGCCATGCCGCGCAGGATCGCGCTTTCGTCGTCCACCAGCAGCACCAGCGCATCGGCGGGGATTTGCCCGGGTACGCCGGCGATGGCGGGCGGCTGGATCAAGCGGGCGTCGCCGCACGGCACGTCGAGGCTGAACGTCGAGCCGTGGCCGGGGCGCGAGCGCAGATCCACCCGGTGCCCCAGCAGCCGTCCCAGGCGCGACACGATGGCGAGCCCGAGCCCCAGCCCTTTGCTGCGGTCGCGTGCCGGATTGTGCAGCTGCACGAATTCGTGGAACACGCTTTCCTGCTGCTCGGGCGGGATGCCGCGGCCGGTGTCGACCACGCTGATGCGCACCATGCGGCCGCGGCGCCGGCAGCCTATCAGGATGCCGCCGTCGTCGGTATAGCGGATGGCGTTGGCGATCAGATTGGCCAGAATGCGCTCGATCAGCAGCGGGTCGCTGTAGAGGGTGGCGCCGCACGGGCGGAAACGCAGGTGCAGCTGCTTTTCCGCCGCCACCGCGCTGAACTGATGGTTGAGATCGAGCAGCATTTTCTGCAGCGGGAAATGCACCGGGTGCGCTTCGATGGCACCGGCATCCAGCCGCGAAATGTCCAGCAGAGCATTGAACAGCAACTCCATCGCCGCGGTGGACGCTGCAATGTTGTCGATCAGGGTTTGCGCTTCCGGCGGCTGGTTGCGCATTTTCAATGCCGCGACAAACAGCGACAGCGCGTGCAGCGGCTGCCGCAGGTCGTGGCTGGCGGCGGCGAAGAAACGCGATTTGGCCTGGTTGGCACGCTCGGCCATCTCCTTTCTCGTGGCGAGATCGGCAGTGGCCTCGCGGATGCGTTTTTCCAGTTCGCCGCGGTGCGCCTGCAAGGCTTCGGCCATGTTGTCGATCCCGGCGGCCAGCATGCCGACCTCGCCTTGCGGCGGCAGCTGCGTGCGCACCGTGAGGTCGCCGCACGCCAGCCGCCCCACCACATGCCCGACATGCCGCAGCTGCCCGGCCAGCCGGCTGGACAGCCGCCACGCCAGTGCGCCGGTGAGCGCCAGCGCCGCCAGCATCAGCAGTGCGGCATGGATCAGCGAATCGCGCCTGAAGGCACTGATCTGGCCGAGCGATACGCCTACTTCAACCTGCCCCAGCAGGTCGCCACCGGGCGAGGCGCGGGCGGCAGCCAAGGCGCCGCCGGGAAAATCGACGGCGGGCAAACGAATCGCGGCGAGTTGCCGGTGATGTTCATCCGGATGGGCTGTGCGCAGGGGGACGCCGGTGCTGGCGATGGGATTGCCGTGCGCGTCGGCGACCCTGGCAAAGGACAGCTGGCTGTTGGCAGCCTCGATTTGGAGCAGGCTGTGCATCCGCGCCGCGTCTCCGCTTGCCAGCGCATGGGGCAGGGCATCGGCCAGGTGGCGGGCCGCATTGGCGGCGCGGGTGTGGAGGGCGTGCTCGGCGGTGGCGAGGGCCTGGGTGGTGAAGTGCGCCACCATCCCGAATTCGGCCAGCAGGGCGGGCAACAGCGCAATGACCAGCAGCCGGCTGCGGATGCTGGCCGGCGACGGGCGCTCGAACAGGCTGCGCAAAAATCTCACGATGCGCTCAGGGTGCCTGCGGCAGACGTTGAATGGCGAGCACGGCCTCGGTCCGGTTGCTGACGTTGAAGACGCGGAAAATCGCCGCAATGTGCACTTTCACCGTGCTTTCCGACATCGCCAGCATGTCTGCGATGGCCTTGTTGGCGCAGCCTTGCGCCAGCAGACGCGCGACTTCAAGCTGGCGCGCCGTCAGTCCGCTGTGCTGCAGGGCATCGAAACCGGCGGCGGGCGCCGCCGGCTGCCGGTCGTCCAGGCCGGCCGGCACATAGATGCCGCCTGACAGCACCTGCCGCAACGCGGCCAGCATGACCGCGGTAGGGGACGCTTTGGGGATGTAGCCGAGCGCGCCGGCTTCCAGCGCGTGGCGGATGTCGTGCGGCGATTCCGACGCCGACAATACCATCAGCGGAATATCCGGGAAGCGGTTGCGAAACTGCGTGATGCCCTGCATCCCGACGAAGCCCGGCATGTTCAGGTCGACCAGCGCCAGATCGAGGTCGGGATGCAGGGCGGCGCGCGCAAACAGGCTGGGATAGTCGTGGGCGTCGAGGATTTCGACCGGCGGCTCCAGTTGGGCCAGCACCTGCCGCACCCCCTCGCGCACCAGCGGGTGGTCGTCGGCCAAAAGGGTTTTCATAAGGGCGCTCCCTGCATGGCAGGAATTTTATTCCGTTTCCCGATCATCCGTGCGTCACGCGCGATCGGGCAGCGGAATCGGCGCCGGTCAGCCTATTTGCCGCGCACTTTGCGTAGGCCTTCGTCGATGGCCGCTTCCAGGTAGCCGAAGTAATAGTCGGGCGACAGCAGGCCGACGATGGCTTCGCTGGCGTCGGCGCCCTTGGTGTCGAACACTTTGACGGTTGGCACCAGGAATATCTTGTTGGCTGCGGCGAACGCGCCTTCGGAAGTGGGAGCGCCGTCGAACCCGGTCAGCGGGGTGGTGGCGCCGATGGTGACTTCGCGGATGATGGCGCGGTTACGGTAGGCCGGATCCTTGTGCATCGGGATCAGATATTCGCGTTTGACGCGCTCGCAATACGAGCAGACCGGGCTGGTGAAGACCACCAGAATGGGCACCCGGCGTTTGGCCGCAATACGCGCGTCGGCCTGGAAGTTCTTTGCGTGAACCAGTCCGTCTGCCGCGCCGGCCGTGCCGGACAGCGTCATGCCCCATGCTAAAATCAAGGCCCAGACTGCAATCAGTCGAGTCATCGTTGTCGTCCCTGTCGTGGTGCGAACACATCGATATCATGCGTGTCGCGTCGCCATTTGCCAAATTAAATTGTTTACATCTACCGCCATGCACACCCTGACCATCGCTTCCCGAGAAAGTGCCCTTGCCATGTGGCAGGCGGAGCATATCCGCGACCGCCTGCGTGCGCTGCATCCCGGCTGCGCCGTGAACATTCTGGGGATGACCACGCGCGGCGACCAGATTCTCGACGTCACGCTTTCCAAAATCGGCGGCAAGGGCCTGTTTGTCAAGGAGCTCGAAGTGGCGCTGGAAGCCGGGCAGGCCGACCTGGCCGTGCATTCGATGAAGGACGTGCCGATGGAACTGCCGCCGGGATTCATGCTGGCGGTGATCGGCGAACGCGAAGACCCGCGCGATGCCTTCGTGTCGAACCAGTACGAACGCTTGTCCGACCTGCCGCCCGGCAGTGTGGTCGGCACTTCCAGCCTGCGCCGCGAAGCGCAGCTGCGCGCGCGCTATCCGCACCTGGCCGTGAAGCCGCTGCGCGGCAACGTCGGCACCCGTCTGAAGAAGCTCGACGAAGGCCAGTTCGATGCGATCCTGCTGGCGGCCGCAGGCCTCAAGCGGCTCGGCCTGGGCGCTCGCATCAGGAGCCTGCTGTCCGTGGAAGACAGCATTCCAGCCGCCGGCCAGGGCGCACTCGGCATCGAAATCCGCAGCGGCAACAGCGGCGTGGCGGCCATGCTCGCCGCGCTCAACCACCCTGAAACGGCGGCCTGCGTGCGCGCCGAACGCCAGGTCAGCCGCGTGCTCGGCGGCAGCTGCCAGGTGCCGCTGGGCGCGCACGCGGTCTTGCAGGACGGCCGTCTGGTGCTCAACGGCTTCGTGGCAAATCCGGACGGCAGCGGGTTCATCCATGATCGCGCCGAGGGCGATGCCGGCGATCCTGAAGCGGTCGGCCAGGCGCTCGCCGACAAGCTGCTGGCGCTGGGCGCGCGTGCCATCCTCGATGCGTTGCCTGCATGACGGGGCCGCTGGTGGGGCGCACCGTGCTTGTGACGCGGCCGGCCCACCAGGCCGCCGTGCTGGCGCAGGCGATCCGGACGGCGGGCGGCGCGGCGTTCGAATTCCCCGCGCTCGCCATCGAGACGGTGCCGCTGGACGAGCTGGCCGCGCCGCTGGCGCAGCTGGCCGGCGCCGATATCGCGATTTTCATCAGCCCCAATGCGGCGCAGTTCGGCATGGCGGCAATCCGCGCCGGCGGCGCGCTGCCGGCAGCGGCCCGGATTTTTGCGGTGGGGCCGGGCACCCTGCGCGCGCTCACGGCGCAGGGCCTCGACGGCATCGTCACGCCGGACGGCCAGGACAGCGAAGCGCTGCTGGCGCTGCCGCAACTGAACGACGTCGCCGGCAAGCGGGTGGTGATCGTGCGCGGCGTCGGCGGCCGCGCATTGCTGACCGACACGCTGCGCGCGCGCGGGGCGCAGGTGGATTTCCTGGAGTGCTACCGGCGTGTGCGGCCGCAGGCGGATGCCGCACCGTTGCTGGCATGCTGGCAAACCGGCGGAATCGACGCGGTGACCGTGACCAGCGCGGAGACGCTGCATAATCTGGCGGCGCTGCTGGGCGCGCCGGGCGCGCCGCTGCTGCGGCATACCCCGCTTTTCGCCCCGCATGAGAAAATCGCCGAGGCGGCCCGCCGCTTCGGCATAGCCGACGTCATCGCCACGCCGGGCGGCGATGCCGGTCTGGTAGAGGGACTGATCAACTGGTTCAGGGACAATCAATGAGCGACACACCCGAAACGTCTTCCGCGCTGCCCGCCGCCGCCTCGCCTGCCGTGCCGCACGCGCGCATCCAGCCGCTGCCGCTGGTTGCCTTGCTGGTCGCGGTGCTGGCGCTGGCGGCGGCGGCCTGGTCGTGGTCCGACGGCCGCGAGCGTATCCGCGATCTGAAGACCGAACTGGGGCGCCGGCTGGCCGAGTCGGGCAAGGACGTGAGCGAAACCCGCCTGCTGGCGCGCAACGCCGACGATGCGATGCGGCAGGTCGGCGAAAAGGTCGCGCATATCGAAAGCCAGATGGCGACGTCGCAGCAGCAGCAGCTGGCGCTCGAAGCCCTGTACAAGGATCTGGCGCAGGGGCGCGACCAGTGGACGCTGGCGGAGATCGAGCAGGTGCTGCTTACCGCCGCGCAGCAATTGCAACTGGCGGGCAATGTGAAGGCGGCGATCATCGCGCTGGAAGGCGCCGATACCCGCCTGCAGCGGGTGAACAAGCCGCAGTTCACCGCGCTGCGCCGCGCCATCGCCGCCGACCTCGCCAACCTGCGCGCGGTGCCTTCGCTCGACGAGGTGGGCGCGAGCGCACGCATCGAGGCGCTGGTGGCGCGTCATGCCGGCTGGCCGCTGGCGAGCGCGCAAGGCTCCGAGACGGCGCTTGCGCCGCGCCGGGCCAGTGCGACGAACCTGGGCCAGGAATTGTGGACGGAGCTCAAGCGGATCGTGCAGATCCGCCGGCTGGAAAGCAACGAGGCGGTGCTGCTGCCGCCCGACCAGGCCTACTTCCTGCGCGAAAATCTGCGCCTGCGCCTGCTGTCGGCGCGGCTGGCGCTGCTGGCGCAGGATCAGGCAGGATTCCAGGCCGACCTGCGCGCGGTGTCGGAGATGCTGGAGCGCTATTTCAATACGCGCGATGCCGGCGTCGCGGCCGCGCTCAAGGAGGTCAAGCGTCTGTCCGGCCTGCAGATTGCCATCAGGCTGCCCGGCATCGACGCCAGCCTGGCTGCGCTCGACGCCTACAAAGGGAATCACTGATGCGCTGGCTGATCTCGTTCCTCATCGTCGCGGTGCTGGCTGTCGCGCTGGCGATGGCCGGGCGCTACGACCCCGGTTATGTGGTGCTGGTGTACCCGCCGTGGCGGATGGAGATCTCCTTCATCAGCTTTGTGCTGATCGCGATCGGCCTGGTGGTGGGCGGCATCGTGTTGCTGCGGCTGGCCCTGCTGACCCTCAATCTGCCGCGCATCGTGCGCGAACAGCGCGAGCGGCGCGCAGCGAAAAAGCGCGACGAAAATTTCGTCGGCGGCCTCAGGGCGTATACCGAATACCGCTACCAGGACGCCGAACTGTCGCTGGGGCAATGGCAGGGCGACGACGCCCGGCGGGGGCTGGCCCGCGTGCTGGCCGCCCGCGCCGCCCAGGAAATGCGCGCCACGCCGCAGCGCGAGCGCCATCTCCAGGAAGCCTCCGAATACGGCGCCGAACTCGCCGCGCAGCTGTTTGAGGCCGAAGCCTGCCTCGACGCCAAGGACGCGGCGGCCGCGCTGGTGGCGATCAGCCGGGCCAAGGAGATCGCGCCGCAGCACACCGCGCTGCTGCGTCTCGAACTCAAGGCGCGTCAGCTGACCGGGCAGTGGGACGAGGTCGACCGCCTGCTCGACGCGCTGATGCGCAGCAATGCCATGGAACCCGGCGTGGCCACCCAGAACCGCCGCATGGCCTATGCTGAAAACCTCAGGCGCCGTGCCGAAGATGACCGCGGCCTTCTGGAATACTGGAAGAAAATCCCGGCCGATTTCAAGGCCGATGCCTGGGTGGCGCGTGCCGCCGCCCGTGCCTTCATGCAGCGCAATGGCCACGACACCGCGCTCGACGTGCTGGAAGCCGCGCTCAACCGCGACTGGCACGAGGAACTGGTGGCGCTGTATGGCGAAGTGCGCGGCAGCAGCCCGACGCGGCAGATCGAGCAGGCCGAGAAATGGCTGCATGCCCGGCCGCGCGACGCCCAGTTGCTGCTGACGCTGGCGCAGTTGTGCAGTGTGCAGGCGCTGTGGGGCAAGGCGCAGAGCTATCTGGAAGCGAGCCTCGCCATCGCGGCCAGTGCCGAAGGCCATGTCCGCATGGCCGAACTCAAGACCCAGAGCGGTCAGCCGGGCGAAGCCTGCCAGCACTATCAAAAGGCGCTGGCGTTGTGCCGCGCGCAGTAAGCCGGCGACGCGCCCCGCGCGCGTAGCACGTTTGTGCGGATGTACGTCGCGGGACGGGGTGTATTATCAGAAAGTGCTTATATTCATGAGGAGTATTCCCATGCGCCCTGCTTTTTTTGCCGTATTAGGCGCCGTGCTGGGCACGTTGCTGCTGACCGCGCCCGTCAGCCGGGCGGCAGCGCCGCCGGCCGAACAGCCCGTCCAGGCCGAGGTTTACAAGGTGGCCATCGAGCGCGGCGTCGGTTTGAAGGATGCGGCCGATTCGATGCGCTTGCGGGCCAATGCGCTGAACCTGCAGCTGGTGGCGGAGCTTCCGCTGTCCAAGCAGGTGGAGGCGGTCACCGGTCAGCCGCAGCGCACCATCACCATCTTCCAGTTCTGCGATGCCGTCACCGCCAAGGCACTGATCGACCTGAATCTGGATTTTGCGGTGTACATGCCGTGCCGCATCGCCATGATCGAAGATGCCAATGGCCAGGGCTGGCTGGTGATGATGGACGTCAACGTGGACATGCTGGCGAAGGAAAAGCGCGTGCCGCAGGCACTGAAAGACCGCATCAACGCGGTGCGCCAGGCGCTGGTGGAGATCATGCAGGCGGGCGCCAAAGGCGAGCTGTAAGCCTGCCTGATCGGCCTCAGGCGGCGGGTGCGGTTTCGGCGTCCGCCGCGTAGCTGAAGGCATCCGCGAAGAACGCGTCCTCGGGCAGGCGGCGGGTGCGGATGAAGGCGTCGCGCGCGCTGTCCACCATGACCGGCGCGCCGCAGGCGTAAACCTGGTAGCCGGACAGGTCGGCGAAGTCGGCCAGCACGGCCTGGTGGACCAGGCCGCTGCGCCCCTGCCAGCGATCGCCCGGCGCGGGATTCGACAATACCGGAATGAAGCTGAAATTGGGGCGCTCGGCCAGCCATTGCTGCGGCAGTTCGGCCATGTACAAATCCTTCAGCGAGCGCACGCCCCAGTACAGCACCAGTTCGCGGTCGGTGTGCTCGGCGAAGGCGTGCTCCAGCATGCCCTTGATCGGCGCAAAGCCGGTACCGCCGGCGATGAAGAGCATCGGTTTGTCGGAGTCTTCGCGGATGAAGAAGCTGCCGAACGGCCCTTTCAGGCGCAGGATGTCGCGTTCCTTCAGCGTGGAAAACACCTGGTCGGAAAACAGGCCGCCGGGCACGTGGCGGATGTGCAGTTCCAGCAGCGCGTCGTCGTGCGGCGGGTTGGCGAGCGAATAGCTGCGCGTCTTGCCATCCTTCAGCTGGAAATCGATGTATTGCCCGGCCAGGAACTGCAGGCGCTCGTTGGCGGGCAGCTTGATTTTTACCAGCATGACGTCGTCGGCGCGTTTCTCCAGCTTCTCCACCCGGCACGGCAGCGTCTTCACCACGATGTCCTTGGCGGCGCCGATCTCCTTCGCTTCGATGGTCATGTCGGAGAGCGGCCTGGCGCGGCAGAACAGTGCGCGTCCCTGCGCCTTCTCCTCGTCTTTCAACGCGTTGGGCTGATGCACGCCGTAGTCGAACTGTCCCTCCAACACCTTGCCCTTGCAGGCGCCGCAGGCGCCGTTGCGGCAGCCGTAGGGCAGGGCAAAGCCTTCGCGCAATGCGGCTTCGAGTATGGTTTCATCGTCGGCGACGGTGAACTGGTGCCCGCTGGGCTGGAGGGTGACCTGATGCGGCATGATGTGGGCTTAGAATACAGTTACAAACCAAAGAATTATCGCCCGAGCGCGCGGGGTTTACACCCCTGCGGGCATAGGGTTACAGGCAGGCAGCGATGAAAAAGATCTTGATTGTGGGGTTCGGCGACGTGGCCGAACGGCTGGCGAAACGCTATGCCGGGCAGGCCGAGTTCATCGGGCTGACGCGGCGCGGCGAGCGCGCCGCCGAACTGCGCGCGCTCGGCGTGACGCCTTATATCGGCGATCTCGATGTGCCGCGGAGCCTGCGCCGTCTGCCGCGCGTCGATGGCGTATTCCACTTTGCGCCGCCGCCCGGCGAAGGCACGACCGATCCGCGCACGACCCATCTGCTGCACGCGCTGATGCGGCGCGGCAAGCCGGGTGCGCTGGTGTATATCAGCACCAGCGGCGTGTACGGCGACTGCGGCGGCAACTGGGTGGCCGAGACGCGGCCGGTGGCGCCGGTGAACGGCCGCGCGGTGCGGCGGGTCGATGCCGAACGCCAGCTGCGCGCCTGGGGCGAGGCGTTGCGGGTGCAGGTGAGCATCCTGCGCGCACCGGGGATTTATGCAGCCGACCGCCTGCCGCTGGAACGCATCAAGCGCGGCACCCCTGCGCTGATCGCCAGCGACGACAGCTACACCAACCATATCCACGCCGACGACCTGGCGCGGCTGGCGTGGGCGGCGCTGTTTCGCGGGCGCGCGCAGCGCATCTACCATGCGGTCGATGCGCATCCTTTGAAAATGGGCGACTGGTTCGACAGCTGCGCCGACGCTTTCGGCCTGCCGCGCCCGCCGCGGGTCGACCGCGCGGAGGCGCAAAAGGTGTTGTCGGAAGCGCTGTTGTCCTTCCTGCGCGAGTCGCGCCAGCTGTCGAACGCACGCACCACGCGCGAACTGCGCTTGAAATACCGCTACCCGGCCTCGGACGACCTGCTGCGCGAAATCAAACAGGCACGCGGGCAGATGAAGCTGTTTTGATTGGCGCAGCGCCGCTTGAATGAACGTGACGCAGTTTTTTGCTAACGCAGCAAATCGTCGGATTCGCGCTTGAACTCGCCTTCCAGCACATCGTCGTTGGCCGGCCGCAGCGGATCCGGCTTGCGCCGGCTCCAGGTGCCGGGGGCCAGCAACAGCAGCAGCGCGGCGGCATCGCTGATGAAGCCGGGGAAGGCCAGCAGGCCGCCGGCGAGGAGAATGCGACCGCTGGCGAACAGCGCGGCCAGCGGATGCGTGCCGGACTGCACCGAGAACAGCAGGCGCGCGCCCCAGGCAACGCGCTCGGCGCGAATCAGCATGACCCCGGCAATGGCGTCGAGCAGCAGCCAAAGCAGCACCCAGCCGCCGATGGCGTCGGCCATCCAGAAAATGCCGATGGCTTCCAGCACCGGAAACGACAACAGCAGTAGCACAATCCAACCAAAGCGCATGACATGGAACCTTTGTTAGTCTTGACCAATGTACCCGATCGGAGCGCCGCCGAAAAACTCGCGCGCGAACTGGTCGAGCGCCGCGCGGCGGCATGCGTGAACGTTTTGCCGGCCTGCCACTCCATCTACCGTTGGCGGGGCGTGGTGGAAGCAAGGGAGGAAATCCCTTTGCTGATCAAAACCAGCGCGGCGAATTACCCGCTGATTGAAGCAATCGTCCGCGCGCAACACCCTGACGACGTACCTGAACTGATCGCCGTACCGATAACGCACGGCCTGCCCGCTTATCTCGACTGGGTGGCCAAGGAGACTGAAAAACATGATTAAGTGGATTCGTTTGCTCGGCGTACTGCCCGTACTTTGGGGTGCGTTTGCGCACTTTCCAGTAGTCCACGCCGAAGAATTTCTTGACCCCGAAGTTGCGTTCAAGTTCTCGGCGCGCGCACTCGATGCCAACACGCTGGAAGCGCGCTGGCAGATCGCGGACGGCTATTACATGTACCGCGACAAGTTCAAGTTCGAGCTTGCCGGCGCCACCCTGGGCGCGCCGCAGCTGCCGCCGGGCAAGATGAAGCAGGACGAATATTTCGGCAAGGTCGAAACCTATCTCAAGGACGTGCGTATCGCGCTGCCGATCCAGCGCACGCCGGGCGCCACGTCGGTCACGCTGAAAGCCACCTCGCAGGGCTGCGCCGACGCCGGGCTGTGCTACACCCCGCAAACAGTCAGCGCGACCATCAAGCTGCCGGCGCTCCCTGCAGCCGCCGCGGCCTCGCCGGTACCCGCGGCCACGCCGATTGCGACTGCCGCGCTGGACGGTCTGCGCAGCCTGGCTGGCGACGACGGGATGCCGAAAGTGCTGCCGCCGGACGAGGCCTTCCTCGTCGCCGCCGCCATGCCGGATGCGCAGACGGTCAGGCTCGACTACGCGCCGACCGCGAACACCTATCTGTATCGCGACAAACTCGCCTTTGTCGTCAAGTCGCCGGCCGATGTGAAGGTGGCGGGCGTCGACACCCCGGCGGGCGAGGTCAAGGACGACCCGACCTTTGGCCGTACCGAGGTGTATCACCGCGATTTTGCCGCCGCCGTGACGCTGTCGCGCGCGCTTGCCGCAAATGAAACGCTGGTGCTGGAAGCAACCTGGCAGGGTTGCAATGAAGCGGTGGGCATCTGTTATCCGCCGATCAAGCGCGAGTTTTCCCTGGCGGCAAATGGCGCTGCCGCGACCGCGCTGCTGGCGGCGGCCGATGTCCCGGCCGAAGCGGCGAGCGAATCCGACACCTCGCGCATCGAACGCGTGCTGAAAGACGGCAGCTTCTGGGCGGTGGTCGCCACCTTCTTCGGTTTCGGCCTGCTGCTGGCGCTGACACCGTGCGTGTTCCCGATGATCCCGATCCTGTCGGGCATCATCGCCGGGCAGAAAAAGGAGCTTACCAAGACCAGCGGCTTCCTGCTGTCGCTCGCCTACGTGCTGGGGATGGCGATTACCTATGCCTTGGCCGGCGTTGCGGCCGCCCTCTCCGGCACCCTGCTGTCGAACGCGCTGCAGAATCCGTGGGCGCTCGGCGTCGGCGCCGGCATTTTCGTGCTGCTAGCGCTGTCGATGTTCGGCTTTTTCGAGATCCAGTTGCCGAGCGCGCTGCAAAGCAAGTTCTCCGATGCCTCCAACAAGATGAAGGGCGGCAATTTCATCGGCGTTTTCGTGATGGGCGCGCTGTCCGCCGTCATCGTCGGCCCCTGCGTGGCGCCGCCGCTGGCCGCCGCGCTCGCCTTCATCGCGCAGACCGGCAACACCACGCTGGGCGGCGTTGCGCTGTTCGTGCTGGCGCTCGGCATGGGAATACCGTTGCTGCTGGTCGGGCTGTCGGCGGGGGCGCTGCTGCCGCGCGCCGGTGGCTGGATGAATGCGGTGAAGTACTTCTTCGGCGTGCTGATGTTGGCGATCGCCATCTATCTGATCTCGCCGATCATCCCGGCCTGGGTCAACATGCTGCTGTGGGCTCTGCTGCTGATCGCATCGGCGATCTACCTGCATGCGCTCGATCCGCTGCCGGCCCACGCATCCGGCTGGTCGCGGCTGTGGAAAGGACTCGGCGTGCTGCTGCTGATCGGCGGCTTGTCGATCATCCTCGGCATGCTGGCAGGCAGCCGCGACCTGTTGCAGCCGCTTGAAGTGTACAAGGGGGGCGTCTTCAAGGGCGGCTCCGCAATGGCGGCCGAGCAGAAAGGCCTGGCGTTCGAGAAGGTCGCAGACGTCGCCGAACTCGACGCGCGGCTGGCGGCGGCGAAGGCCGAGGGGCGCGCGGTGATGCTCGATTTTTATGCCGACTGGTGCGTGTCGTGCAAGGAAATGGAACGCTTCACCTTCAGCGATCCCAAGGTACAGGCGCGGCTGCAAAACGTGGTCCTGCTGAAGGCCGACGTTACCGCCAACAGCGATGCCGACAAGGCGCTGCTCAAGCGCTTCAAGCTGTTCGGCCCGCCCGGGCTGATTTTCTGGAACAGTGCGGGCGCGCAGTCGGAATTCAAGGTGATCGGGTTCGAGAAGGCCGAGAAATTCCTGTCTAGCGTCGACTCGGCGCTGGGACGCTGAGGTCGCCTGGCCGTTTCGGGGCGGCCGGCCTTACACGCGCTTTCGGGTGCGGTGAGACCCTTCAGGGCTGGCGCTGCAGTACCGCGATGCCGTCCAGCAGCGGGACGACGACGGGCTGAATCTTGCGCCGCATCAGCGAGCCGATCGCGGTGGTCTTGAGGAAGATCGGCCGCGCGCTGTCGGCATCCGCCGTGGCCAGCGCATCGAGCGCCGCGCAGTCCGGCTCCAGTTGCGGTGCGGCCGCGAGCACCGCGGCACGCGCCGCGCCGCGCGCGGCCGCGTCGGCCTGGCGCAGCGGTGCGCACCACTGCGCCAGCGCGTTCAACGTGTGGTTGACCACTTCCTGGATTTCCGGACGGTCGAGGATGAGCGCGGTGGTCGCGAGGAAGGTCTGCCCCTGCCCCGACAGCGCCTTTTCCAGCATCGCGCTGTAAGGATTGCCGGCAATTTCCGGTACGCTGGCGTGGTCGGCGCGCGCGCCGCGCGGATTCGGCAGCGCATCGGGCTGCAATTCGAGGAAGGCCACGTAATACGAATTGCGGCTGCTGCCGCGTTTCCAGATCGACAGCCGTTCGGCGTCGGTCAGCACGCCCGAAACCAGCATCACCGCCACGGTATCGAGAATGCCGACATCGTCCTCGTGCAGGAAGGCCAGGTGCTCGATCAGGAATTCCGCCAGCGTGCGGCCCATGCCGCCATGGCATACCACGTCGCGCATCAGCATCAGCCGCGCGTTCTCGATGGTCGGCATGCACCACCACGCGTAGCGCGCCAGTTCGTCGGTCAGCGCGGGCGAGTGCACCACCGCGACCACGGCTTCCTCTTCGGCGATCAGCAGCAGCTGCGCCAGGTGCTGGGCCGACAGCCCGGCCTGCGACTGCCGCGCCCAGCGCGTCAGATGCACCGGGTAGCCGCCGGGCGATCCCAGCGCATGGCCGGACAGCTGTTCGCGCACCCGCTTCAGGTAGCGGTCGGAACGCTCGTTGGGCTTCAGCGGCACGCTGGCTTCACCCTGCGGCGTCAGCGCCCACAGCGTCATGGTCGACTCGTCGATACGGACGGCTTTGAGTTCGGTGTTGAAGAGGACGTTGAGCCGTAATTCGTCTTCGGAGGACAGTTCGTCGTTCATGGAGGAAACCCTTTTTCATCCGCGAAGGACGCGAAGTACCGCGAAAATAAGATGTGCTTTGATTTTCTTCGCGGTACTTCGCGTCCTTCGCGGACAAATGTTTTTACAGCGATTTGAACACTTCGCGCGCGACGGCGATGGTGGCATCGATGTCGGCGTCGGTGTGCGCGGCCGAGACGAAGCCGGCTTCAAATGCGGAAGGCGCGAGATAGATGCCGCGGTCGAGCATGGCGTGGAAGAAGCGGTTGAATTTTTCCTTGTCGCACTGCATCACCTCGGCAAAGCTCGCGGGCGGCGTGGCGGCGAAATAGAGGCCGAACATGCCGCCGACCGAATCGGCGCAGAAGGCGATGCCGGCGTCTTTTGCGGCGGCGGCCAGTCCCTTGACCAGCCGCTCGGTGCGGGCACCGAGACGCACGTAAAAATCGGGCTCGGAGATCGCTGCAAGCGTCGCCAGTCCGGCCGCCACCGCCACCGGATTGCCTGACAGGGTGCCGGCCTGATACACCGGGCCGGTCGGCGCCAGCGCGTCCATGACGTCGGCGCGGCCGCCGAAGGCACCCACCGGCATGCCGCCGCCGATCACCTTGCCGAGCGTGGTCAGATCCGGCTTGATGCCGAGCAGCTTCTGCGCGCCGCCGAGGTCGACGCGGAAGCCGGTCATCACTTCGTCGAAAATCAGCAGGGATCCATGCTGGTCGCACAGCCGGCGCATCGCCGCCATGAACGCGGCGGTCGGCTTGACCAGGTTCATGTTGCCGGCGAACGGCTCGACGATGATGCAGGCAATCTCGCTGCCGATCTCGGCGAAGGTGCGCTCAAGGCCGGCAACGTCGTTGTAGTCGAGCACGATGGTCTGCGCCGCGGTTTCCGGCGGCACCCCGGCCGAGGTGGGGTTGCCGAAGGTAAGCGCGCCGGAGCCGGCCTTCACCAGCAGGAAGTCGGCGTGGCCGTGGTAACAGCCCTCGAACTTGATGAACTTGGAGCGGCCGGTGAAGCCGCGCGCCAGGCGGATCGCGCTCATCGTCGCCTCGGTGCCGGACGACACCAGCCGGACTTTCTCGATGCTCGGCACCAGTTCGATGATGCGCCGGGCGATGGTGAGTTCGGCCTCGGACGGCGCGCCGAACGACAGGCCGTTGGCGGCGGCGTCGGCAACCGCCTTGACGGTGCCCGGATGCGCGTGGCCGAGAATGGCCGGCCCCCACGAACCGACGTAGTCGATGTATTCGCGGCCGTCGGCGTCCCACACCCGCGATCCCTGGGCGCGGCTGAAGAACACCGGGGTGCCGCCGACGCTCTTGAAGGCGCGCACCGGCGAGTTCACCCCGCCGGGGATGACTTGTTGCGATTGTTCGAAAAGTTGTTCGTTGCGGGTCATTGTTCAGATTCCGTTTCAAATAATTGATTCAGGGCGTGCGCGGCGGCGCGGATGTCGGGCGCATCGAACAGGGCGGACAGGACGGCAAGGCTGTCGGCGCCGGCATCCAGCAAAGCGGGCGCATTGGCCGGCGTGATGCCGCCGATGGCGACGATCGGGATGGACATGGCGCGTGCCGCTTCGCGCAGCAAGGCCGCATCGGCCCGTCCGGCAGCAGGCTTGGTGGGCGATGGAAAGAAGCTGCCGAAGGCGACGTAGTCGGCGCCCGCCGCCTGCGCCGCCTGCGCCAGTTCGAGGCTTTGGTAGCACGAGGCGCCGATGAACTTGCCGCGGCCGAGAATGATGCGCGCCTCGCGCAGGCTGCCGTCGTCGCGTCCCAGGTGCACGCCGTCGGCATCCGCCAGATCGGCCAGCCGCAGGTCGTCGTTGACGATCAGCGGCACGCCGAAGCGGCGGCACAGCGCGACGAGTTCGCTCGCCTGCTCGTGCCGGCGCGCGACGTCGCCCGATTTGTCGCGGTATTGCACGGCCGCCACGCCGCCTGCGAGCGCGGCCTCGACCTGCGTCAGCAGCCGTTCGGTGTCGGCGGTTGCAGCGGTGATGGCATAGATGCCGCCGGGGAAGTCAGGCATTGCCTTCCGTCTGCGCATCCTGCGCCCAGAAGAAACGCTCGGGGATGTATTGCCCCATGCCGGGGCGGAAGGCGGCCTTGAGCGTTTCGTAGGTGAAGTTCTGCGCGTCGCGCACCGCCTGCGGCACGTCCTGGCCATAAGCCAGGGTGGCCGCGATGGCCGAGGCGAGGGTGCAGCCGGAACCGTGATAGCTGCCGGGCAGGCGGTCCCAGGCATCGGTCTGCACGTGGCCGTCGACGCCGTACAGGCTGTTGAGCACACGCGGTGTGGCCTCATGGGTGCCGGTCACCAGCACATATTCGCAGCCGAGGTCAATCAGGTGTTTGGCGCAGGCGGCGAGATCCATGTCGTCCTCGTCCGATTCGAACAGCGCCAGCCGCCGCGCTTCGTGGCTGTTGGGGGTGAGCACGGTGGTTTGCGGGATCAGCATGTCGCGCATCGCGGCGATCATGTCGTCGGTGGCGAGTTCGTCGCCGCGCCCGGACGCCAGCACCGGGTCGAGGATGACCGGGATATCCGGGTAGTCGGCGAGGATTTCGGCGATGACCGCGATCGACTCGGGGCTGCCCAGCATGCCCAGCTTGAACGCAGCGACCGGGACGTCCTCCAGCAGCATGCGCGCCTGATCCATGACCCATTCGGAATCGATCGCCAGAATTTCATCGATACCCGCGGTGTCCTGCACGGTCAGCGCGGTGATCACCGACAGCGGATGACAACCCATGCTGGCCAGCGTCAGCAGATCGGCCTGGATGCCCGCACCCCCGGTGGGGTCGGACGCGGCGAAGCTGAGCACCAGCGGGGGGGAGGGTTTGGGGGTGAAAATAGGCGGCATGGCGTCACTGCTTTAAAATCAAGCCTCGATTTTAGCCGATTCCCCCTTGTCCCATGCCTGAATCCCCGAAATACAAGAACTGGATGTGCCTGATTTGCGGCTGGATTTATCGCGAAGAAACCGGCGCGCCGGATGACGGGATTCCACCCGGCACGCGCTGGGAAGACGTGCCGATCAACTGGACCTGCCCGGATTGCGGCGCGCGCAAGGAGGATTTCGAGATGGTGGCGTTTTGACGCCCCGGTTTTTTGCGGCTACCGGCTCAAGAAAAGCATTGAATGAGGCGTTAGAACGTTGACGGTGCCGGTTTTTTAGCCATGAAATCATGGCCAGGCCGCGGGAAGCCGGGTCTGCGGCCTGACCGGGCGGGTTTCACATGAAGTTTATTAAAAATAAATATCGAACAAAGGAGACGGTCATGATTCTGCGGTGGATTTCGGCATGGGGCCTGCTCGCGTTTTCGGCAGGCGTGTGGGCGGTTTCTCCCTATATCCAGGGAGACCCGGTGGCCGGCGGCAGCGCCCAGGCCGCTGCGGCGGCCGTCGAATCCAAGCTCAAGGGCGGAGGATTCAAGGTGGTCGGCAAATATTTCCCGAAAACCCTGACGGGGTACGGGGTGGTCGTCGCCACCGACGATGCCATGCTCAATGAAGTGGGCGCGGCGGGCGGCCCTGCCGTGCTGGGCGCGGCGATTCGCGTGGGGGTGAAGGCGGACGGCAGCGTTGCCTATACCAATCCGGATTACTGGTACCGGGCCTATTTCCGCAAGGCTTTCGACAAGAGGGAAGCTGCAGTCAAAGCCCTGCAAGCGCGCTTGCAGGACACGCTGGGCGCGGGCAAGGGGCAGGGCGGGGACGAGCCTCCCGGGAACCTGGCCAATTACCGCTACATGATCGGCATGGAGCGCCTGGATTCCTCGAAGAGCAAGCTGGCCGAGTACGGCAGCTTCGCCGAGGCGCTGAAGACCGTGCGCGACAACCTGGCCAAAGGCGCAGGCAAAACGGCCAAGGTCTACGAGGTGGTGATGGCGGATCGCAAGCTGGCCGTGTTCGGCGTGGCGATGAACGACGCCGAGCACAACGATGGCGACTGGATCAAGAAAATCGACATGCAGAACAACATCGCGGGACTGCCTTACGAGATTTATATCGTCGACAACGAGGTGAGCTCGCCGCATGGCCGTTTCCGCATCGCCCTGGCGTTCCCGGATGTGGGGATGGGCCAGTTCATGCGCATCTCGTCCTTGCCGAATGCCATCATGGAGGCCATGGGCAGCGTGGCGGGCGTCGAGAAGAAGCCCAGCGCGGAAGCCTGGCAGCAGTAAAACCGGCCGCTTGAGTTCGGCAGGCCGGAAAGGCGTCGCGATGCGACGCTTTTTTTCGGGCGCATGCACCCGCCCGGCGGCAAGGCAGGCGCTAAAGAAGCCTGCGTCGATGCCGTAATGCTTACCACAGAGGGTGAATGGCAGGTGCCGTTCAGCTGACGATTCTGGTGGAGAAACGTGTGGATAACGAAGCATTGAAAGGCGTCAAGGTGATGGTCATCGACGACAGCAACACCATACGCCGCAGCGCGGAAATCTTTCTGAACCAAGCCGGTTGCGAAGTCATCCTGGCGCAGGATGGTTTCGACGCGCTGTCCAAGATCACCGATCACGAGCCGGATGTGGTGTTCGTCGACATCATGATGCCGCGACTCGACGGCTACCAGACCTGCTCGCTCATCAAGCGCAACGCCAAGTACCGTACCACGCCCGTCATCATGCTGTCATCGAAGGACGGGCTGTTCGATCGCGCGCGTGGCCGCATGGTGGGATCGGATGAATATCTGACCAAGCCTTTCACCAAGGACACGTTGCTGACGGCGGTGCGCGAGCACGCCTGCGCCGGGGCTTAACTGTTTTCCAAGGAGCATAAATTATGGCGATCAGCCGAATTCTGGTGGTGGACGATTCTCCCACTGAGCGCTTTTTCCTGTCCGAGCTGCTGGTCAAGAACGGCTATCTGGTCAGCATGGCCGAAAGCGGCGAAGAGGCGGTCGCGCAAGCCAAGCAGACGCTGCCCGATCTGATCGTGATGGATGTCGTGATGCCCGGCATGAATGGCTATCAGGCAACCCGCATGATTTCCAAGGAGGACGCGACCAAGCATATCCCGGTCATCATGTGCACCACCAAGGGCCAGGAAACCGACAAGGTGTGGGGCATGCGCCAGGGCGCAAAAGCCTATCTGGTGAAACCGGTGAAGCCGGAAGATCTGCTGTCGCAGATCAAGGCGCTCGGCTGAACGGACCGACATGGCCAAGAAATTCAATCTGCGCGAATTTCAGACCACGCTTTCGCAACAGTTGCAGGCGGCGGCCAGCCGCGACAATACCGGCTCCCGCCTGGGCTTCCGGGTAGGCGACGCGAACTGGCTGGTGAGCCTCTCCGATACCGAAGAAGTGATCCCGCTGCCGCCCATCGTCAAGGTGCCCGGCGCGCGCCGCTGGTTTCGCGGCGTCGCCAACATTCGCGGCAACTTGTTCGCGGTGAGCGATTTTGCCGATTTCATGGGGCAGGGCGTGACGCCCGATCACGCCGATTGCCGTCTGTTGATTCCGCATCACGATTTTGGCGTGAACGCGGCGCTGCTGGTGCGCGGCACTCTCGGCCTGAAAAACATCAATCGCTATCAGCTGCGTAGCGAGGCTGCGATACACCCCTGGGCCGCACGCCAATATGCGGACGAAGCGGGCACCGGCTGGTGCGATATGGATTTCGGGCAATTGCTCGGCGACGCCGAGTTCCTGAAGGTCGAAGCGCAGCTCGGCAACTGATCGCACATCGAATAATGAAGGCGCATTGGCGCCGGTAAGTGGAGGCATAGGAGCAATGAATATGGCGATAACGATGAATGGCCTGAAAGGCCTGGCTGGCCGTATGACGGGAAAGGTCGCGGGCAGGAACAGGGGCGGGGAACACACCACCCTGATCATGCAGACAGTGCGCAAGCTGGCCGACCAGGAGCCCGGCCAGGCGCCTTTGATCGGCCATTTGCCCGTCGACAAGCAGTATCTCTATGCCGGCGGCACCTTGATCGTCTCGCTGCTGCTGGCGGCCGGCTTCACCATCTACAGCTCGCTCCAGCTCGACAATCGCACCGGCTACGAGGCCCGCGCGGGCGAACTGAAAGTGCTGTCGCAGCGGCTGCCGCTGACGGCCCAGCAGTCCGTGCTGGGGAATGCCGCCGCCTTCAAGAAGCTGGCTGAGGGCAAGGCTGCATTCGAGGCGACTTTGACCGGGCTGGCCGAAGGCGACGATGAGGTGCCCGCCACCAGCGGGGCGGCGCGCGATTCGCTGGAAAAAGTCAGTGCGCAGTGGCAGAAGTTCGATCCGCAGGTCGTGCAGATTTTGTCGCAGCAGAAGAACCTGGTGGCGATGAACGAGAGCATCAAGCGTATCAACGCGCTGAGTATCGATCTGCAGGAAGTCGCCGAGCAGCTCGCCAGCCAGTTGGCCGATGCGGGTGTCGGCGTGCGCGAAGTGTCGCGCGCCAATCATCTGGTCATGCTGAGCCAGCGGCTGCCGAAAAATGCCAACATGCTGCTGTCGTCCGACCTGATCGATCCCGAGGTGGTGCTGCAGCTGGAAAAGGATACGACCTCGTTCCGCGACACGGTGCAGGCGCTGATGGAAGGCGCGGCCAGCCAGAACAAGGACAGCATGCTGACCCTGGAAGACCTGGGTACCAACATGGGAGACATGGTGGAGTCCGTGGGGGCGGTGCTCGCCAACACGCAACCGCTGCTGCAGGCCAAGATGGCGGCCAACAACCTGTTCGTCGGCAGCGATGTCCTGCTGCAGGATACCGATCGGCTGTCGCAGGATTACCAGTCGGTCGGCGGTACCGGCTACCTGCTGGCTGCCCTGTTCGGCCTGCTGGCGATTGGCTCGCTGGTGATGCTGGGGCTGGTCAACATCAACGAAACCAAATCGCGGGCACGCAAGAGCAAAGAGGAAAACAGCCGCAACCAGGAAGCGATTCTGCGCCTGATGGACGAACTGGGCGAACTGGCCGAAGGCAACCTCACCATCAACGCCAGCGTGACCGAGGACATCACCGGTGCGGTGGCCGACTCGATCAACTACACGGTGGAAGAGCTGCGCAGCCTGGTGCGCGGGATCAACAACGCCACCCTGCAGATGGACCAGGCCGCCAGCCAGGCGGGCCAGGTGTCCGATTCGCTGCAGCAGGCGGCGCGCCGCCAGACCGAGGAAATCGAGGAAACCTCGGCCGCGGTGGTGAACCTGGCGCAGTCGGTGCAACAGGTGTCGGGCAACGCCGCCGAATCCGCCCGCGTGGCCGAACAATCGCTGGCGGCCGCGGAAAAGGGCCAGCAAGCGGTGGCCAACGCCATCGCCAGCATGAACGGCCTGCGCGAACAGATCCAGGAAACGTCCAAGCGAATCAAGCGCCTGGGCGAATCGTCGCAGGAGATCGGCGAAATCGTCGAACTGATTTCCGACATTACCGAACAGACCAACGTGCTGGCGCTCAACGCCGCCATCCAGGCCGCGTCTGCGGGCGAGGCCGGGCGCGGCTTCTCGGTGGTGGCGGAGGAAGTGCAGCGGCTGGCGGAGCGTTCGGCCGACGCCACCAAACAGATCGCGGCGATCGTCAAAACTATTCAGTCGGACACCCACGACACTGTGGCGGCAATGGAAATCTCGACCCAGGGTGTGGTCGAGGGTGCCAAGCTGTCCGATGCGGCGGGCCAGACGCTGGCCGAAATTGGCAGCGTATCGAAGACGCTGGCTGAACTGATCGCGGACATCTCGGCTGCCACGCAGAGCCAGGCGGAATCGACCGCCAAGGTGGCGGAAACCATGCAGGACATCAAGGCGATTTCGGCGCAGACCGGTACGGGCACCCAGCAGACGGCCGAATCGATCGGCGGCATGAAACAGCTGGCGCAAGACCTCAAGAATTCGGTTGCGGGTTTCAAGCTCGCCTGACCGGATCGGCCACACCCAGCGCGAAGCGGAAAAATTGGCCAGGGCCACTGCAATCAACCTCAGGAACAACACACCATGAGTGCCTTACTCGACTACGATACCGGCCCGCTGAACTGGGTGCGCGGAGACATCGACGCCGCCCTGCAGGCTGCCTTGGGACGCATCCAGGCATACAGCGTCGATGCCGACCTGACCAACGCCCTGCGCCTGGCGCGCGACGATGCACACCAGGTGGCCGGCGCGTTGCAGATGGTCGGCCTGGAAGGCGCTGCCACACTGGCCAAGGCGCTGGAGTCCTGTCTGGCCGACATCAATGAAAACCGCTTGATGAGCGACGGCGAAGTGCTGCGCGCCCTGCGCAATGCCATCGAAGGCCTGCAGCGCTGGATCAAGGATCTGGCCGACGGACGCGGCAGCGGCGAGCTGGCGCTGTTCCCCTTGTACAAGCGCCTGCGCGAACTGCAAGGCGCCGAGCGGGTGTTCGAGGGCGAGTTGTTTTTCCCCGATATGCGCACGCGGGTGCAGGGCAAGGCTGCCAACGATAGCCTGACGCCGGAAGCGCTGGCGGCCGAAGTCAAAGCCGCTCGCAGCCTGTTCCAGCGCGGCCTGCTGGCCTTCCTGCGCAATGTCGAGGCAGAGCAGGGGCTGCAGCGCATGCGCGATGCGCTGGCCGCAATCGAACGCATCGCGCCGTCGCAGGCCTCGCAAACCTTCTGGTGGGCTTGCGTCGGCTTTGTCGACAGCCTGATTGCGCGCGGCGTCGAAGCCGATTTCTACGTCAAGCAGCTGCTCGCCCGTGTCGACCTGCAAATGCGCCGGCTGATGGAAGGCTCGCCGCAGGTCGCCGAACGCCTGTTGCGCGATGCGCTGTTCTTCGTCGCCAAAAGCCAGACCCTGGATGGCCGCGCTGCGGAAGTCCGCTCGACCTTCGGCCTCGACCGCTACCTGCCGGGCCGCGGCATGCTGGATCCCGAAGCGCTGGCGCGCATGCGCCCAGTGCTGGATGCGCTGCAGGCCGGCTTGAAGGCTGCGCGCGACAGCTGGCATACCTACGTGGAAGGCGATGCCGGACAGCTGGAGCAGTTCCAGGGCCAGCTGGCGCGCATGCAGCCCCAGGCGCAGATGCTCGAAAACAGCGGCTTGATGCCCTTGCTGGATGAATTGGCGGCGGCGGCCCTTACCGCTGCCGGGCGCGACGGCGAGGCGCGTGAGCAGATGAATCTGGAAGTCGCTTCCACGCTGCTGTTCATGCAGAATGCCGTCGATCAGGAAGACCTCCTGCACGCCGATTTTGCGGTGCGCGCGGAGGGCCAGCAGGCCCGCCTGAATGCCCTGATCGAAGGCCGCGAGATGCCGGCCAGCGTCATGGCATCCGCCAGCCAGCATGAAGCCGAGCGCGACATGCTGATGCATATGGCGCAGGAAGTCGGACAAAATCTGAAGCAGATGGAGGAAGCGCTGGATGCCTTCTTCCGCGACGCCGGCGAACGCGAAGCGCTGACCAGTCTGCCGGTGCTGGCGCAGCAGGCGCAAGGCGCGCTGACCATGCTGGAACTGCCCGACGCCGCGAATCTGCTGGCGGCGGCCATGGCCACCGTGCAGCCGTTTGCCGGCGAAGGCCATCCTGACGAGGCGACGCAGCAACGTCTGGCTGATGCCTTCTCCAGCCTCGGACTGTATATCGAATCCTATTGCTCCGGACGTGCCGATGCAGCCAGAATCCTGCGTCCTGTCCTGGTCGAGTTTGGCGTGATCGATGCCGGCAGTGTGGATGAAAGCGCGTTCGACGACACGGTTGAATCGGGTTTGCCCGTGCGCAAGGCCGAGGTGCGGGCAAGCTATCTGGACTGGCGCGATCAGCCCGGTGACGACGCAAAAAAAAAATTCCTTGATGCCCTGACCGAGCTGAATCGCGACGCCGAGCTGATCGACGACGCCACGCTCAAGCAGCAGACGCGTGCTGCGCTCGATGCCAGCCGCGATGCCGCCGAGGCACCGCTGGCGCTCGATGCCGGGATCGCCGCCCTGAGCGGCCTGGCGTTACCGCAACGGGCTGCGACTGAAACACCGCTGAGGCTGGATGAGACTGAGACGGACCCCAGTGAAGTAGCCGTTCCGACGCTCGTCGATCCGGGCATGGATGCGGCCTCGCTTGAATGTCGGCCGGTCGAGGCCGTCGAAATTGCGCCGCCGGTGCATGCGGCCTTGCCGGCTGTACCTGAAACCAGCGAAAGTGCATCCGCCGAAGATCACCTGCTGGTCACGCTCCCCGAAGGGGTCGAGCCGGAACTACTGGATATTTTCCTGGAAGAGGCCAACGAGGTGCTGGCGGCCATGGGCGAGGCCAGCGATGCCTGCCAGGGCAACCCTGAAGACCCGGCTGCGCAGACGGTTATCCGCCGTGGTTTCCATACCTTGAAAGGTAGCGGGCGCATGGTTGGCTTAAACGAGCTGGGTGAAACCGCGTGGCGTCTTGAACAGTTGATGAACGGCTGGCTGGCCGCAAAAAAAGCGGCCAACGGCGATCTGCTGAGCCTGATCGGGCGTGCCCGTGGCGTGTTCCAAAACTGGGTGGACGCGTTGCAGGCCAATCAGTCCGTGGCGCTGCCGGTGTCCGCTTTGCTGGCCGGGGTTGACCGCGTGGCACAGGGACAGGCACTGGAGGCCGTTCCGGCCGCGGCCGAGACGCAGCTGCAAACCCGGGCAGCGGCCGAAACGATGGCCGAATCAGGGGACGACGCCGGGATGGAGGTTGCAGCGGCAGTTGAAACCGCCGCGCACCCTGAAGCCGATGCCGCGATCGCAACTGAGCAGGACATCGAGGCTGGCGCCGAAACCGAATGGCTGCCTCTGTCCGGTGCTGGTACTGAGCCCGTTATCGAACCCGAAGCGGCAGTGGCCTTAACCGGCATGCCCGTTGCGGATGTGAGCGCCGTCATCGAATACGCCGTGGCGTGCGAGCCGGCGGCTGCCACCGTATTCGCAGAACCGGTAGCCGCCGATGTCGCCCAGCCTGGATCGTTCGTGCCTGACGATATCTGCATCGGGTCCGTCTGCCTCTCCGCAGGTTTGTACGAGATTTTCATGACCGAAGCGCATCAGCACCTGGCCGCGCTGCAGGAAGAGGCTGAACGCCACGCCGAGCTTGCCGACAACGCGATCAGTGAACATGCGCGCCGTGCCGTGCATACCCTGGGCGGCATCGCGGGCACGGCGAGCATCACGGTCCTGTCCGATCTGTCGCATGCGCTCGAACAGTACTGGAACCGTTTTGCGCAGGTTCCGCTGCCGTCTGCGCACCTGCCGCTGGTGCAGGATACGGTTGCGCGTCTGCGCGGCATGATCACCACCATTGAAAACGGGCAATTGCCCGAGACGGCGCACGATCTGATTGCGGCGCTGGGCGAGCTGGAAGACGAGCAGGCCACGCCGCTGGCCGCAGCGTCGGTTGCCGGAATGCGGGTGGAGCATGCCGTCGAAGCAGCGCCTGCCGAGGCAACCGCTGCCGCTGCAGAGGCCGAAATCAGCCACGCCGGCCCGGCTCCCAGTTTGCTGGACGTCAGCGCGCTGGTGCCGGACTTCAAACCGGCCATTCCGGTGCCGGTGTTCGAGCGGCGTGAGGTTGCCGATGAACTCGACGTGCAATTGCTGCCGATTTTTCTCGAAGAAGCCGACACCCTGGTGCCGGATGCCAGCGCGCAGTTGCGCACCTGGCTGGCTGCGCCCGGCGAAGCAGCCGCGCGCGATGCGCTGCGGCGCAGCCTGCACACCATCAAGGGCAGTGCGCGCATGGTCGGCGCGATGCGCCTGGGTGAGTTGACCCATGTGATGGAGTCGCGCGTGATCGCCGTGATCGAAGGCCAGCTGGCCGCAAGTGCCGAGGTCTTCGGTACGCTGGAAGCGCAGCTCGACCGCCTGCACGATGCGGTGGAACGCCTGAAGCAGGGCGATCTTGCTGCGGTTGTCGAGGAAACGGACGCGCCGCTAGAAGCACCGATCGAGCCGGTGCTCGGGCGTAGCGAGACGGCTGCTATGACGGCCGCTGCCACGGCTGATCCGCTGGCGCCTGCGCAGCCGGCCACGCGCGACGGCAATGCGCTGACCTTGAGGGTGCGCGCCGACTGGGTCGATCGCATGGTCAACCAGGCGGGCGAAGTGGCGATCGCGCGCTCGCGGATCGAGAGTGAAGTGTTTGCGTTCAAGCGCCACGTCAACGAATTGTCCGAAGCGCTGGTGCGCTTGCGCGGCCACATCCGCGAAGTCGAAATCCAGGCCGAGTCGCAAATGCAGGCGACCTTCCAGACGCAGGGTGCAGCGGAAGAATTCGACCCACTGGAATTCGACCGCTTCACCCGTTTCCAGGAAGTCACCCGCTTCCTGGCCGAAAGCGTCAACGACATTTCCACCGTGCAGCACATCCTGCTGGCGCGCCTCGGCGAAGCCGACGCCGCACTGGTCCAGCAGACGCGGCTGAACCGCGAACTGCAGCAGGATCTGCTGCGGGTACGCATGGTGCCGCTGTATTCGGTGGCCGAGCGCTTGTACCGCACCGTACGCCAGACCGCACGCGACGTCGGCAAGCGCGCCCAGCTCGACATTCAGGGGGGCGATCTGGAAATCGACCGGAGTTTGGCGAGATCGTGCTGTCGGCGCGCCAGACCGGCAACGAAATGCTGATCACCGTGAAGGACGATGGCGCCGGTCTCAACTACGCGCGTATCCGCGAAAAGGCAGAGGCCAACGGCCTGTTGCTGCCGGGGGTCGAACCGACCGAAACCTTGCTGGCGCAGATGATCTTTGCCGCCGGTTTCTCCACCGCCGAGACCGTGAGCCAGGTTGCCGGCCGCGGTGTCGGCATGGACGTGGTGAAGAGCGAAATTTCCGCCCTCGGCGGCCGCATCGACATCACCTCTACCGCCGGTGCCGGCACCTGCTTCAATATCTACCTGCCGCTCACCCTGGCGATGACCCAGGCGGTGATGATCCAGGCCGCCCGGCACGATTACGCGCTGCCGGCGCCGCTGGTGCGGCAGGTGCTGGAACTGAAGCCGCATGAACTGGAACAGGCGATGGCGGCAGGCGAGGTGAAGTGGCGCGGCGCGCGCTACCCGCTCTCCTATCTGCCGCATCTGCTGGGCGATACCGAAGCGGTGCACGAAGTGCAGCGCTACAACCCGGTGGTGCTGCTCGCCAGCGGTTCCAGCCAGGCCGCGGTGCTGATCGATGCGATCGAGGGCACGCGCGAAATCGTGGTCAAGAACATCGGCCCGCAGATGGCGCGCATCACCGGCGTGGCAGGTGCCACGGTACGCGGCGACGGGCGGGTGATCCTGATCCTCAATCCGGTGCCGCTGGCGCTGCGCTGGGCCAGTCTGCCGCGCGCCGCGGTGGAGCGCACGGCGCCGGCCGAGGCAGCCGAAGCCAATGCCGCCATGCAGGCGCCGCTGGTGCTGGTGGTCGACGACTCGCTCACCGTGCGCAAGATCACCACCCGTCTGCTCGGCCGCGAGGGCTTCCGCGTCGACAGCGCGAAGGATGGCGTCGATGCGCTGGAAAGGATGCACGATCTGATCCCCGACGTGGTGCTGCTCGACGTCGAGATGCCGCGCATGGATGGCTTCGAACTCGCCCGGGTGATGCGCAGCGACGCACGCATGAAATCGGTTCCGATCATCATGATCACCTCGCGCACGGCGGACAAACACCGCAAACACGCGCTGGAAATCGGCGTCAACGTGTACCTGGGCAAGCCGTATCAGGAACAGCAGCTGCTCGATTGCATTGCCGAGCAGCTGGGGCGGGAGGTCGCGCTGCCGGCTTGAAGCGGCAGGCTGCTAGAGTTTGAGGCCGGCGAGGTCGCCGCCCGCCAGCGCATCGAGGCGCGCGTCGCCCTGCAGCGGGTCGTGATGGTAGGCGGCGGTCAATTGCCGCGCCGTATCCAGCCAGTGGCTTCCTGCCCTGGCCACGAGTTCGGCGAACCCGGCGTTACCGGGTGTGCCGAGCCAGCTTTCATACGCGTGCGGCAGCGCCGGGAACAGCATACGCCGCAGCCCCGACAGATTGGCCAGGTAAAAATGCAGCGAGCCGACGGCTTCACGCTCCAGCAGCGTCGGCAGCGTCACCAGGCTGTCGGCCAGATGGTCGCGCACCGCACGCGCCAGCAGTTCGGCATGCCTGGAAGTCAACTGGCCGAGCATCGTGTTCCAGTCCTCGCCCAGCAGCGCTTCGGCGCGCGCCTCGCCGATTTCGTGCAGGATCATCGCCTCGCTCTCGGCCTCGGCCATGCGGTCGAGCCCGCGTTCGATGTCGTGCTCGAAACCGTAGTGGGCGAATGCGCGCCCGAGCGCGGTGTCCTTTTCCTTCCACTGCCATTCTTCGTATTTGTTCCACAGCAGCCGGCGCACCGCGTCCATGCGCAGGAAGATGGCGCCGTCACGCATCGCCGCCGGCGGGGCAATCAGGTCGCGTGCATATTCGCATCCCGCCACCAGCACCTGCATGCCCTCGCGCATCTCGGTGCGCTTGAGTTCAGCCAGAACGAAATGCGGCTTGCGGAAATGCCCCAGTCCGCTGCTGTAGACCAGCCCCTGCGGGATCAGCGTGCGGTTGATGTCGTCGGCCGCGAATGGATCGATCCCGGCGGGATTCAGGGGCAGCGGCGCGAAATCCTCTTCCTCGACCGCATCCCACAGGCTTTCGCGCGCGTTCAGCCAGTCGCCGAGTTCGTCCCTGGGCAGGCGCGCGCCATAGGGAATCTCCATCTCCCAGCGGTAGTACTCGCGCATTTCCAGCAGAAAAGTGCACATCGTCATGTCGCGCGCGTGACGGGCGTCGGCGATAGTGCAGTTCTTCTGCACCGTATCGATGAGGGCGGAGAGATTTTCGACCATGGGCACTCCAGTAAACCGCTTCATACAAGCGGGTAACGGCAGTTGAACACGCCCGAGCTACGCAGTTCGCGCAATGGGCACTCTGCCGGAACAAGGCATCAGGGGCAGGAGGATGGGCTTCCCTCCTTCTGCAGAAGACATCGGCATCCGACGGTCGTTCCGTCTTCAAGTGTACAAATAAAAACAGCCCGTTCAACCGGGCTGTTTCCAGGGGTATTGACGGGCTTAATGGCGGCGCACGGCGCCGTAGAAATTCAGGTCGGCGTGCGAGCGGCGGCTGAACTCGAAACGCGCGGCATCGGCGCCGCTGAACTGCCCGGCGAGCTGGGCGTAGACTTCGGTGGCCCAGGCCTTGTCGTTCAGCGCATCGGCAATCCCTTCGGCCCAGCGCAGCTTGTCGGCGGATTTGCTCAGATGGGCGCCGCATTCGGCATACCATTTCTTCAGCACTTCGGCCGGCAGGGCAAATCCCTTCAGGCGGTCGATGAACTGGATGCAGGCATCGCCGTCGGGGCAGGCGGCGGCCGCAGCGGCATAGAGCTCATCCGCCTTGGCGCTGTTGCCCATGGAGGCGTACAGCCGGCCGATGTGGGTCAGCGCGAAGTGGTCTCCGGCCTGGGTGCGCGCGGCCTCCAGCAGGCGGCTGGCCTCGGCGGCGTCCTGAGTGGCGGCAAAGCTCGCCTCGGCGAGCTTGGCGGTGTCGTACACAGTGGCATGGGCGTCCGCCGCCAGCGCGGCCTCGCGTGCGGCGAGATAGGCGCGCGCCTTGGAAACGCCCAGTTCGCGGTGTTTCAGCTGCGCCGCGGTGACCACCAGATCCTTGAAGGCGATAAAGTCGGTCGCGTTTTCCGCCGCGCGGTCGAGCAGGCGGGACAGCCAGCCGGTATCGTCCAGGTTCTTGTCCACCGCCAGCAGGACCGGCTTGTAGCGCGAGTACTGGTAGCCGGTGCCGTCGAGCAGTTTTTCCGCCGATTCGATCAGCTTGGCGGCGTAGAACGGGTCTTCCAGCTCCAGCCGCACGCGGTCGGCCAGTGCGAGGAACTGCTTGACGCTGACGGCGTCCTTTTCCAGCTGCTGGAATTCCATGTAGCGCGCGTGGTTGGCCTGGCGCTTTTCCAGTTTGGCCTTGACCCGGCCAAGCCGCTCGGCATCGTCGGCCAGATGCGCTTCGACGGCGGCGACCAGCTTCTGCATTTCGTCCAGCCCCGCCACGGCCTCTTCGGCCTTGTCCAGCAAGGCCGCAGCGCCCGACTTGTCGCCCACTCCTGCCAGCCCCTCGGCCAGTTCGATGTACTCGCCGGTGGCGCTCGCCAGGTCGCCGGCCTTTTTCAGTGCGGCCTGCATGAAGGCCGCGTCGCCCGCCTGCTTCGCCGAATCGATCAGCGTCTTCGCCGAGGCAAAGTCGGTCGCCCCTTCCAGGGCGCGCTGATACAGTGCCTTGGCCTTTTGCGGGTCGCCCAGCGTCTTGGTCACTTCGCCCGCCAATGACAGCAGGTCGGGCACGCTGGAAAGCTTTTCCGCCGCCTTGTTGAAAATCGCCGCTGCGTATTCCTTGTCGAGCACATGCTCGGCGGCGGCCGCCGCAAGTTTGCCGTATTCCACCGCGCGCGAGATTTTCGTCTCGGCTTTTTCCAGCACTTTTTTTGCAAATGCGCTGTCGGCGATCACGTTCATCACATTCTTCGCCAGGGCGATCAACGGGTCGAGGTTGCCGGTTTCCTTCAGCGCCTTTTCATACGCGCCCACCGCCGCGGCCTTGTCGCCCAACACCTTGAACTTGGCCTCTGCCAGCGCCACCTGTTCTTCGCCGCTCATGCAGTAGTCTTCCGCCGTTTGCAGCAATNNCCCAATGCATGGTAGGCGATGGCGCAGGCCGCCAGATCCTTGGTGAACTGGCAGTCGTCCGCCACCCGGTCCATCAACTCCTTGGCATAGGCGGCATCGGCAGGCTCTTGCAAGGCTTCCAGCGCCAGCGCCGCGTATTCGGCGCCGCTGCTGCATTGGGCTTCTTTGGGAGTGAGGGTGTCGCGAGTGGCCATGGGGTCTCCGAAAAAGAAAAAGGTATCGTGCGATTTTCCGCTGGAGCAGGGTGGCCAGCCAATAAGTAATGTCGATGATGGTATTAGCGGGCCGGGTAGTGTATCCGTTGGCAGGCGCGCGACAACCCAGGAAGCGGCCCAGCCGCATTCATCAGCTATATTTATGCCATCGCCAGCCGTACGGTTTGGGGTATTTAAATATTTAATACATATTAATATAGTAATGTATTAAATTAGCCATGGCTTGTTTTCAGATGGATCGGGGGGATTATGTTGACGCGTCTACTATTGATGGTAACCCTGCTGGCCGGCTTCGGTTTGTCTCCGGTGCAGGCGGCGCCGGATGGCGCAAAGCTTTACGGGCGCAACTGCGCCGCCTGCCATGGCGAGAACGGCACCGGCGGCATCGGCGTTCCGCTGGCGCTGCCGGCCTTCCAGGCCGGGGCCAGCGACGACTACCTGCGCAAGACCATACGACACGGTCGACCGGGGCGGGTGATGCCGGCATTTCCCCTGCTCGACCAGGCTGAAATCGAAGCCATCGTTCGCCATGTGCGCACCTGGAGCAAGGGTGCGCCCGCCACGTATTCCGCGAGCCGGGTGAAGGGCGATCCGGCGCACGGCAAGAAACTGTTCGCGCAATACTGCGCGACGTGCCACGGCGCCGACGGCGAAGGCAGCAAGGGCACCGGCGTCACGTTTTCGCGCCCTCGCGATCTGCCCATCATGGCGCCCGCGCTGCACAACCCCGGTTTCCTCGTCGCCGCATCCGACGCCATGATCAAGGCGACGCTGATGCACGGACGGGAAGGCACGCCGATGGTTTCATTCCTCAAGCAGGGGCTGAAGGAAAAGGACATCGACGATATCGTCAGTTACGTGCGCGGATTCGAAAAACAGCCGCTGCCGGGGAGCGCGCAGATCCTCGAGGTGGAAGACCCGGTCATTGTCCGGGATTCAAGCTACGACCTGGATACCACCGTGGAAAACGTCAAGCGGGCGGTGAGCAACAACAATTTCTTCTATGGCCGGGTACAGACGCTGGAATATGGGCTGACCGATCCGGCCAATGAGAACCCGAAACAGGTCATCGTTTATTTTTGCAATATCAGCATGCTCAACCAGGCACTGGCCATCGATCCGCGCGTCGGCATGTTCCTGCCCTGCCGCATCACCATCCTGGAGACAAACGGCAAGGTGCAGGTGATGTCGGTCAACCCCGGGGTGCTGAGCCGCCTGTTCAACAATTCCGAACTTAATCGCCTGTGCGATGAGATGAGCAAGAGCTACACCACGATCATTGAGGAGGCGACGCTATGAAGAAGCCGTTGCAATGGATGGGCGCCGCCTGCCTGGCGCTGCTGCTGTGCGCGCCCGCCGTCGCGGGCGACCTGATGATGGCGCGCGTGAACCGGCTGTTCCCGGAGGCGATGACCCTGCTGCAATCCGCCATTTCCTCCCGCGGCTATACGGTCACGCGCCTGCAACAGGTGAACGAAAACCTGGAGCGTCGCGAATTCAAGAGCGACATGTACCGCGTGGTGTATTTCGGCAAGCACGAGGAAGTGAGGCAGGCAACGGCCAGGAATCCCGGCCTGATACCGTTTTTGCCGCTGAATATCACGATCTTCGCGGAAGGCGATCAAGCCATACTGGTGACCAGCCATCCGCAAATGCTGCGGGATTTTTTCCCCGACCCGGAGCTGAAACCGCTGTTCGAGCGCTGGGAAAAAGACATGCTGGAAATCATGGATGAGGTGCGGGAGGCGGGGTGATGCGTTGAGGGAACGTCGGCAGCTGTTCCGCCGGCGCCAGCTTCAATGTTTCTCCGGATTCGGCATCAGCTTGTCGATATACGCAATCGCCACCGCCGACACGATGAACGCCATGTGGATGACGGTCTGCCACAGCAGGACTTTTTCATCCAGGTTGGCGGCGTTGATGAAGGTCTTCAGCAGGTGGATCGACGAGATGCCGATGATGGCGGTGGCGAGTTTGACCTTGAGCACGTTGGCGTTGACGTGCGAAAGCCACTCGGGTTCGTCGGGATGGCCTTCGAGATTGAGGCGTGAAACGAAGGTTTCGTAGCCGCCGACGATGACCATGATGAGCAGGTTGGAAATCATCACCACGTCGATCAGGCCCAGCGCGATGAGCATGATGGCTGCTTCGGAAAGGGCGAAGGTGCCGGTGATCAGATGCTTCAGTTCGATCATGAAGTGCACGACGTACACCAGTTGTGCGACGATCAGGCCCAGATACAGCGGCACCTGCAGCCAGCGGCTGCCGAACAGGAGGGTCGAGAGAAAGTTGCCGCGGATTGCGGCGGGCGGGCTGGTTTCGGGTTTCATGGGACGGACTGTGCGTGACGGGACAAAAGTTGAAATACTGAAAATGCGGGATTACAGAACGTAGCGCGCCAGGTCTTCGCGTGCGGCCAGCGCAGCGAGGCGGTCCGTGACGGACCCGGCATCGACGATGTATTCGCCGGTAATGTTCCCGGCGTCGTAGGAAATGTCCTCCAGCAGCTTTTCCATCACGGTATGGAGCCGCCGCGCGCCGATGTTTTCGGTGCGTTCGTTCACTTCGAAAGCGATCTCGGCAATGCGGCGGATGCCGTCGCCGGTGAATTTGAGCGTCACCCCTTCGGTCGCCAGCAAGGCCTCGTACTGGCGCGTCAGGCAGGCGTCGGTGGCGGTCAGAATCCGCTCGAAATCTTCCACCGAGAGTGCCTGCAGTTCGACGCGGATCGGCAGCCGCCCCTGCAGTTCGGGGATGAGGTCGGACGGCTTGGACAGGTGGAACGCGCCGCTGGCGATGAACAGGATGTGATCGGTCTTCACCATGCCGTACTTGGTCGACACGGTGGTGCCCTCGATCAGCGGCAACAGGTCGCGCTGGACGCCCTGGCGCGACACGTCGCTGCCGTGGGCGTCGCTGCGGGTGGCGATCTTGTCGATCTCGTCCAGAAACACGATGCCGTTCTGCTCGACCGCTTCCAGCGCCTGTTGCTTGGTTTCCTCGTCGTTGATCAGGCGCCCGGCCTCTTCCTCGGCCAGCTGCTTCATGGCTTCGCGCACTTTCAGCTTGCGGCTCTGCCGGCGGCCTTGCCCGATGTTCTGAAACATCCCCTGCAACTGCTGCGACAGGTCTTCCATTCCCGGCGGGGTGAAGATTTCCATGCTGGGGCTGACCGCCGCCAGCTCGATTTCGATTTCCTTGTCGTCGAGCGCACCTTCGCGCAGCATCTTGCGGAAACGCTGGCGCGCCGCGCCTTCCTCGCGTTGCGGCTCGGCCTCGCCGAAGCCGGCGCTGCGCGGCGGCGGCAAGAGCGCGTCGAGGATGCGCTCCTCGGCAGCCTCCTCGGCGCGAAAACGGACTTTGCCGGCCGCCTGTCCGCGCATCTGCTTGACCGCGGTTTCCATCAGGTCGCGGATGATGGTGTCGACGTCGCGGCCGACGTAGCCGACCTCGGTGAACTTGGTCGCTTCGATCTTGATGAAGGGCGCGTTGGCGAGCCGTGCCAGGCGCCGTGCGATCTCGGTCTTGCCGACGCCGGTCGGGCCGATCATCAGGATGTTCTTCGGCGTGATTTCCTGGCGCAGCGGTTCGCTCACCTGCTGGCGGCGCCAGCGGTTGCGCAACGCGACCGCCACTGCGCGCTTGGCGGCGGCCTGGCCGACGATGTGCTTGTCGAGTTCGTGGACGATTTCTTTGGGAGTCATGGAGGGGGTGAGGAGTGAGGCGTTAGGGGTGAGGGGGGCGGGGGGCGGGGGGCGGTTTCCTCACGCCTCACCCCTCACCCCTCACAGACTTTCAATCACATGATTCTGGTTCGAGTAAATGCAGATGTCTCCCGCAATGGTGAGGCTCTTCTTGACGATTTCAAGCGGGGGCAGGTCGGTGTTTTCCAGCAGCGCGCGGGCGGCGGACTGGGCGAAGGCGCCGCCCGAGCCGATGGCGGCGATACCAAGCTCGGGTTCCAGCACGTCGCCGTTGCCGGTGATGATGAGCGAGTATTCGCGATCGGCCACTGCCAGCATGGCTTCGAGCCGTCGCAGCATGCGGTCGGTGCGCCAGTCCTTGGCGAGTTCGACCGCACTTCTGAGCAGATGCCCCGAATGTTTGTCGAGCTTGGCTTCGAAGCGCTCGAACAGGGTGAAGGCGTCGGCGGTGCCGCCGGCGAATCCGGCCAGGACCTTTTCCTGATACAGCCGGCGCACCTTGCGCGCGGTGGACTTGATGACGATGTTGCCGAGCGTGACCTGGCCGTCGCCGCCGAGGGCGACCTCGTTGCCACGGCGGACGGAAAGGATGGTGGTGCCGCGATATTGTTCCATGGCCGAATTATAAATGACGCTCGGACCGGGACAGGTGGCGGCCTGGCTTGGCGCAGCCAAAGCGGCCCGGCGGGCCGGAGTCAGTCCGGGTGATGCGGGATGAGTTGCGCCAGCTGGTCGATACCCATGACGCGAAACAGTTCGTGGATGAGCGCGTTGTGTCCGCGCAGGGTGATGCTCTTGCCGTTGCCCAGGCATTGCATCAGCACGCCGATGAACTGGCTGACGCTGCCGTAACAGGCTGCTGAAATACCTCCCAACCGGACCACATCAGCAGCCCCTCAGAAGTTAAACTGATCCTGATTCATTGACCCAGCCAGAGCCCCCCTTCAT
>NCIH01000032.1:0-26810 GCA_002281975.1 Hydrogenophilales bacterium 17-64-11 | reverse complement strand
AGGTTGCGCGTCGTTTCACTCACCAGAATCCGCGTGCCGTAGAACTTGTTGGCCTGCTCCAGCCGCGAGGCGAGGTTCACGGTGTCGCCGATGACGGTGTAGCCGCGCGAGGTTTCGGAGCCGATGTTGCCGACGGTGACCTCGCCGCTGGCAATGCCCATGCGCACGTTGACCACGGGCAGGCTGTCGCGGACGCCGAACATCTCGGGCAGCCAGGCGCGGAAGGCGTCCATGCGGGCCATCTGTTCCAGGGCGGCGAGGCAGCACAGGGTGGCGTGGTCGGCGGCATCGGTGAAGGGCGGGCCCCAGAACGCCATGACCGAATCGCCGATGTACTTGTCGACGATGCCCTGCCGGGTGCGGATCACCTCGGACATCAGCGAAAAATAGCGGTTGAGGAAGCGCACCGCGGCATCCGGCGTGAGCCCCTCGCACAGGCGGGTGAAATCCTGCAGGTCGGAGAAGAACACCGTCATCACCTGGCGCTCGCCTCTGTCCGTCGGGATGCGGTTTTCCAGCAGGCTCTTCACGATGCGCGGGTCGACGTACTGGCCGAAGGTGTCACGGATGCGCTCCTTCTCGCGCAGGCCGACCACCATGTGGTTGAACGAGGTGGCCAGCGTGGCCAGCTCGTCGTGGGTGCGCACCAGGATTTCCACGTCGAGGTCGCCCGCTTCCACCGCGCGCGTGCCGCCCACCAGGCGCTTGACCGGATCGACCAGCGAGCGGGTGACGAAGCCGGCGAAAATCAGCCCGAGCGCGGTGGCGATGGCGGTGACGATCCAGTTGAGGGCGGTGGCGCGTTTCTCCTCCGCCTTGGCTTGGATGGCGGTGTCCTGGGTCAGCTTGTTGAGGATGTCGATGGTCTTGCCGATTTCGACGTCGACGGTGTCCTTCTCGCGCAGCAGGGCGTCGCGCACGATCTTTTCCGAGCGCGGGGTGCCCTCTTCCGCCTCGATCTGGAACTGGCGGAAGCTCATGTGAAAGTGCTGGCGGGCGGTCTGGATCGCCGGAAGCTGCTTGCCCAATACGGCGAGCGTCACGCGGTCGAGCTCGATGTCCTGTTGCGCCTCGGCCTCACCCAGCATGCGCAGCGAGGAATCGACGATCTGGTCGGCATTGACCCCGCGCATGTCGAAGCCGTTCGATTCCCTGGCGAGAAATTCCGGATCGGGGCGCGCCACTTCCATGCCTGCCAGAACGCGTTCCATGTGCACCATCTGCTGGCGGATGAGGATCTCGACGCTGGCCACCTGCTGCTGCAGCGGCAGGTACCAGTCGGACAGCGCGCGCACCTGGTTGTTGAGCTGGCGGAAGTTGAGCACCGACAGCCAGGTGACCACCACCATCAGCGCCAGCAGGGCCGTGGTGATGCTGAAGATTTTCAGGCTGATGGGCAGGCGCATGGGGTCAGATCCTGGATGCTCGACACATTGAACCCTAGCGCAAGCCGCCCATCCGTCAACACTGCCGGGGCCGGACCGGCGCAGGGCGCGATGCGGCCCGGCCTGAATCCACAGGTTTGCTTGCTATCTGTTTCCCGGTACCCGCGCCGCGCCGCTCGCCACGTCGCCGCATTGCGCGCGGTGGCGCAGCGCGTGGTCCATCAGCACGATCGCCATCAGCGCCTCGGCGATGGGGGTGGCGCGGATACCGACGCAGGGGTCGTGACGGCCGTGGGTGACGACCTCGATCGGCTGGCCGTTGAGGTCGATCGAACGGCCGGGCAGGCGCATCGACGAGGTGGGCTTGATCGCGACGTGGGCGACGATGGCCTGGCCGCTTGAGATGCCGCCGAGCACGCCGCCGGCATGGTTGCTCAAGAAGCCTTCCGGCGTGATCTCGTCGCGGTGCTCGGTGCCCTTCTGCCGCGCCGCCTGCATGCCGTCGCCGATTTCCACGCCCTTGACGGCGTTCAGCCCCATCAGCGCATGCGCGAGGTCGGCGTCGAGCTTGTCGTACAGCGGCTCGCCCCAGCCGGGCGGCACGTTCTCCGCCACCACGCTGATCCTGGCGCCGACCGAATCGCCCGACTTCCTGAGCGCGTCCATGTAGGCTTCAAGTTCGGGCACGATGGTGGCGCTGGGCGCGAAGAAGGCGTTGTTGCCGATCTCGTCCCACGACTCGAAGGGAATGTCGATCGGTCCCAGCGCGCTCATGTAGCCGCGGATCACGATGCCGTATTTTTCCGCCAGCCATTTCTTGGCGATGGCGCCGGCGCCGACGATGGGCGCGGTCAGCCGCGCGGAGGAACGGCCGCCGCCGCGCGGGTCGCGAAAGCCGTATTTCTGCGTGTAGGTGTAGTCGGCGTGGCCGGGGCGGAAGGTCTCGGCGATGTTGCCGTAGTCCTTGCTGCGCTGGTCCTCGTTGCGGATCAAGAGCGCGATCGGCGTGCCGGTGGTCCGGCCTTCGTACAGGCCGGAAAGGATTTCCACGCTGTCGGATTCGCGGCGCTGGGTGACATGGCGCGAGGTGCCGGGCTTGCGGCGGTCGAGATCGTGCTGGATGTCGGCCTCGGCCAGCGCCATGCCGGGCGGGCAGCCGTCGACCACGCAGCCGATGGCGGGGCCGTGCGATTCGCCGAACACGGTGACACAGAACAGTTTGCCGAGTGTGCTGCCAGACATGGAAATAACCGCGGAAATGACCGAAAGAATGCGTCGAAGTCTAGCACAGGCGCGGCTTCGCACGCCGCTCGCCGCACCCGCCGGGCGCGCCGCGGCAAGACCGATCCGCTTTTAACCGCTATCCTGAACATCCCACGGAACGAGGACGCCCCGATGAATGCCACGCAGCACCTCACCACCCTCGGCCAGAGCCTCTGGCTGGACAATCTCTCGCGCAGCCTGATCCGCGACGGCACGCTGGCCAGGCTGATCACCGAGGACGGCGTGTCGGGCGTGACCTCGAATCCGGCGATTTTCCAGAATGCGCTCGCCACCAGCCCGTATTACGCCGACGACCTGGCGCGGCTGAAAGTCGGCGAATCCGATGCCGAGCGGCGTTACGAAGCGCTGGTCATCCCCGACATCCGGGCGGCCTGCGATCTGCTGTTGCCGGTATTCACGCGCAGCGGCGGCAACGACGGCTACGTCAGCCTGGAAGTCGCGCCGCGCTGGGCGTACGATGCCGCGCGCACGGTGGAGGAGGCCCAGCGCCTGTCCGCCGCGGTGGACCGCAGCAACCTGCTGATCAAGGTGCCGGGCACGCCGGAAGGCATCGATGCGTTCGAGACGCTGACCCGGCTCGGCATCAACGTCAACGTGACGCTGCTGTTTTCGCTTGCCCAGACCGAAGCGGCGTTCGACGCCTACCTGCGCGGCCTTGCCGCACGCGTGCAAACAGGGGCCGGCGTGCGCCGCAGCAAGGCGGTGGCGAGCCTGTTCCTGTCGCGCGTCGACACCCTGGTCGATGCGCGACTCGATTCGATCGGCACGCAGGAAGCGCTGCCGCTGCGCGGCAAGGCGGCGATCGCCACGGCCAAGCTCGCCTATCAACGCTATCTGAAAATTTTTCGCGGCGAGACTTTCGCCGCCCTGGCGCAGCAGGGCGCAATGCCGCAAACCCTGCTGTGGGCAAGCACCGGCGTGAAAAACCCGGACTACCACGCCCTGCTGTACGTCGAACCGCTGATCGGCAGGGAAACCATCAACACGCTGCCCGACAAGACGCTCGTCGCGCTGCGCGAGCACGGCAAACCGGCGCTGCGGGTGGAGGACGGCATTGCCGAGGCGGCAGCGCAGTGGGTGGATCTGGCGCGGCTGGGCATCGACATGGACACGGTCGGCAACACCTTGCAGGACGAAGGCGTCAAACTGTTCGAAGCCGCGTACCAGAAACTGCTGCTGCAGACCGGATGAGCGGCATCCCCTATCCCTGCCGTGCCTGCCTTGTTGATGCGCAGGAAGTTCGGCATCATCGATCCGCCGATAATCGCGTCGCCTTTAATTCACGCCAAGGAGCCTGTCCATGAAAGCCCGTGCCGCCGTAGCCTGGGAGTCCAAAAAACCGCTGTCGATCGAGGAAGTGGACGTCGAAGGTCCGCGCGAGGGCGAAGTATTGCTGCAGGTTGTCGCCAGCGGCGTCTGCCATACCGACGCCTTCACGCTGTCGGGCGACGACCCGGAGGGCGCCTTCCCCTGCATCCTCGGCCACGAAGGCGGTTGCATCGTGGTGGAGTGCGGACCCGGAGTGAAAACGCTGAAGCCCGGCGACCACGTCATCCCGCTCTACATTCCCGAGTGCGGACACTGCGAATACTGCGCCTCGCCCAAGACCAACCTGTGCCAGTCGATCGCGTCCACTGTATGGACCGGCTACATGCCCGACGGCACCCGGCGTTTCTCGAAGAACGGCAAGCCGATCTTCCACTACATGGGCTGCTCGACCTTTGCCGAATACACCGTGGTGCCGGAGATCGCGCTCGCCAAGATCAACCCGGCCGCGCCGCTCGACAAGGTCTGCCTGCTCGGCTGCGGCGTCACCACCGGCATCGGCGCGGTGCTGAATACCGCCAAGGTCGAGCCGGGTTCGACCGTCGCCGTGTTCGGCCTCGGCGGCATCGGCCTGTCCTGCATCCAGGGCGCGGTGATGGCCGGGGCCGGGCGCATCCTCGCCATCGACCTCAATCCCGACAAGTTTGAGATGGCGAAGGCGCTCGGCGCCACCGACTTCATCAACCCGCGCGATGTCAACGGCTCGGTCTCCGAGGCCATCCGCGACCTGACCAAGGGCGGCGTCGATTACTCGTTCGAGTGCATCGGCAACGTCAACGTCATGCGCGACGCGCTCGAATGCACCCACATGGGCTGGGGCGTCTCCACCGTGATCGGCGTCGCCGGCGCCGGGCAGGAAATCTGCACCCGGCCGTTCAATCTCGTCGTCGGGCGCACCTGGAAAGGCACCGCGTTCGGCGGCGTCAAGGGCCGCACGCAACTGCCGGGCTACGTCGACGACTACATGGCCGGCAAGATCGAGCTCGACAAGCTGGTCACCCACACCATGCCGCTGGAAGACATCAACCGTGCCTTCGACCTGATGCATGAAGGCAAGAGCATCCGTTCGGTCATCATTTTCTGAGGCGGCACATGAAGCGAATCGAACGCATCAAGGAGTTCGGCGGCTGGCTCGAACGCTGGCAGCACGAATCGGCCGCATGCCAGTGCGCCATGACCTTTTCGGTCTACCTGCCGCCGCAGGCGGCGACGCGGAAGCTGCCGGTGGTGGTCTGGCTGTCGGGGCTGACCTGCACCGACGACAACGTGCGGGTGAAGGCCGGTGCGCAGCGCTATTGCGCCGAACTCGGGCTGATTCTCGTCATGCCCGACACCAGCCCGCGCGGCGACGACGTGCCCGACGTGCCCGGGCGCTACGACCTCGGCCAGGGCGCCGGCTTCTATGTCGACGCCACCCAGGCGCCGTGGGCGACGCACTACCGGATGTACGACTACGTCACCCGCGAGCTGCCCGCGCTGGTCGAGGCGAACTTCCCCGCCATCCCCGGCAGGCGCGCCATCAGCGGCCACTCGATGGGCGGCCACGGCGCGCTGATCTGCGCACTGAAAAACCCCGGCATGTACGCCTCGGTCTCCGCTTTCGCCCCCATCTGCAACCCGGCGATCAGCCCCTGGGGGCAGGGCTGCTTCGGCGCCTATCTCGGCGATGACAAGAAAGCCTGGGAAGCGTACGACGCCACCTGCCTGGTCCAGGCCGGCGCGCCGCTGCCGCCCGCGCTGATCGACCAAGGCACCGCCGACGAATTCCTGGCCGAGCAGCTGTTTCCGCAGAACCTGCAGGCCGCCTGCGCAGCACGCGGCATCCCGCTCACGCTCAGGATGCAGGACGGCTACGACCACAGCTATCACTTCATCGCCAGCTTCATCGGCGAACATCTGGCGTTTCACGCGCGGGCGCTGGCAAGTTAAGCCGCCGCGCTACCCCCTGCGCCGCCGCATATCAACCAAGAACAATTTATGCCCTGAGAAAAAATCTTGAATAGACAGGAAAGCTTGCGGGAGAGAGGATGACCTTAGCCGATCCAGCGCGCCCGGCCGGCGCGACGGAATCCCGAAATCGACGCAAGGAGACGCGCCATGAGCTTTACCCGTTTGCCCACCAGCAATCTCGATAAAACCGCCGGCCTGCTGCGCCCCGCCTGCGTATTGCCCGAACGCGTGGGAATGGACAACCCGGCACTCGATGTCATGACCGATTTCCGCCGCCTGACCGCCTTCATCGCCACCCCCGGCGACACCATCAAGCAGGCGGAAGAACGCATGATCCGCCGCAAGGTGCGCCTGCTGTTCGTGATGGACAGCCAGGATCGCGTGGCCGGGCTGATCACCAGCTCCGACATCCACGGCGAAAAGCCCCTGCAGGTGGTGCAAAGCCGCGGCCTCCGCCGCGACGAAGTGCTGGTGGCCGACATCATGACCCCGGTGGACCGGCTGGAAGCGGTCGATTTCGACGATCTGTCGCATGCCCGCGTCGGCCATGTGCTGGAGACGCTCAAGGCACGCGGCCGGCAGCATGCCCTGGTGATCGAAAATGCGAACGGCCGGCAAATGGTGCGCGGCCTGCTGTCGCTGTCGCAGCTGTGCAAGCAGCTCGGCGTCAACCTCGAAACCACCGAGGTGGCGCACACCTTCATTGAAATCGAGCAGCAGCTGGCGCACGCCTGAGCCGCTGCAGCCGCCGCCCCTGCCGGGCGGCGGCTGCATCTTGCAGTGCCCGCTTTCCAGCGTATCCCGCATACATTCCGCCAAGCCGGCCCCTGCAGCCGGGCTCCAGCCCTATCCCACGCAACACCCAAGGTTTTCCCGCGCGGCGTCTTGTGCTCAAATCCCGGACGGAACGGCCAAGCAATGTTTGAATCCCTCAGTGTTTTTCGCGCGCCCTGGGCGGGACGGTTCATTGAGCCGCCTCAATGGAACGCCGTTTTTAGTGGTTATTGATTCGGCCTCCCGCGCCATGCAGTCCGGGCAAGCTGATTTTCAATACCGTTTAAAACTTCATACGGCCGAATCAATAACAAGCACATGAATATTTCCGTCAGCGAACTGATCGTCCGGTATCTGGAACGCCTGGGCATCGACCACATTTTCGGCATGCCGGGCGCGCACGTGCTGCCGATCTACGACTGCCTGCACGATTCGGGCGTGAAGAGCGTGCTGGTGAAGCACGAGCAGGGGGCGGCCTTCATGGCCGGCGGCTACGCGCGGGTGTCGCAGCGGCCCTCCGCCTGCATCGCCACCGCGGGGCCGGGGGCGACCAATCTCATTACCGGCATCGCCAATGCCTACGCCGAGCGGCTGCCGGTGCTGGCGATCACCGGCGAGACCTCGACCTACATCTTCGGCCGCGGCGGCCTGCAGGAAAGCTCCGGCGAAGGCGGCGCCATCGACCAGGGCGCGCTGTTCGCCAGCATCACCCGCTACCACAAGCTCGTCGAGCGCACCGATTATCTCGGCCAGGTGCTGAACCAGGCCACCCGGGCGCTGCTCGGCCACGAGCCGGGGCCGGTGCTGCTGTCGATCCCGTACAACGTGCAGAAGGAGCAGGTCGATGCCAGCGTGCTCGAGCGGATTCATTTCCCCTGCCAGTCCGCGATTCGCCACACGACGCCGACGGGCGCGCTCGCCGAACTGATCCGGGCCGCGCGTGCCCCGGCGATCGTCGCCGGCCACGGCTGCATCCAGGCGGGCGCGCGCGAAACCATCGCCGCCCTTTCCGAACGCTTCAACATCCCGGTCACCACCAGCCTCAAGGCCAAGGGCGTGGTGGCCGAAGGCACGCCGCTGGCGCTGGGCTGTCTCGGCGTGACGTCCAGCGGCGACGCCTACCGCTACCTCGTCGAGCACGCCGACTTGCTGGTGTTTCTCGGCGCCGGCTTCAACGAACGCACCAGCTACCTGTGGGATACGAAGCTGCTGAGCGGCAAGAAGATCGCCCAGGTGGACCGCGACGCCGCCCAGCTCGGCCGCGTGTTCCAGCCCGACGTGGCGATCTGCGGCGACGTCCGCGCGGTGACGGAACAACTGCTCGCCGCGCTCGAAGCCGACGCCATGCCGCCCAAGGCCCGCGACCTGCTGGACGGCCACCGCGCGGCCACCCTGCCGCCCGCAAGCGGCGACGCCGCGCAGGTGGAGCCTTTCCACCTGATCCAGGCATTCTTCAGCGGACTCGCCCGGCGCTTCCCGCGCAACGCGCTGGTGTTCGACGACAACATCGTCTTCGCGCAGAGCTACTTCGACGTCTCCGACCGCAACCATTACTTCCCGAATTCCGGCATCTCGTCGCTGGGACACGCGATCCCGGCCGCCATCGGCGCGCGCTGCTTCGCCCCCGACAGCCCCGCCTTCGCCATCCTCGGCGATGGCGGCTTCCAGATGTGCTGCATGGAAATGATGACCGCGGTGAACTACGGCATCCCGCTCAACGTGGTGGTGATCAACAACGGCACGCTCTCGCTCATCCGCAAGAACCAGTTCCAGCTCTACGGCGAACGCTACATCGACTGCGACTTTGCGAATCCCGACTTCGGCCTGCTCGCGCAATCCTTCGGCGTGCGGCACTACCGCATCGAGACCGGAGCCGACCTCGACGCCCTGTTCGCCCACGCCGACCTCGCCGGCGCGATCAACCTCATCGAAATCCTGCTCGACAAAAACGCCTTTCCCCGCTACCTGTCGGCCCGCTAGTTGTGGTGTTTCAATAGCTTGTTCATGGCCGGGGCGGCCGAATGCAGGCACCCGCAGGCGCCGCCTCTTTCGCCCTTCTGCAATAATTGGAACTTTCTTCTTCCGGCTTCGTTTAACGCAGCATGGAAAAAGATCCTCGGCCAACAATCCGGGACTGGCTTGACGGGATCAAGAAGCAATCGGGGCAGCGGGATGGCCGTATCCAGGAACAGGGCGTCGATGAACAGAGTGCCGGATGAACAAGAGTGAATCATGCGGCAACTGGCAGCAGTTGCAGGACCACGAGTGCATCGTCCTGTTCCAGCGCGGCGAGCAGGATGCGTTTGCGGAATTGGTGCGGCGCCACCAGAATCGCGTTTACCGTTTCCTCCTGCGCATGATGGGCTGCCGCGAAGAGGCGCTGGAACTGACCCAGGAGACCATGCTGAAAGCCTTTCGCGTACTGCCCGGCTGGCGGCCGGACGCTGCTTTTGCCACCTGGCTGTTTCGTGTCGCCAACAATGCAGCCATGGACAGGTTGCGGCGCAAGAAGGTGGTCAAGTACGTGCCGATCGAGGAGCACATGGACTTCCCCGACCCGGCCGCGGGGCCGGACGAGGAGCTGCAGTCGGCCCAGCGTTACCGCATTCTCGAGGCGGCGCTGCGGCGGCTTCAGGAAGACTACCGACAGGTCCTCCTGTTGCGGGAAATCGAGGAAATGTCGTACGCCGAAATAGGCGATGTGCTGGGGTTACGCGAGGGGACGGTCAAGTCCCGCATCGCACGTGCAAGGCAGGCTCTGCTGGAAGTCTGCAAGGGCAGAATCTAAGGCCGTCATTTGGAGTTTCGGCAAATCTGAGAGCAGCGATCATGAACAAGCACTGTAAAAGAAGCGAGAATCTTTCCGCCTACCTCGACGGCGAACTGGACGAGAAGACGCGCCTGAAATTCGAGACGCACCTGGAAGACTGTTCCGCCTGCAAGGAAATGCTGCACGATTTGCGCTGTCTCCACGGGTGTTTCCAGACCCTGCCCCGGCAGGAAGTGGGGTTCGATCTGGCGCCTGCGGTGCTGGCCGAGCTGGGGCGGCGGCGCGCCCGCCCGGCAAGCCTGCCGCGCTTCGACTGGTGGCGGCTGTTGCCCGCTTCCTTCGCCGCCGCGGCCACGGTTTCGCTGGGTGTATTCCTGGGGAGCCTCCTGACCGGCGGGCCCGACGCCGAAGTGGCGGCCCCGACCCTGGCCATGTTCGACCCCATCCCGCCAGGCAGCATATGCATCGGATTCGCGGAATGCTATCCGAAGGAAAGAATCTGATGAAACGTTCCTGGCTTTATACATTGCTTGCGTTTTCCCTGCTTCTCAACGTGGGGGTGCTGGGCGCAGTGGGCTACCAGGCCTGGCAAAACGGCGGGTGGCCCGAGCTGCATGCCGACGACAAGCACGACCACCTGGCGGAATACCTCAACCTCAGCGCGGAACAGCGCCGGCAGTGGCGGGAAAAAGAGGAAAAGTTCCTGCGGGAAATGGGAGCCGACTGGGAGGAGGTCCGCGTTCACCGCGAACGCATGATCCGGCAGATTTTCTCGCCGCAGCCCAACCTTGCGGCGATCGAAGCCGACCGCGCAGCCATCTCTCGCCTCCAGGAAAAGCAGCAGCGCCATGTCATCGAGCAACTGATGGAAGAGCAGCGCATGCTCGATACCGCACAGCGGGAGGCCCTGGCCGCACTCCTGATCCAGCAAAAGCCCGCCGGCTCGCTCGAGGAGCGGCTGCACGGCGACTGACGCGGCAGAACCGGCTGCCGGCATGGCAGGATGGCGCGCACGCGCGATCCTGCAGTCGAGCCATCGACGATCGAAAACACCGCCCGCGATTTACCGCCCCGGCCATGCCGGCCGGCACGCCCCTGCCTTATTCCAACGTGTAGCGACGGGCTGCTAGCCGCCCCGACATCATCGGGGGCCGCTTTCGCCATCTCCCTGGGGACGGTCTGGTAGCCGGCGGATCGCTCCGACCGGCCTCCCCTGCCACCTGAACGTCGCCGCCATCCAGGCGGCGGCGTTTCTGCCTTCCGGTTTCCACTGTCTCTCATGCTGCGCAACCGGGTTTGATGGGGCTGCGCAGAAAGCCGGAACATTTCTCCCGCCCTCTCGTTTAAGTCAGTGAAGGACACGATGCCTTCAATGCAGGCAACCCGCATCAATGTTTGTTCACTCAATAAAGATAAACGAGGAGAAGAACGGAATGCATATCAAGAGAAGTTTTATCGTCGCGGCCTGGACGGCAGTCGGGCTTTCATCCGGCGGGGCAAGCCAGGCCGCCAACTGGGTGATGGCGTTCGGCACCGAACCCCTCGCCAGCACCCACCGCCTGCTCGGCGCGGTGCAGCTCACCTACGAAAACAACTTCGACTGCAGGGACACACGCGGCTTTGTGGGCCCCGCAGCAGCCAACAACGGGCTGGTGGTGAACAACTGCCGGGTTGGCCCGGAGTTGAGAAATGACGAATCCGGCCTTTATCTGCAGAACCTGATGCTGGGCGCCCGCGGAAACCTGATTCCGGGCCGCATCAACTACATGCTCACCGCCAACGCCGGCGAGAACGTCGCCAACTACCAGCCGTACAACACCGAGCGCAAGCAGATCGCGAGCCTGACCGACGCCAGCCTCACCTTCAACTACATCCCCGGCATGCGGGTGCGGACGGGCCTGCTGCGCAAGCCCGGCCCCGAGGAGCTGTATCAGGGGCTGGAGGCAACCGACTACATCTTCCTCACCGACTTCGTGCAGCGGGTGCAGATCGAGCGCTTCATCGACGGCAATGCCAAGGCTACCGGCCCGATCGCTGGCCAGGGCTATGCCGGCAACGTGTCCAGACACGGCTACGACGCGGACGCCGGACGCGACTAGGGGCTGCAATTTTTCGATGCCTTCAGCCGCGACAAATGGACCCACACCTACTCGGTAATGTTCGGCAACGGCAACGGCATCCATCGGGGCGACAACAACAGCGACAAGGATCTCAACCTCTATCTCTCCTCCGAGTACGACCTGCCCGGCGGCAAGGGTCCGCTCAAGCACGGGGTGAAGCTGTACGGCTACCACCACAAGGGGGTACGCAACTTCGTCATCGATGCCAACGGCACCGAGAGCCAGGATTTCGACCGCATCCGCTACGGCATCGGCATGAAGGCGCTCGGCTACCTGTTCGGCGAGGACAACGGCAAGCACCGGGTGGAATTCGAGCTGATGTTCGCCGACGGGATGATCAACTACACCCCCACCGCCAACACGGCAGACGCGCCCTACGGCGGGCTGGTCCAGTTCGCGGCGGAGCGCGGCAACAAGGCCAAGGGCATTACGCTCGACTACGGCTACTACTTCAACAAGAACTGGCAGTTCGACATCCGCTATTCGCGCAACGACCTGCTGTACGAAACGGCCAACGCCAACCCGGCCGTCCAGTACTGGACCAGCGGCGACGAGCGCATCCTGAAGTACACGACCCTGGGGGTGAACTACCACTTCACGCCCAAGACCCGGCTCACCTTCAACTACGAGTTCCGCAACGTCACCGCCCCGAACCCGGCGCGCACGACCGCCGGCGTCATCAGCAATCCCAGCACCATCAACGCGAACGTGGTCTCCGGCTCGGTGGGCGACCGCTTCGGGCTCAGGCTGACGCACAGCTTCTAGGCGCGCGCCGGGCGACGGAAAAACACAACAGGAGAAATATTCATGAGACCGATTTTCAGCAAATGGCGCAACCTTGTGCCGCTGCTACTGGCCGCCGCGCTCGCCGGATGCGCCGCCCAGCCTGGCAAGCCGGCGCAGCAGGCGGCCGGGGCCGGCAAGGCAACGGATTTTTCGGAGTGGCCCTGCCTGAGCACCACCCTGGCCTGCGGCCAGATCCCGAACCGCAAGCCGGTGAAACAGGTGCTCGCCGGCGCCCTCGGCGGCGATCCGGCGCGCGGCAAGGCGTTTGCCAACGAACGCAGCAAGGGCAATTGCGTCGCCTGCCACCTGATACAGGGCGCGGAGCAGCCCGGATCGAAAGGCCCGGACCTGAGCGCCTACGGCACCTGGGGCAGAAGCGACGCGGAAACCTACGCCCTGGTCTACGACATGCGCTGGCGCAACCCGGACACCGTCATGCCGACGTTCGGGATCAACCAAATCCTGAACGACCAGGAACTGCGCGACGTCGTCGCCTTCCTGCAGTCATCGAAGTAAAGGAGCCCTGTCATGGCTGGAAACCACCTTTTTTCCCTGCGCGCGCTTGCCCTGATGTCGCTGTTTGCCGTGGCGTTCCACGGACCGGCTGGCGGCGCCGACGCATATCGAGAAACCTACCCGCGCGCGGCAATCGACCCGTCCAGGGGCATCGCCGGCGCCGACCATGCCGACTTCGGCTCCACCCTGCAGTACTGGCAGGACGAAAAATCGCTCGAGCAGCACAAGCACTGGATCGGCGACCCCGAGCATGAATGGAAGCTGAACTGGAAATTCCTGGATTTCGATCGCAGCGACGACATGCACCCGGGATACCTGGCGCTGGAGGCGGGCGAAAAGCTGTTCAAGCTCTGGGCCAAGCGCGAGCCGGCATTCCGCACCTGCCTCGGCGAAGGCAAAACCGACCTGAAGGGGCTGGCGGCGACCTACCCCAAGTACGACCCCAAGCTCAAGCGGATCATGACCGTCGAGGGCCGGGTGGAGTACTGCGCGCAGACCGCCCTGTGGGAGACCTTCAAGCAGGGATCGCCGGCAAACAATCAAATCTCCCTTTACTTCAAGTCCCTGTCTGCCCGAACGCCGATCAGGGTGGACATCGGCTCTGCCGAGATCATGGAGTCCTATCGGCGCGGCGAGAAACTGTTCTATGCCAAGGTCGGGCAGTTCAACTTCTCCTGCGCCTCCTGCCACACCTCGATGGGCCTGCTGGGCCAGCGCTTCCGCGGCCAGGTGCCGACCTCCCCGTTCGGCGACGCGGCCCACTTCCCCACCTACCGCCTGGCCCTGGGGGATATCGAATCGCTGCAGCAGCGCTTCATGCGCTGCAACATGCAGGCCCGCACCAAGGCGCTGCCGCCCGGCGACCCGGCTTACACCGACCTGGAGGTGTTCTACACCGTGCTTTCCAACGACTACCCGGTTTCCGTGCCATCGGCACGGTAGCCGTTCGCTGCAACCTCAAACGGAGAACGACATGAATGAGCTGAATGAATTACGCAGGACCTTGCTGAAGGGGGGATGCGCCGCCGGCCTGGTCGCCTTCGCCGCATCCGCCGGGCTGCTGGTGCCAGGCCGCGCCCTCGCCGCGGAATGGAACAAGAGCGCCTTCGAGGCCAAGAACGTCGCCGACGCCCTCAAAGGCCTGGGGGCGTCGGGGGTCGCCGACAGCAAGGATATTCTGATCAAGGCCTCCGACATTGCCGAAAACGGCGCGGTGATTCCGGTCGAGGTGACCAGCCAGATCGCCGGCACCCAGTCCATAGCCATCCTGGCGGACAAGAACCCCTTGCCGCTTCTGGCGGTGTTTGAGTTCGTCGACGGGGCGCAGGGCTACGTCTCCACCCGCATCAAGATGGGCCAAACCTCCAACGTGCGCGCGGTGGTCAAGGCGGGCGGCAAGTACTACAGCGCGGCCAAGGAAATCAAGGTCACCATCGGCGGCTGCGGCGGCTGAGGTCCGAATCTCAAATACGGAAAGGAATAGAAAATGGCAGAACCGATGAAGATCCGCGCGCAGCTCTCCGGGGACCTGGTGGCAATCAAGGTCCTGATCGGCCACATCATGGAGACCGGCCAGCGCAAAGACCCGAGAACCGGGCAACTGATCCCCGCCCATTTCATCAAGCAGCTCAGCGTCGGCCTGAACGGCAAGACGGTCATTGCCGCCCAATGGGGCGGGGCCATTTCCAAAGACCCCTTCCTGGGGCTGAAGGTGAAGGGAGCCAAGGCCGGCGACAAGGTAAGCGTGCACTGGGAAGACAACAAGGGCGAAAAAAGCAGCGCCGAGGCCACGGTTGGCTGAGCCTGTCTCCCGGCGCGCGAGGCAGGCGCAAAGCATGGCCGCTGGCAGCGCGGACCTGCCGTGCCGGCCGAAGAACACTCACCCATTTCAATTTTGGAGCACATTCATGAAACTACATTTCAAAGCGGCATGGCTCGGCCTGGCGGCAAGCCTGGTCATGGCAGGCGCAGCGGCCGACGTCGGCAAGGACGAACGCCTCAAGCTGGTGCTCGAACCGCACGAGCGCCATTTGGTACTGCTCGAGATGCGCAACTTCCTCCACGTTCTGCAGACCATGACCGACTCGCTGACCCGGGAAGACATGAAAACGCTGGCGGAAGCGGCGCGATCCATGGGCAGCGGGGCGGCGAATGAAATTCCGCCCGAGACCGTGGCAAAATTGCCGGATACTTTCAAGATGTTCGCCGGCACCGTGCACACCACGTTCGACATGATTGCACTGGACGCGGAAAGCCTGGGCGACCCCAGGCACACCCTGAAACAGATGGGCACCCTGATGCAGACATGCAATGCCTGCCACGGCATCTACCAGGTCTCGACCGAGCCCTTTCCGCGCCTGAAGCGGGGAGGTTTGACTTCCGGGAAAACGACCGCCGCGAAGCCGGCCCGCTAACCCGCCATAACCATGGAGTGAATCATGAAACCCATTCTTCTTTCGCTGTCCGCCGCCATGCTGGCGCTCCCCCTGATGGTGCAGGCTGCCGGTCCGGCCCACCACCACGATCACGGGGCCGGCGCTCCGCAATCAATCCAACTCAATGCCGGCAAGAAATGGGCCACCGACGATGCGTTGCGCCAGGGCATGGAAGCGATCCGGGCGCTTGTGGAAAACGCGCTGCCGGCCGCGCATGCCGGCAAGCTCACGACTGCCGGGTACGAAACCCTGGCGAACGACATCGACTCGCGCATCGCTTATATCGTGGGAAGCTGCAAGCTCGACCCCAAGGCCGATGCACAACTCCATATCGTCATCGGCGAACTGGCCGGCGGTATCGACACGATAAAGGGCAAGCAGCCCGGCCAGGCACGCGCCATGGGGGTGGTCAATGTCTCCCAGACCCTGAATACCTATGGCAAGTACTTCAATCACCCGGGCTGGCGGGCGATCAAACTGCCTCATTAGACTCACCCCTCCCACGCGCGGCCGCCGCCGGCCGCCGCGAGCTTCTTCGGCCGCGCGGCCGCCTTCGGGCGCGACGGCGGCAGCGCCACGACCTCGCGCAGCACCGGCAGCGCAGTCCGCTGCCCGCCCAGGCCGTCCAGCCTGAATACGCTCACCGCCTCGGCAAGCTTCGCCGCCTGATCCTGCAGGCTCTCGGCCGCAGCCGCCGCCTCTTCAACCAGGGCTGCGTTCTGCTGCGTCATCTCGTCCATCTGCCCGACAGCCTGGTTGACCTGTTCGATGCCGGCACTCTGCTCCTGGCTCGCCGCGGCAATCTCGCCCATGATGTCGGTCACACGCTTGACCGAGCCGACGATCTCGTCCATGGTCTTGCCGGCTTCGTCCACCAGCTTGCCGCCGGCATCAACCTTGCCGACCGAATCTTCGATCAGGGCCTTGATCTCCTTGGCGGCGCCGGCCGAGCGCTGGGCAAGGTTCCTCACCTCAGAGGCGACGACGGCAAAGCCGCGACCCTGCTCGCCGGCGCGCGCGGCTTCCACCGCAGCGTTCAAGGCAAGGATGTTGGTCTGGAACGCAATGCCGTCGATGACGCCGATGATGTCGGCAATCTTGCGCGAGCTCTCCTTGATCGAGGCCATGGTGTCGACGACCTGGCCGACGACCTGGCCGCCCTTGACCGCAACGTCGGCGGTGGAGACGACAAGCTGGTTGGCCTGGCGCGCGTTCTCGGCGTTCTGCCGGACGGTGCTGGTCAGCTCTTCCATCGAGCTGGCGGTCTCTTCCAGGCTCGACGCCTGCTGTTCGGTGCGCGAGGAGAGGTCGAGGTTGCCGCTGGAAATCTGGCTCGACGCCGTGGCCACGCTGTCGGTGCCGGTGCGAACCTGACCGACTATCCGGACCAGGCTCTCGTTCATGTCCTTCAGCGCCTGCATCAGCTGGCCGGTCTCATTCGTCGAGCGGACTTCGATGCGTTGCGTCAGGTCGCCGGAAGCAACGGCGCGCGCAAGCTTGACGGCACGTTCGATCGGGCCTGTGATGGAACGGGTGATGCGCCAGGCGACCAGACTGCCCAGAACCAGCGACAAACCCGCCATGACAAGCACGAGCGCACGCGCGCTGGCATAGGCTGCCTCGGCATCTGCCAGCGCCTGGGCGCTTGCCTTTTCCTGGAACCTCGCCATATCTTCCAGCGCCTTGATCCACAGGTTCTGCGCCGGGTGAACCTCGTCGATCAGCGTCTGCGTCGCGGCGATGGGGTTGCCGAGCGCGAAGCTCATCGCCTTATCGAGCGGGGGCTCGGTCTGCGCGCGTGCCGCGACGATCCTGGCGAGCAGCGCCTTTTCCGCCTCGCCCGTCGCCAGGGCGGCCAGCTTCCCGCTCGCCTCCGCATAGCGTTTGCGCTGTTCCTGAACATGCTTCGCTGCAGCCTCCATGGCGTCATCATCCGTCAGCAGGACGAGATTGCGGGCCGAGATGGCGGCGGTTTGCAGGGCATCGCGCATTTCGCTGACCCGCTTGATCTTGACCATGTGGCTGCCGGCGACCCGGTCGAGATGGCCCTGGATCGTCGCCATGCGCAGCAGGCCGAGCCCTGCCGCCAGCAGCGTCAAGGCCAGAATCAGGCCGAACCCCAGGCCCATCCGGACACTGATTTTCATGTTTTCGAGCAACATCTTTTCCCCGGGCACTCCAGTCCTTGCATGGCTTGATTGCTTGTCCAGCCGATCCCGGCAGATTCAAGCGCGAAAGGCGGCGGATATGCCGCAGCCCAGGGAAGGGAATTTAGCGGCGCTGCATGACGGCAGTGTTAACGTGCCCGGAAGGCCTCGCGGGGAGCCGGGACCTGTCAGCCGATAGGCACGGAAGACATCGCCTGTTCCTATAATGGATCTGCCAATCAAGGGGGAGGCTTGCCTGCCCCGGCCCTTGGATTGTCGCGTAGACGTTTCCACTTTCCCCTGAAGGAGTAGACATGAAAATCAGATCGCTGGCATACGCGATGGCCTTGAGCCTCGCCCCTCTGGCCGCTGCCGCCGACAGCGTGGTGACGATGCATCTCGTGGATGAGAAAGGCGTCGGCGCCGCCATCGGCATGGTGACCATCAGCGAATCCAGCCATGGCCTTGTATTCACCCCGGCCCTCAGCGGCCTGACGCCCGGAATGCACGGCTTCCATGTGCATCAGAACCCGGACTGCCAGGCCAAGGAAAAGGACGGCAAGATGATTCCGGCGCTGGCTGCGGGCGGCCACTACGATCCCGAAAAGACCAATCGCCACGGCACCCCGTGGGGCAACGGACACCTGGGCGATCTGCCGCCTCTTTTCGTCGATGCGACCGGAAACGCAACCCAGCCCGTGCTGGCGCCGCGCCTGAAGATGGCCGACATGAAGGGGCGCTCGCTGATGATCCACGTCGGGGGGGACAACCATGCCGATCATCCGGCGCCGCTCGGCGGCGGCGGTGCACGCATGGCTTGCGGCGTGGCGAATTAAAACAGCCTTCGTTCGAGTGTCGGGCCTGTCAAAATGGCGCCGGGCTCTCGAACGCAAGCGCGTCCCCCGTCAACGGATGCGCGAAACGCAGCGACCGGGCGTGCAACAACAGGCGCCCGGCCCGGGCCTGCACGTCGGGCGGCGCATACAGCGCATCGCCCAGGATGGGGTGGCCCAATTCACGCAGATGAACGCGCAGCTGATGCGAACGGCCAGTGACGGGTTCGAGTTCCACGCGCGTGCCCTGGCCGATCGCGTCGTATTCCAGCACGCGCCAGCGGGTGAGGCTGGCTTTGCCGTGAACCGGATCGACGATCCGCAAGGGCCGGTTGGGCCAGTCGACGACGATCGGCAGATCGATGATTCCCCAGTTCTCCGACGGCGCCTCGAGCCGTCCGGCCACCACCGCGATGTAGCGCTTCGTCACCTCGCGCGCGGCGAACGCCTTGCTCAGTTCGCGCTGCGCCGCCGGGTTGCGCGCCATCACCATCAGCCCGGAAGTGGCCATGTCGAGCCGGTGCACCACCAGCGCTTCCGGATAGCGGGCCTGCACCCGCGCACTCAGGCAGTCCTGCTTGTCGGCGCCGCGCCCCGGCACCGCCAGCAGGCCGCTCGGCTTGTCGATCACCAGCAGGGTGTCGTCGACATAAAGGCGTTCGATGGCGTCGGACGGATCGGAATGATGCATGCCGGTAATTTTGACATCGGGAAACTCCGGGCTGAAGCCGGTTTATCCAAAAATGCCGGACTCGGGCTCGGCCCAAGCCGATGTATCGGGATTTTTTACACTTCCGCCTGACGGTTCGCCCCAACAAGCCGATCTGTCCCAAATTCTCTACATGTTTCTTTGCCCGGAAGAAATCGAGAACAAACAAGATATTGTTTTAATTGGACAAATCCAACAGGCATAGAGTTTGCGTGCGTCAACCTGAGCCACTTCCAGCGTGGCCTGATTGAAGCAAATTCAGGAGGAGTCTGAAATGCCTAACCGTAAAACGCTTTTCCAGAGTCTGGCTGCCGCCGCCCTGTTGCTCACTGCGTCGACCAACCTGCATGCCGACACCTTCGCAATTTCGCTTACCGGCGTCGTTCTAATCGGGGATGAGCTCATTCCCAATGACTATGGCCTGACCGCGGGCGAACGGATCAGCGCGGCCGGTACGTTCACCGCACCCAGCGATTTTTTGACTGCAATACACAGCACAGGCACCTTCACTGACCTGACCATCGACCTCAATGGAACGCAGCTCACGCTTGCCGACGCCTCAGCCGCGCCGACGGTGACGTATATGGGTGGAAGATTTTTTGGTTTTACTTACCCTTCAACAGCCGTACCCGGCTTCAATTCGTCATTCCAGTTTTTTGACAATAGGTTTGGCGCTTGGACTGAAGCTACAGTCACCGTCGTGCCCGAGGCCAAGACCTACGCCATGATGCTGGCCGGTCTGGGTTTGGTGAGCTGGATGGGCGCAGCCCGCAAGAAATCCCTGCAAGCTGCGGCCTGAATCCGGCACGCAGATTCAAAAAAACGGCTACAGAGGCAGCCGTTTTTCATTCCCCGCGCCAGAGCCCGCGCCTAGCCTTTCATCCCCTCCAGCAGCGCCATCCCCCACGCCACCCCGAAGCCGTTGGCGTCGCTCATCACCGCGCCCAGCCCGCCCTTGCAGCTGTGCCCCGACAGATCCATGTGCAGCCACGGCGCGTCGCCGACGAAGCGCGACAGGAAGCGGGTGGCGAGAATGTGGTCGGCTTCGCCTTCCATGCTGCACTGCTTGACGTCGGCGACCGTCGAATCGAGGCTGCTGTCGTAGTCCTCGGGATAGGGAAAGACGACGATGCGCTCGCCGCTTGAGATGGCGGCGCGCGAAGCCTGGTGCGCAATCGCGCTGGAGCTGGCGAACACGCCGGACATGCGGCTGCCGAGCGCGTAGTGCATCGAGCCGGTGAGCGTGGCGAAATCGGCGATGAGGTCGGGCTTGCCCCTGGCCGCCAAGGTCAGCGTATCGGCCAGCACCATGCGGCCCTCGGCGTCGGTGTGGACGACCTCGATGGTGGTGCCGTTGAGCGCCGTGACCACTTCGTTCTGCCGGTAGGCCTGCGGGCTGATGTGGTTCTCGGCGAGCGCGACCCAGCCGTCCAGGGCGACCGGCAGCTTCAGCTTCGACGCGGCGGCGAGGATGCCGAGCACCACCGCCGAGCCGTTCATGTCCTCGTGCATGCCCTGCATGTACTTGGCCGGCTTGAGGTTGTGGCCGCCGGTGTCGAAGCAGATGCCCTTGCCGACGAAGGCCACTTTCTTCGACCCCTTAGCCTTTGCCCTTCCCCCTTCCCAGCGAATCCGCACGATCGCCGCATCCTTCGCCGGCGAGCCCTGCGCCACCGCGCAGAAGGCGCCGGCGCCCATCTTCTTCAACTTGTCGAAGCCGTATTCCTCGACCGTCCAGCCGTATTGCTTGGCCAGCGCCTTGATGCGCTTGCGGTAGACGCCGGGCGAGAGCTCGTCCGGTCCCTGCACGGTGAGGCTGCGGGCGAGAAGGTTGCCTTCGGCCAGCGCCTGCGCACGGGCGAAGCCGTCGGCCGATTTGTGGCCGAACAGCTGCACGGTTTTCAGCACCGGATCGGGCTTGGATTTGCGCGACGGCAGCGGCACGGCATTGACCAGCGCGGTGTACACCGCCGCCTCGGCTGCGTGCGCCTTGAATGCATCCTCGCCGAACACGGCCAGCGCCAGCGACTTGGGATGCTCGCCCAGCAGCAAGGCCAATGCCTTGCGCACCAGTTCGTGGGTTTCGAAGGTGCCGGCGTCGGCCTTGAGCATCGCGTAGACCGCGAGGGTGCCGCCGGGCAGCTGCACCGCCACCGGCGACTTGGCCAGCGCGTCGACCTTGAGATCGCGCCGCTTCATCGCGGCCTTGAGCTCAAGGCCGCCCGGCATCTCGGGCAGGGATTTCGACACCGGCAGCAGCAGCAATGCATGCGTCGCCGTTTCCAGCGATTTAGCGGTTATTTCCTGTTTGTTTTCAGTGAGTTTTGGCAGCATGGCGATTCCTTGCGGGTGGCGTTTTTCTTGATGGTTGGCGGGGTTTCCCGGATAATTGCGCGTTTGATTTTTTCCAGCGCGTTTTCCGCCCCATCCAACAAGGGTAACTGAATGAAGATTGAAGACAAGAAACGTGTGCTGCGCGAAATGGTGTTGCACCGCCGTTTTGAAGAGCGCTGCTACCAGGCCTACATCGAACGCAAGATCGGTGGTTTTCTGCACCTCTACCCCGGCCAGGAAGCCTGCTGCAACGGCGTGATGGAAGCCGCGCGTCCCGGCCACGATTACGTGATCACCGGCTATCGCGACCACGTCCACGCGATCAAGTGCGGCGCCGATCCGAAGGAAGTGATGGCCGAGCTGTACGGCAAGGAAACCGGGTCCTCCAAAGGCCGCGGCGGCTCGATGCATATCTTCGATACCAGCAAGCGCTTCATGGGCGGCTACGCACTGGTGGGCGGCCCCTTCCCGCTGGCGGCCGGCATCGCCAAGGCGATCCAGATGAAGGGCGGCGACGAGATTTCCATCTGCTTCCTCGGCGACGCCGCCAACAACCAGGGCGTGTTCCACGAGACCATGAACATGGCCGCGCTGTGGAAGCTGCCGGTGCTGTTCGTGTGCGAGAACAACCTCTACGGCATCGGCACCTCGATCGAGCGCTCCACCGCCGTGGTGCACCAGCACAAGCGCGTCGCCGCCTACAACATCCCGGCCGACGAGTGCGACGGCCAGGACATCGAAATCGTCTACGAGCACGCGCGCCGCGCGGTCGACCACGTGCGCTCGGGCAACGGCCCCTTCTTCCTCGAACTGATGACCTACCGCTACCGCGGCCACTCGATGTCCGACTCGCGCGGCTACCGCTCGCGCGAGGAAGAGGAGCTGTGGAAGCAGCGCGATCCCATCTTCATCCTGCGCGACCGCCTGATCAAGGAAGGCGCACTGACCCTGGCCGACTACGAGGCGATCGAGAAGGAGACCGACGCCTACATCGAGAACGAGGTGATCAAGTTCGCCGAGGAGTCCCCCGAACCCCGCGTCGAGGATCTCGAAAAATACGTTCTCGCCGACCGTGACACCCAGCTCCCGTGGCTCACGGGCAAAGCCGCTTAAGGTTTAAGGAAAAGACAGCATGGCAAACATCATGTACTGGGAAGCGATCCAGCGCGCCCACGACGAAGAAATGGCGCGCGACCCGCTGGTCATCTGCATGGGCGAAGACATCGGCGTCGCCGGCGGCACCTACAAGGCGACCAAGGGCCTGTACGAGAAATACGGGCCGCTGCGGGTGATGGACACGCCGATTTCCGAAGGCGGCTTCACCGGCCTCGCCATCGGCGCCTCCTTCCTCGGCGTGCGCCCGATCGTCGAAATCATGTCGGTCAACTTCGCCTGGCTGGCGATGGACCAGATGTTCAACTCCGCCGCCAAGGTGCGCTACATGTCGGGCGGCCAGCTGACCGCGCCGTGCGTGTTCCGCTCCGCCGGCGGCGCCGCCCACCAGCTCGGCGCGCAGCACTCGGCGCGCATGGAAAAGGTGTTCATGGGCATCGCCGGCCTGCGCGTGGTGACGCCGTCCAACCCGAAGCAGGCCTACGGCCTGCTGAAGTCGGCGATCCGCTGCGACGACCCGGTGTTCATCAACGAACACGAACTCATGTACAACATGAAGGGCGAAGTGCCGGACGGCGAATACTTCCATCCGCTGGAAGGCTCGGACATCGCGCGCGCCGGCACCGACGTCACCCTGTTCGGCTACAACATCTCGGTGCACTGGTGCCTCAAGGCGGCCGAAATCCTCGACAAGCAGTACGGCATCTCGGCCGAGGTCGTCGACCTCTATTCGCTGTCGCCGCTGGACCGCGCCGGCATCAAGGCATCGGTCACGAAGACCCACCGCGCCGTCATCGCCGAAGAAGACGAAGCGCCGGTCGGGGTCGGCTCCGAAGTCATCGCCATCATCAACGAAGAGTGCTTCTTCGAACTGGACGCCGCGCCGGTGCGCGTGCATTCGGCACTGGTGCCGCAGCCTTACAACCACACGCTGGAAAAGGCGGCGATCCCGGATCACGAGGATGTGGTGAAGGCGGTTCTGAAGCTGTTTGGCAGGGACTAGGATCTAGGTGTTAGGGGCTAGGGGTGAAGGTCAACAGCTATCGCGATTTGCTGGCCTGGCAACTGGCGATGCAATTGACCGAGCACGTCTACCGTGCCACCGGCACCTTCCCTAACAAAGAGACCTATGCGCTGGCCAATCAACTTCAAAGGGCGGCTGTTTCAGTACCGTCGAACATTGCTGAAGGCCATGCTCGAAGTTCGACCAAGGACTATTTGCGTTTCATATCCATCGCTATGGGATCGCTCGCCGAAGTTGAAACACAACTGGAGCTATCAGCAAGGCTGGACTATATCGATCAACCAAAATTGGGCGAATTGCTCGCAATAGCGGATCAACTGGGAAAAATGCTTCAAGGCCTGCGCAAATCCTTGCAAAACAAGTTGGCCCCTCCCCTAGCCCCTAAATCCTAGCCCCTAAATCCTATGACTCATTACGCAATAACAATGCCCCAGCTCTCGGACACCATGACCGAGGGCGTGGTCGTCACCTGGGAAAAGCAGGCCGGCGACCGTGTCGAGCGCGGCGATATCGTCGCCACGGTCGAGACCGACAAGGCCATCATGGACGTCGAGGTGTTCAAGGCCGGCTATCTCGCCGGTCCGCTCGCCGAGGTCGGCGCGACCATCGCGGTCGGTGCAGCGCTCGGCTACATCACCGATACCGCCGGCGACGTGGCGATTGCCGCCGACGAAGTGGTGGCGGAAAAGGCGCAGACCGAGATGATCCCGCACCATGCCGGCACGCCCATCGTGATGCCGCAGCTGTCGGACACCATGACCGAAGGCGTCGTCGTCACCTGGGAAAAACAGCCGGGCGACAGCATCCGCCGCGGCGACATCGTCGCCACGGTCGAAACCGACAAGGCCATCATGGACGTCGAGGTGTTCCAGGAAGGCTTTCTCTCCGGCCCGATCGCCGACGTCGGCAGCGTGGTCGAGGTCGGCCACCCGATGGGCTTCATCGTCGACGACGCGTCCAAGGCCAACGACACCGGCGTGACGATTTCCGCCGACCACAAGGTCAAGGACACCCACAAGGTCGCGCCGCCGTCGGCCGGCAAGCCGGCCCACCTCCCCATTCCCAAGACCGCACCCGCTCAAGTGGCCGCTACCGGCGCCATGCCCCCCGTGCCACGCCCGCAGGGCCGTCAGGCCAGCCCCTATGCGCGCAAGGTCGCCGGGCAGTTGGGTGTGAACCTCGCCGGTCTCGCCGGCAGCGGCCCGTCCGGCGTCATCGTCTCCGCCGACGTGGCGCGCGCGCGTCCGAGCATGGCCGAAGTCGCCCACGCGCTGCCGCAGGTCGACGTGCCCGGCCAGGGCCGCGCGATGACCTCGATGGAAAAGGCTGTGAGCCATGCGATGACCGCCTCGCTCACGCTGCCGACCTTCAACGTCACGGTGAACATCGACACCGCCAAGCTCACCGCCGCCGCCAAGGCAAACAAGGTTTCGGTGACGGTGGCGATCGCCAAGGCCTGCTCGGTGGCGATGGCGAAGTTCCCGCGCATGAACTGGGCCTACCAGCCGGTCGACAAGCTGGTCGAGCGTGCCAACCACGACTTCGGCGTGGCGGTGATGTCGAACGACGGCGGCCTGGTGGTGCCGATCCTGCACGGCATCGAGAAGAAGCCGCTGCAGGCGCTGCAGGGCGACTGGACCGGCCTGGTCGAGCGCGCACGGGTGAGGAAACTGGCGCCCGCCGAGTATTCCAACCCCACCTTCACCATTTCCAACATGGGCATGCTGGGGGTGTCGCACTTCACCGCGATCCCCACCCCCGGCATCTCGGCGATCCTGGCGATCGCCGCCAACGGCCCGCAGGGAACCCCCTTCACCATCACCGGCGACCATCGCGTGCTCAACGGCGCCGACGTCGCGCTGTATCTCGCCGCGCTGAAGCAGACCATCGAGGCGCCCGACGCCTGGATGGCGGGCGGCGCGGCCGCTGAGGCCGTCGGCGGCGCTGCGGCCACCAGCGCGCCGGTTTCACCGATTCCCGAAGGCAACTGGGACGTGCAGGTCGTCGTCGTCGGCGGCGGCCCCGGCGGCGAGGATTGCGCGCGCGACCTCGCCGACCACGGCGTCAAGGTGATGATGGTCAACAACGAGCCCTTCCCCGGCGGCGAATGCCTGTGGCGCGGCTGCATCCCCTCGAAGGCCTGGCGTGCCGCGGCGGACAACATCCGCAACCGCGCGCACGACGCCGAGATGGGCGTCGACGGCACCAACACGCCGAAGCTCAACTGGGAACAGGTCGAGAAGCACCGCCGCTGGGTGCAGATCAGCCGCGGCGAAATGGCGCTCAAGGCCGACCGCGGCATGAAGATCGACGTGCGCGAAGGCTACGGCGAGTTCGTCGACGCCCACACGCTGAAGATCACCCCGGTCGAGGGCGAGCCCTACACCGTCAGCTTCGGCGCCGCGGTGATTGCCACCGGCGCCCCCGCCTTCGTGCCGCCGATCCCCGGTGCGCGCGAGAACCTGGCGACCGGCGGCGTGGTCACCTCCGACACCATCTGGAACCTCGCCGCACCGCCGAAGAAGCTCGGCATCGTCGGCGGCGGCGTGATCGGCGTCGAGATGGCGCAGATCTTCCGCGACTTCGGCACCGAAGTGCTGATGCTGGAACGCCACGAGCGCATCCTCGCCGAAATCGAGGACGAGATCGGCAAGACCCTGATCGCCGCGCTGGAGAAGGAAATCACCGTCGTCACCGGCGCCGCCATCAACGAAGTCTCCGGCAAGCCCGGCGCGATGAAGCTGCGCTATGCGAACAAGGAGGGCGTCGAGTCGGTGTTCGATTGCGACATCGTGCTGATGGCCACCGGCAAGCGTCCCGACACCGGCAAGCTCAACCTCGACAAGGTCGGCGTCGAACTCGACGGCGCGGCGATCAAGGTCGACGCCCGCTGCCAGACCAGCGCCCCGCACATCTACGCGGTGGGCGACGTGATCGGCGGCTACATGCTCGCCCACACCGCCGCGACGCAGGGCCGCGTCGCCGCCGACAACCTGCTCGGCCACGCCAGCGAATACGACCAGGACAAGGACTGCGGCGTCACCTTCTCGCGCCCGCAGGCCGGCTTCGTCGGCCTCTCGGTGGCGCAGGCCAAGGCCAAGGGCATCGACGCGGTGGAGGCCAAGATGCCGATGAGCATCGACGCCAAGGCGATGATCACCGGCGAGACCGAAGGCATGATCAAGCTGGTCGCCGACAAGGCCAGCGGCCGCATCATCGGCGTGCACTACCTCGCCGACCACACCGACACCCTGATCGGCATCGGCGTGATGATGGTGGCCGGCGAGATGACGCTGACCCAGGT
>NCIH01000147.1:0-9017 GCA_002281975.1 Hydrogenophilales bacterium 17-64-11 | reverse complement strand
ACATCATCTTCGACCCCAACATCTTCGCGGTCGCCACCGGCATCGAGGAGCACGCCAACTACGCGGTCGACTTCATCGAGGCCACCCGCTGGATCCGCCGGAACCTGCCGCACGCCCATGTCTCGGGCGGCGTGTCGAACGTGAGCTTCTCGTTCCGCGGCAACGACGCGGTGCGCGAGGCGATCCACACCGCCTTCCTGTATCACGCGATCCAGGCCGGGATGGACATGGGCATCGTCAACGCCGGCCAGCTCGGCGTCTATGCCAACCTCGACCCCGAGCTGAAGGAGCGCGTCGAGGACGTGCTGTTGAACCGCCGTGCCGATTCGACCGAGCGGCTGGTGACGTTTGCCGAGAACGTCAAGGGCGGGGCAAAGGAAAAGGTCGAGGATCTTTCCTGGCGCCAGCTGGCGGTGAACGAGCGGCTCTCCCACGCGCTGGTGCAGGGCATCACCCAGTACATCGTCGAGGACACCGAGGCCGCGCGGCTCGAATCCGAACGCCCGCTGCATGTGATCGAAGGCCCGCTGATGGCGGGCATGAACGTGGTCGGCGACCTGTTCGGCGCCGGCAAGATGTTCCTGCCGCAGGTAGTCAAGTCCGCCCGCGTGATGAAGCAGGCGGTGGCGCATCTGCTGCCCTTCATCGAAGCCGACAAGCAGGCCGGCGACGCCCAGAGCGCGGGCAAGATCGTCATGGCCACGGTCAAGGGCGACGTCCACGACATCGGCAAGAACATCGTCGGCGTGGTGCTCGGCTGCAACGGCTACGACATCGTCGACCTGGGGGTGATGGTGCCGGCGCAGAAGATCCTCGACGCCGCGAAAGAGCACAACGCCGACATCATCGGCTTGTCCGGCCTGATCACGCCCTCGCTGGAGGAAATGGCGCACGTCGCCAGGGAAATGCAGCGTCAGGGTTTCAGCCTCCCGCTCCTGATCGGCGGCGCCACCACCTCGCTGGCGCACACCGCGGTGAAGATCGAACCGCATTACGCACATCCGGTGGTGTACGTGAAGGATGCCTCGCGCGCGGTCGGCGTCTGCACCCAACTGCTGTCGCGCGAACTGCGCGACGCCTTCGCCGCCGAAATCAAGGCGGACTACGCAAAGACGCGCGAGCGGCATCTCAAGCACAAAACCGACACCGTGCGCCTGTCGCTGGCCGAGGCACGCGCCAACAAGTTTCCCATCGACTGGACCGCCTACACGCCGCCCGCGCCGAAGCAGCCGGGCGTCCATGCGCTCAAGGCCTACGACCTGGCGACGCTCGCCGAAGCCATCGACTGGACGCCGTTCTTCGCCTCCTGGGAGCTGCACGGCAAGTTCCCGAAAATCCTCGGCGACGAGGTGGTCGGCGCCGAAGCAACGAAGCTCTACAACGATGCCCGGGCGATGCTCGCCAAGATGATCGCGGAAAACTGGGTGGAAGCGCGCGCGGTGTTCGGCCTGTTCCCCGCCAACACGGTGGACGACGACGACATCGAGGTCTATGCCGACGCGTCGCGCTCAAGCGTGCGGATGACCTGGCACAACCTGCGCCAGCAGATGAAAAAGCCGGAAGGCCGCGCCAACCTGTGCATCGCCGACTTCGTCGCGCCCAGGGCCAGCGGGCTCGAGGACTATCTGGGCGCCTTCGTCGTCACCGCCGGCATCGGCGAGGACGAGCGCGCCAAGGCATTCGAGGCCGCGCACGACGATTATTCCGCGATCCTGTTCAAGTCGCTATGCGACCGCCTGGCCGAAGCCTTCGCCGAGCACCTGCATCTGCGCGTGCGCCGCGAATTCTGGGGCTACGCCAGCGAGGAAGCGCTCAGCAATGACGACCTGATCGGAGAAAAATACCAGGGCATCCGGCCCGCCCCCGGCTATCCGGCCTGCCCCGAGCACAGCGAGAAGGCCCCGCTGTTCGAGGTGCTCGACGCGACGGCCGAGATTGGCGTCAAGCTCACCGAGAACTTCGCCATGTGGCCGGGCGCGGCGGTTTCCGGCTTCTATCTGTCGCACCCCGACAGCCAGTATTTCGCGGTGGCGAAGATCGAGCGCGACCAGGTCGAGGACTACGCCCGCCGCAAGGGCTGGGACATGAAGACCGCCGAGCGCTGGCTGGCGCCGAACCTGGCCTACCAGCCCGATTGACGGGTTGCCGGGCCGGGCTGCTGTCAGCCCGCCCGGCCTACCCGGCAGGGTTTACCAGCCCTGCTGCAGCACCTTCTCCAGCCAGAACAGCCCGATCACGGTCTTGGTTTCGCAGATCTTGCCATTGCGAATCCAGTCCATCGCCTCGCCGAACGGCAGACGGAAGATTTCCAGGAACTCGTCGTGGTCGCGGCCGTGGTTGCCGGGTTCCAGCCCGCGCGCCAGGTAGAACGCCAGCCGCTCGTCGGAGTAGCCGATGCAGGGATAGATGGTGGTGACCTCGCGCCACTCGGCGGCGGTATAGCCGGTTTCCTCTTCCAGTTCACGCTTGGCGCAGGTCAGGTCGTCCTCGCCAGCGTCGATCTTGCCGGCCGGCAGTTCGATGAAATCGCGGTGCAACGGATAGCGATGCTGGCGCTCCAGCAGCAGGTCGCCGTTGTCGAACACCGGGATGACGACAACGGCGCCGGGATGGACGATGTATTCGCGCGTCGATTCGGCGCCGTTGGGCAGGCGCACGCGGTCGCGTTTGACGTGCATCAGCCGCCCCTTGAAGACGGTTTCGCTTTCCAGCCCGGTTTCGGTGAGCGTGGTTGTTGACGCTTCAGCGTCTTTACAACCACGGCCTGCCTCTTGCGGGTGAAGGTCGGGGGTATCGTTTTCCATGGCCGCCATGATAGCGATGCCGGCCGCAAGCGCGGGCAAAAAAATGCCGGGTTCTTGCGAACCCGGCGGAACCGGGGGTATCTGCCCCTCGTTGCGGAGAACTTCCTGCCTGCAGCACAAGCAGCAAGCCGGTTCATCCTACGCAGGGGGTGTGGACCTGGCTATACAACTTTAGTTGTAGAAGCAAGGCAACTCATTGTTTATGTTTAACTAATTTTTCACGCAGCGCGGAATACTGGCGCCGGCTGACCACCAGATGTTCGTCCAGTCCGTCCAGCCGCAAGAAATGGCCGTCCTCGTCGCCGGGCAGCTTGCCGATTTCGCGGATGCGCGCAGCGGCCACCAGGCAATTGCGGTGGACCCGCAGGAAGCGCTCGCCGAACTCGTTCTCCAGCCGGACCAGCGATTCCTCGATAAGAAATTCGCGGGCGGCGGTGCGCACGGTGACATATTTGAACTCCGCCTTGAGATAGAGAATGTCTGCCACCGGAATCAGCACGACGCGGCCTTTCTCATTGACCGACAGATGGCTGCGCGCCTTGGGATGGGCATCGCGCAATCGGTCGAGCACGCTGGCGCTCAAGCTGTGCGCCCGCGACAGGGCACGCAGCAGCCGGTCGGCGCGCACCGGCTTCAGCAGATAGTCGACCGCGTTGAGATCGAACGCCTGGCAGGCATAGGCATCGTAAGCGGTGCTGAAGATGATGGCGGGGGGAGCCGCCAGCCGGTTGAGGTGGGCGGCGCATTCGAGGCCGTCCATGCCGGGCATGCGGATATCGAGCAGCACCGCGTCGACCGTTTTTTGCTGCGCCTGGTTCAGCGCATCCAGCCCGTTGTCGGCTTCGCCGACGATATCGACCGCCAGTTCGTCGGCGCAATCCGCCAGCACGTCGCGCAGGCGGTGGCGCGCGGGCGCCTCGTCATCGACGATGAGGACGCGCAGGGGCGGGTTGGGTGCGTTCACGTGTGTAGGGAATGACGATATGCACCTGATAAACGGCGCCCAGCGGCTCCAACTTGAGCCGGGCGTCGAGGTCGAAGTGCAACAGCAGGCGCTCGCGGATATTCGCCAGCGCGATGCGGTTGCCCTTGTGGCGACCGACATCGGCGGCGATCGGATTGCGCACCACGATGTGCACCTTGTCGGCGCTGCGATAGATATTGAGGCTGATTTCGCCGCCGTCGGTCAGCGGTTCGATACCGTGGTAGACCGCGTTTTCCACCAGCGGCTGGACCACCAGCGGCGGAATCAGCGCGTCGGCCGGCATTTTATGGATGTGCCAGACCACCCGCAGGCGGTCGCCCAGGCGCAGCTGTTCCAGTTCCAGGTAAGCACGGGTGAGCGCGATTTCGTCCTCCAGCGGCGCCAGCTGGCTGGCGTTGCCCATCAGCGCGCGGAACAGGTCGGCCATGTTTTCCAGCGCGTGTTCGGCCCGGCGCGGATCGCTGCGCACCAGCGACAGCACGGCGTTCAGGCTGTTGAACAGGAAATGCGGACGGATGCGCGCCTGCAGGGCCTGCAGGCGCGCCTCGGTGATGGCGGGCGACAGGGCGCGGGCACGCAGATTGAAATAGGCCAAGAGGCCGGCGCCAAGCAGCAGCGCGAACGCCGCCACGCCGGCCACCGGAACCGGCTGCGATCCGGCCAGCAGCGGACCGAGCCACAGCGTCGCCAGCACGGGAACCGCCATGCCGAGCAGCAGGGTGGCGCCCACGCCCATGCGATACGGCAGTCCGCGCAGCCAGCGTCCCGCCGCGCACAGCGCAAGCAGGGTCAGCAGCAATGCCGGCTGCGCCAGCGCCGACAGGGCGACGAATTCCGCCCAGAAGGCCGGGACGTCCGCCACGCGCGCCGCCACCCCGGCGGCCAGCGCCGCCTTCCGAGCCGGTTTCCGAAATCGTCAAACGCTACACCGCGTCGATTCCCTTCGATTATCGGCTGGCCGAGTTCGATATTCAGGGTTCGCTGGCGCACGCCGCCATGTTGCACCACGTCGGCGTCCTGTCCAAGGACGACCTCGAAGCGATCCAGTGCGGCATGGCCGAGCTGCTGGCCGAGATCCGTTCCGGCCAGTTCGTCTGGTCGCTGGACAGGGAAGACGTCCACCTCAACATCGAGGCCGCGCTCACCGCCAAGATCGGCGACGCCGGCAAGCGCCTGCATACCGGCCGCAGCCGCAACGACCAGGTGGCGACCGATATCCGCCTCTACCTGCGCGACGCCATCGACCGCATCGTATCCGGACTCAAGGCCTGCCAGACCTCGCTGGTCGACCTCGCCGAGGCGCACGCCGACACTGTGATGCCGGGCTTCACCCACCTGCAGGTGGCGCAGCCGGTCACTTTCGGCCATCACCTGCTGGCGTATTTCGAGATGCTGGCGCGCGACGCCGAGCGCATGGCCGACTGCCGCCGCCGCGTCAACCGGCTGCCGCTGGGCGCCGCCGCGCTGGCCGGCACCAGCTATCCGATCGACCGCCAGTTCGTCGCCGACCAGCTCGGCTTCGAAGGGGTGTGCGAGAACTCGCTCGACGCCGTCTCCGACCGCGACTTCGCCATCGAATTTGCCGCCGCCGCAGCGCTGGTGATGACCCACCTGTCGCGCCTGTCGGAAGAACTGATCCTGTGGATGAGCCCGCGCTTCGGCTTCATCGACTTGGCTGACCGCTTCTGCACCGGTTCCAGCATCATGCCGCAGAAGAAGAATCCCGACGTGCCCGAACTGGTGCGCGGCAAGACCGGCCGCGTCAACGGCCACCTGGTCGCCCTGCTCACCCTGATGAAGGGCCAGCCGCTGGCCTACAACAAGGACAACCAGGAAGACAAGGAGCCGCTGTTCGACAGCGTCGACACGCTGACCGACACCCTCGCCATCTACGCCGACATGCTGCGCGGGGTGACGGTCAAGCCGGACGCGATGCGCGCCGCGGTGATGCAGGGCTTCGCCACCGCGACCGATCTGGCCGACTATCTGGTGAAGAAAGGCGTGCCCTTCCGCGACGCGCACGAAGTGGTGGCACGCGCGGTGCGCGCGGCCGACACCAGCGGGCGCGATCTGGCCGACCTGCCGCTCGCCGAGTTGCAGGCGTTCAGCCCGATGATCGCGGACGACGTCTACGCCGTGCTGACGCTGGAAGGCTCGCTCGCCGCACGCGACCACTTCGGCGGCACCGCGCCGGCGCAGGTGCGCGCGGCCATCGCGCGCGCGCGGCAGCGGATTTAAGCCGTCCCCGGCGCCACGGGCGGCGCGTGCTCGCGGCAGATCCGCCGCACCTCGGGACTGGAGAGCTTTTCCTGCAGCAGCCCGCAGAAATAGCTGCGCGGCCCCAGCCGCTGATTGTGGCGGCAGGTGGCGCACACGCCGAAGCTGCGCTTGCCGCTTTGCGCCTGCACCTGCGCCAGCACCTGGCGCAGCACCACCATCGCCGAACTCACCCGCGCCGGGCTGGCGGTCTGCACGATGTCGCGCCAGGCGCCGCCGGCGGAGAGCGTCTTCAGGAGCGTGGTGCCGCCTTCGGCCAGGATCAGCCGCACCACCCGGCCGTCGCGCGGATCGGCGTAACGCGAGATCAGGCGCCGGCGCGCCAGCACCAGCACGGTCTGCGACACCGTGCCCTTGGTCAGCCCGAGGTATTCGGTCAGCGCCTGCGGGGTGTTGCTGAAGCGGTTGGCCTGGTTGAGATAGAACAGCACCTGCAGATGCACCGGCTGCAGGCCCTGCGCCGCGCCCGCCTGCCGCAAGTCGGCGCGGGTCAGCAACGACAGACGCTCGACCAGATCGAACAGGGTGAGCGCCTGGCTTTTCAAATTTCAGCCTGGATCAGAAGCGGACCATGACGCCGCCCTGTGCGGCGATCAGCGCGGCCAGCTTGTCATGCAGCGGCTCGCCGCTCTTGGTGTCGACCCAGCCCGCACCCTGCGGCTTGAAGTGGAAGCCGCCCGAGCGCGCGGCCACCCATATTTCGCGCGCCACGCCATGACGGTTGATGATGATCTTGCTGCCGTCGTCGAACTCGACCTCGATGATGCCGTCGGCCGGCGTCTCGAAATCCAGATCGGCGTCTTCCAGCGCCTGTTCGATGCGGGCCAGGGTGGTGCTGGCGGCCTGGTTGAATTCAATTTCAGTCATGATGTCCCGTGCTAACATTTCGCGCATGAAACTGCGCACCTTATATATAGTGTCCCTGTTGCTGTGCGGGCTGGGACTGACCGCCTGCGGCTCCAAGGGTGGCCTGTATCTTCCCGAAAATTCCCCCGCACCGCAACGGACTTCCAATTGAACCTTGATTCCTTGGTTGAACGCGGCCTAGTGCGCTGTTTGCGTGTCGCATGGCAAGGCGCGACGACGCGGCGGGGTATTTCCCCGCAAGAAGGAGCAACGCAGCCAGGCGGCATGGAAACTGTGCAATTGGCCGCGTAGCGCTCCCACCCGAATGACAAACGTAATCGAAAGCAATTACGGCCGCATCCATGCGCCCTCTCAAGGTGCAATGAGCGGTCAACCGAGGAATCAAGGTTGAATACCCTGCATCGCATCGACGGCCGCCTCCATCTCGAAGGCGTGGCGCTGAACATCCTTGCCGAGCGTTTCGGCACGCCGCTCTATGTCTATTCCCGGCAGGCGCTCGAAGCCGCCTACCAGGCCTACGCCGAAGCATTTGCCGCCACCCCGCACCTGATCTGTTACGCGGTCAAGGCGAACTCCAACCTGGCGATCCTCAACCTGTTCGCCCGCCTTGGCGCCGGCTTCGACATCGTCTCCGGCGGCGAACTCGCCCGCGTGCTGGCAGCCGGCGGCGATCCCGGCAAGGTGGTGTTCTCGGGCGTCGGCAAGACAGCCGGCGAGATGCGCGCCGCGCTCGATGCCGGCATCCTCTGCTTCAACGTCGAATCGGCCAGCGAACTGCATCGCTTGAATCGCGTGGCGGGTGAGCTGGGCAAGATCGCGCCGGTGTCGTTCCGCGTCAATCCCGACGTCGATCCGAAGACCCACCCCTATATCTCCACCGGACTCAAGGAAAACAAGTTCGGCGTGCCGATTGCCGATGCACCGGCGCTGTATCGCCTGGCCGCCAGCCTGCCGAACCTGAAAATCACCGGCATCGACTGCCACATCGGTTCACAGCTGATCGACCTGTCGCCGCTGGCCGATGCCGCAGACCGCGTGCTGGCGCTGGTCGACAGCCTGGCCGCCGAGGGCATCGTGCTGCATCACATCGACCTCGGCGGCGGCGTCGGCATCCGCTATCGCGACGAGACGCCGCCCGACCTGGCGGCCTACGGCCGCGCACTGGCGGCGCGTTTTGCCGGCCGTCAGGAAAGGCTGCTGCTGGAACCGGGGCGCTCGCTGGTCGGCAACGCAGGCCTGCTGCTCACCCGCATCGAGTACCTGAAGCCCGGCGAAGACAAGCATTTCGCCATCGTCGACGCGGCGATGAACGACCTGATGCGCCCGGCGCTGTACGAGGCGTATCACGAAATCGTCGCCGTCAACGAACGCTCAACCCTGGCAAAGCGTTACGACATCGTCGGCCCGATCTGCGAGACCGGCGATTTCATTGGCTTTGCGCGCGATCTCGCAATCGAGGAAGGCGACCTGCTGGCGCTGCTTTCGGCGGGCGCCTACGGCATGAGCATGGCGTCGAACTACAATTCGCGCCCGCGGGCAGCCGAAGTGCTGATAGACAAAAACGAAATCCACCTCATCCGTGAACGTGAAACACTGGACAGCCTGATGGCTGGAGAACGGCTTGTTTATTGACTTTCAGCAGGCCAAGCCAAGCGTTCCCCTCTCTTTTTTTAGTATCGAATCGATACATTTTGCTTGACTGCGACATTTTTCATCGAATTATGTCCGCAAGCTCTTGACTATCCATTGAACCCGAAAGAAAAGTAACTAGAATGAGGCTCACCAAGCGGAGCCTCGGTATCGCCCGTGTTTAGCGGGTTTCGGGCAAGCCGGTCGCCTGTCGGTACCACGCTTTGGAAGTGCAAACTCTGACTGCACGTGGCTTCAAGCTGTAGTGATAAGTGAATGTGTTCAACTTCTAAGGAGTGACAGATGGCAACAGTGAAGAAACCCGCCGCCAAACCGGCAGCCAAGAAGGCGGCCCCCGCCGCCAAAAAACCGGCAGCCAAGCCCGTAGCCAAAAAAGCCGCCGCCAAGCCGGCAGTCAAAAAAGCGGCAGCAAAACCGGTAGCCAAAAAAGCCGC
>NCIH01000031.1:0-27005 GCA_002281975.1 Hydrogenophilales bacterium 17-64-11 | reverse complement strand
GATCTGCCACACGCCGACTTCGGAGGCGATGGTGAGGATGCGGTCCTTGGTCAGCACCCAGCGCGCGGGCCGCAGGCCGTTGCGGTCGAGCGTGCAGACCGCGTAGCGGCCGTCTGTGAGCACCACGCCGGCGGGGCCATCCCATGGTTCCATGTGCATGGAGTTGTATTCGTAGAAGGCGCGGATGTCGGCGTCCATCGACTCGACGTTCTGCCAGGCCGGCGGGATCACCAGGCGCAGCGCGCGGAACAGGCCTGCGCCGCCCATCACCAGGCCCTCGACCATGTTGTCGAGGCTCATCGAGTCCGAGCCCTTGACGCCGACGATGGGGCGGACGTCGTCCATGTCCGGGATCAGCGGGGTGACGAACTTCTGCTCGCGCGCGCGGCTCCAGTTGCGGTTGCCCTGCACGGTGTTGATCTCGCCGTTGTGCGCCAGATAGCGGAACGGCTGCGCCAGGCGCCACTGCGGCCAGGTGTTGGTGGAGAAGCGCTGGTGGAACACCACCAGGCTCGACGCGAAGCGCGTGTCGTTGAGGTCGGGGTAGAACACCGGCAGCTTGTCCGGCATCACCAGCCCCTTGTAGCTGATCACGCGGCACGACAGCGTCGGCAGGTAGAACACCGGGTCGGCGGGCTCCAGCGCCTTTTCGGCGCGGCGGCGGGCGATGTAGAGCTTGCGCTCGAAAGCGTCTCCGCTCATGCCGGCCGGCGCGTTGACGAACACCTGCTCGATATGCGGCAAGGAGGCCAGCGCCGATTCGCCGCACACCGAGACATCGGTCGGCACCGGGCGGAAACCGGCGACGGCCAGACCCTGCGCCTCGAGTTCGGCTTTCAACGCCGCACGCGCATGCGCCTGCGGCGCGGCGTCGCGCGACAGGAACACCAGGCCTGCGGCGTACAGTTCGCCGAGCGCAAAGCCGGCCTCGCTTGCCATCGCGCGCAGGAACGCATCGGGTTTCTTGAACAGGAGGCCGCAGCCGTCGCCGGACAGGCCGTCGGCCGCGATCGCGCCGCGGTGCGTCATGCACGCCAGCGAACCGATCGCGTTTCGTACTAGAGTGTGACTGGGTTGGTTGTCGATCTGCGCTATGAGGCCGAAGCCGCAGCTGTCCTGTTCGAAGTCGGGTGAATACAGCGTCCCGTCCAGCCAGCCTTGTCGTTCCATGATTCCGTGTGCCCAGTCAACAACGGCCTGCCCAGCGGCAAGCCGTAAAAAAACAAAAAATTTTAGCGAAAAGTACAAAATTCTAATTCCGTGCCCTGCGAATTACAACAATTATTTGGGCTCTTTTTTTGCCGAAGCCTTGCCGTGGCAAGGGGTTCCGTGCAGGCCGGAACCGAGCGTGCGGGCGGAAATGTCCGCTTCCCTCTCCGGTGAAGGGGCGTGCCGAAGGAGGCTGTCCATGAAACTGCTGAGCTGGAACATTCAATGGGGGCGCGGCCTGGATGGCCGGGTCGACCTGGCGCGCACCCTGCGCACCCTTGGCGAGCTGGGCGATTTCGATGTCATCTGCCTGCAGGAGGTCGCGGTCAACTTCCCCGGCCTGCCCGGCAGCCGCGGCGAGGACCAGATGGCCGAACTGTCCGCCGGCCTGCCCGGCTACGCGGCGGTCTACGGCGCGGCGACCGACGTGCCCGACGGCCGCGGCGGCCGCAAGCGCTTCGGCAACGCCCTCTTCTCCCGCCTGCCCGTCGGCCAGGTATGGCGGCACTGCTTGCCGTGGCCGGCCGAGCCGGCCGCGCCCAGCATGCAGCGGGTGCTGATCGAGGCTGTGGTCGAAGCTGATGTCGGCCCGCTGCGGGTGATGACCACGCATCTGGAGTACTACTCGCAGCCTCAGCGCACGATGCAGATCGATGCCATCCGCCGCCTGCACGCCGAAGCCTGCGCCATGGCGGCGCGTTCGCCGCTGGCCGAAGAGCAGGGCGGTTCGTTCGAGGTGTTTCCGCGGCCCGCCGAGGCGCTGCTGTGCGGCGACATGAACTTCCCCGCCTCGGCACCCGAGCGAGCGCAAATCCTCGCCCCGTTCGCCGGCGGCGAACCCGGCTTTCGCGATGCCTGGGAAGTGCTGCATCCCGGCGAACCGCATGCCCCCACGGTCGGCGTCCACCCGGTCGACTTCGTCAGCCGGCCTGAATGCTTCGATTTCGTCTTCGTCACCGAAGGCCTGGTGAACCGCCTCAAGGCGCACGGCATCGATACCGCGACCGCGGCATCGGACCATCAGCCGGTGTGGGTGGAGCTGGGCTGACCGGCGATCCGGCGCGCGCTTACTTGTTCGCGCCTTCCTTGGCGTCGCGCGCCATATCCCCGCCCGCAAACGCCCGGTCTGCGGCCGCCTTGGCGGCTTCCATCGCATTGAGTGCCGCGTCCCTCGCTTCTTCGGCCGCTTTGCGCGCCGCCGCCCCGCCCGACTTGGCCGTCTGTTCGGCCGCCGCCACCGCCTTCGCCATCGCCCCCTTGCTGGCGACCGCCGCTTTCTTCGCGGATTCCTCCACTTTGCGTGCGGCGTCCATGGAGGTTGCGGTGGCTTTTCTGCTGGCCTCGGCGGCCTTGTGCGCGGCGAGCTTTGCGGCTTCCTCGGCGTCCTTCGCCGCTTGCCTGGCCGCATGGGCGGTTTTCTGCGACGCCTCGCTGACGGCCAGCTCGGCCTTCTCCAGGGCCACGGCGGCGGCGTCTGCTGCCTTCCGCATCGCCGCCTTGGCCTCCTCTGCCGCCTGCCTTGCACTGTCCTCGGCTTTCTGCATGGCGGCTTCGCTTCCCGCAACCGGCTTTGCGGCAGGCGCGTCGGCGGCCCAGGCAGCCGCTCCCGCCATCAATGCAGACACGAGCAAGCATTCTTTCAGTTTCATTGCGTTCTCCTTGCGGTCACGGGCGGGCTGGCCGGCTGCTTGCTGGGGCGCCGGCCGGGCGTTTCGGAATCGGGCGCGCTAAATGCAGCATAGACCGCCGCTGGCGGCGCGGTTCGGGCGGAAGCCCGGTAGCCCGGCTTGGCTGGCCTATCCGGATTGCTATGCTCAGGCGTGAGGGTCGGGCTATTGGACGGGAGGCGGAGAAGATGGCGGTTTCGCGCGGCAAGTCCGCGGCACGCGGCGCGGAACGGGCGCGCGTCGTCGCGCAAAGCCACGACGCCCCGGAGTGGCGGCGCTGGGGGCCGTACCTCGGCGAGCGCCAGTGGGGGACCGTGCGCGAGGACTACAGCCGCGACGGCGATGCCTGGAGCTATTTCAGCCACGACCACGCGCGCAGCCGCGCGTACCGCTGGGGCGAGGACGGCATCGCCGGCATCTGCGACAAGTACCAGCACCTGTGCCTCGCGCTGGCGCTGTGGAACGGCGAGGACCCGTTCCTCAAGGAGCGGCTGTTCGGGCTCACCAACAGCGAGGCCAACCACGGCGAGGACGTCAAGGAGCTCTACTACTACCTCGACGCCACCCCCACCCACTCCTACCTCAGGATGCTCTACAAGTATCCGCAGCGCGCGTTTCCCTACGCACAGCTGCGGGACGAGAACCGCCGCCGCGGCAGGGAGATGCCGGAGTTCGAGCTGATCGACAGCGGCGTGTTCGACGACGACCGCTATTTCGACGTCTTCGTCGCATACGCCAAGGCCGGCCCGCACGACATCCTGATGCAGGTCAGCGCGCACAACCGCGGCGCGGCAGGCGCGCCGCTGCACATCCTGCCCCAGCTCTGGTACAGGAACGAGTGGTCGTGGGGCGAGCCGGACGCCCGGCCGGAGCTGTCCGTCGACGAGCGCGGCGGCATCGTGGCGCGCCACGCCAGGCTGGGGACCTACCACTGCTACCTGGATGGCGCGCCCGAACTGCTGTTCTGCGACAACGAAACCAACACGCGGCGTCTGTACGGACTGCCGGATGCGGGCTACTTCAAGGACGCGTTCCACGATTACGTGGTCAGCGGCAGGACGGATGCCGTCAACCCGGCGCGCGCTGGCACCAAGGCCGCCGGGCACTTCGCTTTCACCGTGCCGGCCGGCGGCGACGTGACGGTTCGCCTGCGCCTGACCAAAAATCCGGCGGAACAGCCGTTCGCGGACTTCGTCCGGATCCTCGAAGCGCGCTGCGCCGAGGCCGACGCCTACTACGACGAACTGCAAACGGGGATCGACGACGCCGACGCGCGGCTGATCCAGCGCCAGGCGCTGGCCGGCCTGATCTGGAGCAAGCAGTTCTACTTCTTCGACGTGCCGCGCTGGCTGGAAGGCGACCCCGGCATGCCGCCGCCGCCTCCGGAGCGGCGGCAGGGGCGCAACAGCGACTGGCTCCACCTCAACAACGCCGACGTGATCTCGATGCCCGACAAGTGGGAATATCCCTGGTACGCGGCGTGGGACCTGGCCTTCCACTGCATTCCCCTGGCCATGGTCGACCCCGAGTTTGCCAAGGACCAGCTCGTCCTGATGACGCGCGAGTGGTACATGCACCCCAACGGCCAGATCCCCGCCTACGAGTGGGCGTTCGGCGACGTCAACCCGCCGGTGCACGCCTGGGCCGCGTGGGAGGTCTACCGCGGCGAGCGCGACGCCAACGGCGGCCGCGGCGACACCGCCTTCCTCGAGCGCATCCTGCACAAGCTGCTGCTCAACTTCACCTGGTGGGTGAACCGCAAGGACCCCGCCGGACACAACGTGTTCCAGGGCGGATTCCTCGGCCTCGACAACATCGGCGTGCTCGACCGCAGCCGCCCCCTTCCCGGCGGCGGCCAGATCAACCAGGCCGACGGCACCAGCTGGATGGCGATGTACTGCCTCAACCTGATGCGCATCGCCCTCGAACTCGCGCAGACCAACCACGTCTACGAAGACATCGCGACCAAGTTCTTCGAGCACTTCCTCTACATCGCCAGGGCCATGAACAACATCGGCGACCAGGGCATCGGCCTGTGGAACGAGGAAGACCAGTTCTTCTACGACGTGCTGCGTTTTCCGGACGGCCGCATGCTGCCGCTGCGGGTGCGTTCGATGGTCGGGCTGATCCCGCTGTTCGCGGTCGAGATCATCGAGCCCGAACTGCTCGAGCGCCTGCCGGGCTTCAAGCGCCGGCTCGAATGGTTCATGAAATACCGCCCTGAACTGGCCGCCCTGGTCTCGCACTGGATGGAGCCGGGGCGCGGCAACCGCCGCCTGCTCTCGCTGCTGCGCCCGCATCGCATGCGGCGCCTGCTGCAGCGCATGCTCGACGAAGCCGAATTCCTTTCCCCCTACGGCGTGCGTTCGCTGTCCCGCGTGCACCGCGACCAGCCGTATCTGGTCTCGCTCGACGGCCACCCGGTGAGCGTCAACTACCAGCCGGCGGAGGCCGAGTCCGGCCTGTTCGGCGGCAATTCCAACTGGCGCGGGCCGGTCTGGTTCCCGGTCAACTACCTGCTGGTGGACGCCCTCTACCGCTTCGCCGATTTCTACGGCGAAGGACTCAAGGTGGAATGCCCGACCGGTTCCGGCCGCGCGCTCGGCCTCGACCAGGTCGCCGACGAACTGACGCGCCGGCTCACCGGCATTTTCCGCCGCGACGCGCAGGGCGGTCGCCCGCTTCACGGCGCCAGCGATAAACAGAACAGCGACCCGCACTTCCGCGACCACGTCCTGTTCTACGAGTATTTCCACGGCGACAGCGGGCGCGGCCTGGGCGCCTCGCACCAGACCGGATGGACCGGGCTGGTGGCGAAGCTGCTGCAGCCGCGCCGGTAAAGGGGCACCAGGCCAATAATAGAAAAAGCCCGCATTTACACGGGCTAGTTGGATTTCTTACATCTTGTTGGACTTGAATAGGTGGTGCGGGGTTTATGCCGAACTACTCACTACTGGGGCAGAGCGTAATAGAGCGTCTTTCTGCGGGGCATTGCCAATCAAGAAACTATGGCTGGCCGTTGATGCGTAGACCGGCCTTCGCAAGCAGGCCGCGATATCACCGGGCAGTCCCGATGAGACACAGTTACGCCCCCTCGATCACGCGTGCCACGTCGCCGTGGCACCCTGATGGCCGACATTGCCGAAAGCGTGGTTTGGTATGCGTTACGGCCATCGTCTCACCCCAACCCGGAATACCGCTCGAAGAATGCGGCAAGCTTGTCCAATACGGTCTGCTTTTTCGCTGAGTGGCCGTTGTTCTTGGCAAACCTTGAAACAGGCGGCAGTATTTTCGTGATGGCCGTGCCGCTCACCGGAATCGCCCCATCGCGGAAGGCATTGTCGATGAAGATCTTCGTCTCGTCGGCGTTGAGTCCTTCGTCGGCGATGATCCGGTCCAGATCCTCCACCTTCCTCTTTGCGACAAATGCCTGCCATTGCGCATCCACCTTGGCCTTCGCGGAAACGGAATCCACGAACTGCTCGATGAGGTCTTTCTTGTTGCGCAAGCTGGGGCTGGCATTGATCGCGCGTTCGATGGCGGCGCGTATTTCCTTGTCTTGCCCGCTTCCCTTGGCCTTCAGGTACTTCTCGACCAGCATCAGGATGTAATCGACGTTGATTTCGACCTGCTTGATCAACTCGATCTCGAACACCACGTCGTCGTTGATCGATTCCTTGGCCGCATCCGACGTACTACGGAATTCGGCATAGAGATTCAGATACAAGCTCTGGTAATCCTGGAAATCGCGCTCGCTCAGGATTTCGTTGCCGGCAAAATCATCGAAGGCCGTAAGGATGTTCTTCAGCCGCAGGATCGAACCGAAGAGCTTAATGAACGCCTTCTGTGCCGCTTCGCCGATGATTACGCGGCCTAACGGGAAGCTGGCGACGAGCTCCTCGATCCGCTTCTGGTATTCCTTGTAGTATTCGGCGTAAGGCTTGAGCAACACGATGCCCTTGGCGTCCTTGTTACCGAACAGCGCCAGGGCGTCGTTGGTTTCCTGTTCCAGATCGCGGAAAGAAACGATGTTGCCGTAGGTCTTGACCGAGTTGAGGATGCGGTTGGTACGCGAATAGGCCTGGATCAGTCCGTGCGCACGCAGGTTCTTATCCGCCCACAGGGTATTCAGCGTCGTGGCGTCGAAACCGGTCAGGAACATATTGACCACGATCACCAAGTCGAGCTCACGTTTCTTCAGGCGCTGCGACAAATCCTTGTAGTAGTTCTGGAACTTCTCGGCGGACGTATCGAAACTGGTACCGAACAGGGCGTTGTAGTCGCCGATGGCCGCATCCAGAAAATCACGCGAACTTTGATCCAGCCTCTCGGTTTCGAACTCTTCCTCGCCGAGCAAGCCGTCGGATTCTTCTTCGTTGGCGGCAAAGCTGTAGATCAGACCAACCTTGAGGCGCTGAGCCTCAGGCAAGTCCTTCTGCTGCGCCGAAAATTCAGCGTAGTAGCGTTTGGCCGCGTCGATGGATGCCGTGGCAAACAGTGAATTGAATCCGGCCAGCCGCTTGCCATCGTGACGATAGCTGGCACTGCGTTTGGTCTTCTGGTCGAAGTGCTCGCGGATATAGCCTACGATCTGCGTGATGCGCTCAGGTGCCAGCAGCGCCCGTTCGGTATCGATGGCCGGCACCTTTTTATCCTTGATGCGCGGTGAAGCCTTGATCGTGTTGATGTAGTCGATACGGAACGGCAGCACATTCTTGTCGTTGATGGCATCGACAATCGTGTAGGTGTGCAGCTTGTCGCCAAAAGCCTGTTCGGTGGTGCGCCGCAGCGGGTTGCCGCTGGCGCCGGCGTTGTCGGCAAAGATCGGCGTGCCGGTGAAGCCGAACAGGTGGTAACGCTTGAACACCCGGGTGATTTCGGCATGCATGTCGCCGAACTGGCTGCGATGGCATTCGTCGAAAATCACCACCACATGCTGGTCATAGACCGGGTGCTTCTTGTTTTTGGCCACGAAGCGGGAAAGTTTCTGGATGGTGGTGATGATGATGCGAGCGTTCGGGTCTTCCAGCTGTCGTTGCAGCACCGCCGTCGAGGTATTGGAGTTGGCCGCTCCTTTCTCGAAGCGTTCGTACTCACGCATGGTCTGGTAATCCAGGTCCTTGCGGTCCACCACGAACAGCACCTTGTCGATGTCCGGCAGGCCGCGCGCCAGTTGCGCCGCCTTGAAGCTGGTCAGCGTCTTGCCGCTGCCGGTGGTGTGCCAGATGTAGCCGCCCGCAGCGACGCTGCCCAACTGCTTGTGGTTGGTGGCGGTACCGATGCGTTGCAGGATGCGTTCCGCCGCGACGATCTGATAGGGCCGCATCACCAGCAGCTTGCGATCCACGTCGAAAACGCAGTAACGGGTCAGGACGTTGAGCAGCGAGTGCCTGGCGAAAAAGGTCTTGGAAAAACCGGCCAGCTCGGTGATCGGCTGGTTCTTCGCGTCGGCCCACCAGCTGGTGAAGGCAAAGCTGTTGGAGGTTTTCTGGCGCAAGCGCTTGCTGCGCTGCTCCGCCAGATGGCCATCGCGCACGGTGTTGCTGTAATACTTGGTCAGCGTGCCGTTGCTGATGACGAACAGTTGCACATACTCGAACAGACCGCTGCCCGCCCAGAAGCTGTCGCGCTGGTAGCGGTTGATCTGGTTGAAGGCCTCGCGGATGTCCACGCCCCGGCGCTTGAGCTCCACATGCACCATCGGCAGACCATTGACCAGCACCGTCACGTCGTAGCGGTTGGCGCGCGCAGCGCCTTGCTCGCCTTGTGGGACTTCGTACTGGTTGATGACTTGCAGGCTGTTGTTGTGGATGTGCTGCTTGTCGATCAGGTAGATGTTCTTGATGCTGCCGTCGTCGCGTTTGAGTACCTGGATGTGGTCTTCCTGGATGCGCGCGGTCTTTTCGATGATGCCGTCGTTTGCGCCGGCAATGCAGGTGCTGAAGAAGCGCTCCCATTCGGCGTCGGAGAACGTGATCTTGTTGAGCTTCTCCAGCTGGCGGCGCAGGTTGGCGATCAGATCCGCTTCCGAGGTGATGGGCAGGTATTCATAGGCCTGTACTTGCAACTGCTTGATGAAGGCCTTTTCCAGCTCGGCTTCGCTTTGATAAGCGGATTCCCGCACGCCCTGGAATTCGGGCAGGAATTCGGCAACGACGGTGCTCTCGCTGGAAAGCGCGATGGGCTCGTAGCGACAAGACTTGAGATCTTCGCTCACGCAGCCTCCCGGAAGGTGAGCAGACGGTCGCGATAGTGTTCGTATTGCTGGCGACGGGCCTTGATTTCGGCGGGCAGGCCGATGGAGATGTTGTTCACCAGGGCATCGAAGCGGTCGAGGATGGCGACGATGCGCTCTTGTTCTTCGGGAGGCGGGACGGGGATGGCGAGTTTGCCGATGCTTTCGCCGGAAAGCCGCTTGACCTTGGCCCGGGCCACGAACTTGTTTTTCTCTGCGTGGAAAGCAGAGGTCTGGAAGTAATAGGAGACGAACTTCGGATTCAGCGAATGGCGGAATGCAAAGCAGTCGTCGTGTATAGCCACTTCACCCTCACCGATCCACGCGACGGCTTTGCCGACGTCCTCAACTGTCTCACCAACGCCGGCGATCACAAGATCGCCCGGCTTTGCGAATCGCAGGGTAGACGCCATGTCCGAACGCACATGCGAAACCGTCTCCGTAGCAGCGGTTCCATACTGTGTGTAGATGTCACCATAATGGATGCAGGCCACGCCGTCCTCGACATAGTCGGCCTTGGTGAATTGGCGTCCGCGGAAGAACTCGCCGACCTCGGCCATCGCGGCCCAGCGGACATCCTGATCGCGGAAGGCGAGCAGTGCGTCGCGGTAGTACTGGTACTGCCGCCGACGCGCCTCCAGCTCCGCCTCCAGCTCCGCCTCCAGCTCCGCCTCCAGCTCCGCCTCCAGCTCCGCCTCCAGCTCCGTGAAAGTGTCCAGCACTTTCACGATTTCACGTTGTACTTCGAGAGGTGGTGCCGGGATGCGGAATGCTTTTACCGCCGCGTCCGTGATGGCTGGATAGCTTGCGCCGCGCTGATTGGCTTCTACATAGGTGTAGAAGGATTCTGTTCCGAGTAGGTGAAACAGAAAATTTGAAAGAAGCAATTCAGTTCTTGCACGAAGGACGCAGTAACCGGTGCTGCATATTTGTCCGTCGTAATCAGAAGAAATTAGGCAGTAGCGTTTGAGGGTCGGCCTTGTCGTTCCGAAAATTACATCGCCTTCGCGCACAACTTGCTGTGCCCGACTCGGCGCGGTTTCGCTATCAATTGTTTCTGTGTGTCCGATGGCGTGGGAATTGCGATCAACCGAAGTCAGGTCGATGTACCGGAATTCCTCACCTTGCACGTCCTGCCAACGGATATTCGAGGTCCTTTCAAGCAGCTCGCCGAGCTCCCTGAACTCCACCCCATTCGGGCAATACTCGGCAATAAGAGCGTCAATCCGGCTCACGCCTGCTTCCCCTCCAGATCAGCCACGATGGCGTCGATCTGCGCCCGCAATACCCCCTGCCGCGCCACGATGCGGGCGATCTCGGCATTGAGCGTCTTGATGTCTATCGTCTGACTGGTGTCCCGCTGCTCGACATAGGAGGAAACCGCGATGTTGTAGCCGTTGGCAGCAATGTCGCCGTTGTCCACCAGCCGTGCGAAGTGCTCGATGTTCTTGCGCCCGGTATAGGCATCGAGAATTTTTTGATGGTGCCCGGGCAGCAGCTTGTTCTTGTTGCCGCTGCGCACGAACTCGCTAGAGGCATCGATGAACAGGGTGGCGTTGTCGTGCTTGGACTTCTTCAGCACGATGATGCAGGTGGCGATGGTGGTGCCGAAGAACAGGTCGGGCGGCAGCTGGATCACGGCATCGACGTAGTTGTTGTCGATCAGGTACTGGCGGATCTTCTGCTCCGCGCCGCCGCGATAGAGCACGCCGGGAAACTCGACGATGGCCGCCGTGCCGTTCACCGCCAGCCAGGACAGGATGTGCAGGGTGAAGGCCAGATCGGCCTTGCTCTTGGGGGCGAGCACGCCGGCCGGGGCGAAACGCGGGTCGTTGATCAGCAGCGGATTGGCATCGCCATCCCATTTGATCGAGTACGGCGGATTGGAGACGATGGCTTCGAAGGGCTCGTCGTCCCAGTGGGCCGGGTCGGTGAGGGTGTCGCCGTGGGCGATGTCGAACTTCTCGAAATTGACGTCGTGCAGGAACATGTTGATCCGGCACAGGTTGTAGGTGGTCAGGTTGATTTCCTGGCCAAAGAAGCCCTGGCGCACCTTGTCGTGGCCCAGCACCTTGACGAACTTGAGCAGCAGCGAGCCCGAGCCGCAGGCCGGGTCGTACACCTTGTTGACTTCGCTCTTGCCGACCACGGTGATGCGGGCGAGCAGCTCGGAAACTTCCTGCGGCGTGTAGAACTCGCCGCCGGACTTGCCGGCGGTGGAGGCATACATCTGCATCAGGTATTCGTAGGCGTCGCCGAACAGGTCGATGGTGTTTTCCGTAAACCCGCCTTCGCTGCTGGCCAGTGGGAGGTCGCCGATGGCGTCGAGCAGCTTGACCAGTTTTTCGTTGCGCTTGGCCACGGTGGGGCCCAATTTCGAACTGTTCACGTCGAGGTCGTCGAACAGGCCCTTGATGTCGTTCTCCGAGTCGCTGCCAGTGGCCGAGCCTTCGATGTCGGCGAAGATGTTGCTCAGCGTTTCGTTGAGGTTGGCGTCATGCCGGGCGCGAGCGCGCACGTTGGCGAACAGCTCGGAAGGCAGGATGTAGAAGCCCTTTTCCTTCACCGTCTCGGCGCGGCCGAATTCGGCGTCGGCATCGCTCAAACGGGCGTAGTCGAAATCCGGCGTACCGGCCTTGCGCTCCTGTTCGTTGAGGTAGCTGGTCAGGTTTTCCGAGATGAAGCGGTAGAACAGCATGCCGAGCACGTAGGTCTTGAAGTCCCAGCCGTCGACGCTGCCGCGCAGGTCGTTGGCGATGCGCCAGATGGTTTTGTGCAGTTCCGCGCGTTCGGTTTCTTTGTTGTTGGCCATCTCACCCTTCAATCATTCTTGTTCTGATCCACTCACTCTTTTGCGTCCGATACCGCTCGGTACGCCTGCTGTGGATCGTTTGGCTCTTCAGGATGGGTCATGGTGATCAGCCCAGCCTGGAGCAACGGCTGCACGTATTTTTGCCGGATGTATTCAGGATTGCGTTGCAGCAGGGTGCCAAGTTCTTCCAGCCGCCACGCCTGATGACGCAAGAGGCCGAGTGCCACCGCGCGTACGTCGTCGGGTGGGCTGCGCCGGCCCAGGGCGCCAAGCCGGGCAGCCAATTCGCCGGGCAGGGCGGCCAGCAAGACCCGCCGGGCTTCCTGCCGGGCGCTTTCCTGCTCGCTGGTTATGGTTTCTGACTCCCTAGACAAGCCGGGAGACTCCCTAGACAAATCGCCGAGCTCCCTAGATAAGGCTTCAGGGTGGGCAGATAAGGCCGGGGGGTTACTAGATAAGCGCTCTCCGCTGGTTCCCAGCCGGTCGGTCGGCACATAGTAGGTGGCCGAGCCCCGGCCCTTCTGCGCCAGCAGGCCAGCGTCGCGCAGCCGGCGCAAGGCGCCGCTGGCGGCGAGGGCATCGACCTTGTTCAGTTCCCGGTAGGTGGCGTTGTCGATGGCGCCGGCTTCCCTGACCACGATCAGCGCCTTGGCCTCTTCATCGGTGAGGTGCAAGTCGCGGAATTGTGCGAGCCAGACGATGTCGTCCTCGCCGAGGAAGTGATGGAAGAAGTAGCGGGCAACGAACTGGTCGGCGCCCCGGTCGGATTCGAACAGCGGCGGGGTGAGGCCGGCCTGTTCCATGCTCTCGCGCATGACGCGAATGCCGCTGCCCTTGGTTTCGGCAAAGCGGGTTTCATGCAGGACTGCGGCGATCTTGGGGTTGCGCGGCTGGGAGCCGGGTTCGCCCAGGTGCTCGGGTGACTTGAGCGAGAAGCCGGGATTGCGGATTTCGAGCCGGTTGGCGTAGCGGATGATTTGAACCGGGCTGTGGCTGCGGTAGCTGCGGTGCATCAGCGCATTGACCAGCGCCTCGCGGATGACGCGCAGGGGGATCACCGGCTTGTCCTGTCGCTGCAGCGCGCCTTCGTCTAGGCCGAAGCTCTTGGGCAGATCGTCGAGGACTGCGGCCTGGGCGCGGCGGATCAGGCGGAACAATGAATCGCGCAGTTCGACGGTGTCGAAACGGCGGTCGGGATCGGGCACCCAATCGCGGCCGGGAACGCGGATGTAATCGACGCGGGTCATGGGAAAGCAGCGGCGCAAGGCCGAGGGCTTGCCGAACAGGATCAGACCGGCGACGGTGGGCTTCCACTCCCCTTTTTGATTGCGGCGGATGGCGCCCAAAGATTGCAGCAATTCTTCGTCGGGCCAGCGCAGCTCCTCGGCATCCGGGTTGGCTTCGGCGCGGGACTGGCGGTAGTCGGCAATGGCCTCGGGCGAGAAGTCCTCCAGGGAGGCGTCGGCGACGATGCCGGCGTCGAAGCTCTCCTGCTGGCGCCCCTGGTAAAACACCGCTAGGTCGTCGTCGGTGCAACGTTGATCGGTGCTGCCGATGCGGCGGAATGCGCCCTTGGGCAGCCCTTGGCTTTTGAAGAAGACGGGTTTGTCCTGCGGCTGAGCCTCGGGGACGAAAACGACAACGACATTTTTGCCCTGGACGTTTTCTGTCGAGATGTCCACCCGCAAGGGCACATTGAACATGTCGCGGCACTGGCTGGCGATGTCCGCCGAGAGCTTGTCCGGCTGCTCGATGCCCTCAACCTCGTAGGACGGGAATAGCGCCATCTCTTCACGGACGACGCCCAATGCGATCCAGCCGCCACCCAGACCGGGCTCGTTGGCAAAGGCGCAAATTGTTTCCAGCACGGATTTTCCGGCATCGGAGGCACGCTTGGCCTCGATGCGCTCGTGCTCATCGAGGAGGTTGAGGCTTTCGAGCAGTTCGGCAGCGGTCACGCAGTGATCTCGCGCGCAGACGCATGCTGCAGTGGCTGGCAGAGCCTGCAACCGGCAATATCCTGGATGAATTCAAAGGTTTCGTGGCTCTTGCTCATTTGGAGTTGTCGAAAGACATTGAGCTTATCTGGCCTGGTTGTGATGGTGGAGCGGAGGAGGATCGAACTCCCGACCTTCGCATTGCGAACGCGACGCTCTCCCAGCTGAGCTACCGCCCCAGTGCGGCGGATTATAACGTCAGTGACGCGATGCGGAAAGCGCCGCGAGGCGGCCGGGCAGATTGGGCAGCAGGCGGGCGGCGAGCCAGCCGAGCAGGACGCCGCCGCTGTTGGCGAGCGCGTCGAGCCCATCGGGCTGGCGGTCGGGGGTGAGGCCCTGCAGCAGCTCAATGGCGGCGCCGAACAGCGCCACCGCCACGGCGAGCTTCCAGCGCCGCTCCACGACGAGCTGCGCCCACCAGAACATCAGCACGGCATAGCCGGCGAAGTGGACGATCTTGTCGCCGTGGCCGCTTTCGCCCAGCACCGGGGGCGTCAGCGACAGCACCAGCGTGGCGGTGATGCCGAGCCAGCCGCCCAGCTTCCACAGCCGCTCGATCATGCCCGCCGCTGCGCCCAGCGCAGCATGAGAATGCCGGCGACGATCATCGGCAGGCTCAGCCACTGACCCATCGACAGGCCCAGCCCCAGCAGGCCGAGGAAGGCGTCCGGCTCGCGGGCGAATTCGGCGAGGAAGCGGAAGCTGCCGTAGCCGATCAGGAATACGCCGGAGACGGCGCCGATCGGGCGCGGCTTGCTCGAATACAGCCACAGGATGGCGAACAGCAGCAGGCCCTCGCCGGCGAACTGGTAGAGCTGCGAGGGATGCCGACTGACGCCGTCCGCCGCCTGCGGGAACACCATGCCCCACGGCAGGTCGGTGGCGCGTCCCCACAGTTCGCCGTTGATGAAGTTGCCGAGCCGCCCGGCGGCGAGGCCCAGCGGCACCAGCGGGGCGATGAAGTCGGTGACCGCGAGCCAGCGCAGGCGGTGGCGCTGTGCGAACAGCGCCATCGCAATGATGACGCCGAGGAAGCCGCCGTGAAAACTCATGCCGCCTTCCCACAGCTTGAGGATGTCGAGCGGGCTCGCCAGGTATTCCGTGGGTTTGTAGAACAGCACGTAGCCCAGCCGCCCGCCGAGAATGACACCGAGCACACCATAGAACAGCACGTCGTCGAGCATTTTCTGCGTCCAGCCCGACCATGGCCGGTGGGCGATGCACCAGCGCCCGAGCAGGATGACCTGCATGAAGGCGACGAGGTACATCAGGCCGTACCAGTGGATGGCGACGGGCCCGAGTTGCAGGGCGACGGGATCGAATTGCGGATGGATGAGCATGAGGTGTCCGGGTGGGGGCGCGGCAGGTAAAATGGCCGAATGATTATAAATTGCCTGAGTGACCATCATGCCTGACTACCGTTCCTGGACCACCACCCGCGGCCGCAACATGGCCGGTGCCCGTGCGCTGTGGCGCGCGACCGGCATGAAGGACGGCGATTTCAACAAGCCCATCGTTGCCATCGCCAATTCGTTCACCCAGTTCGTGCCGGGCCACGTGCACCTGAAGGACATGGGCCAGCTGGTGGCGCGCGAAATCGAGGCAGCGGGCGGCGTGGCGAAGGAATTCAACACGATCGCGGTGGACGACGGCATCGCGATGGGCCACGGCGGCATGCTGTATTCGCTGCCTTCGCGCGACCTGATCGCCGACTCGGTGGAGTACATGGTCAACGCGCACTGCGCCGACGCGCTGGTGTGCATTTCCAACTGCGACAAGATCACCCCGGGGATGCTGAACGCCGCGCTGCGTCTGAACATCCCGACGGTGTTCGTCTCTGGCGGGCCGATGGAGGCGGGCAAGGTGGTGTGGGACAAGCAGACCATCAAGCTCGATCTGGTCGACGCCATGGTGTCGGCGGCCGACGCGGCGTTCAGCGACGAGAAGGTCAACCAGCTGGAACGTTCGGCCTGTCCGACTTGCGGTTCGTGCTCCGGCATGTTCACCGCCAACTCGATGAACTGCCTGACCGAGGCGCTCGGACTTTCGCTACCGGGCAACGGCTCGTTGCTGGCGACCCACGCCGACCGCAGGAACCTTTTCCTTGCCGCCGCGCGCCTCATCGTCCGCAACACCCGCCGCTACTACGAGGACGGCGACACCCGCGTGCTGCCGCGCGCGATCGCCAGCTTCGATGCCTTCGAGAACGCGATCGCGCTCGACATCGCGATGGGTGGATCGACTAATACCGTGCTGCACCTGCTCGCCGCCGCGCACGAGGCCGGCGTCGATTTCACGATGCAGGATATCGACCGCATGAGCCGCCGTGTACCGCATCTGTCGAAAGTCGCGCCATCGATCCAGACCTACCACATGGAAGACGTGCATCGCGCCGGCGGCGTGATGGCGATCCTCGGCGAACTCGAGCGCGGCGGGCTGGTCCACCGCGACGTGCCGACCGTGCTGATGAAATCGCTGGGTGAGCAGATCGACGTCTACGACATCCGTCGCACCCAGGATAAAGATGTGAAGGACTACTTCCGCGCCGCGCCCGGCGGCGTGCCGACGCAGACCGCGTTCTCGCAGGATCGCCGCTTCGCCAGGCTCGACGACGACCGCGTGAACGGCTGCATCCACGACCTCGAACACGCATACTCGAAAGACGGCGGGCTGGCGGTGCTGTACGGCAACCTGGCTGCCGACGGCTGCATCGTCAAGACCGCCGGCGTCGACGAACACATCCTGAAATTCTCCGGCCCGGCGCGCGTGTTCGAATCGCAGGACGCCGCGGTCGAGGCCATCCTCGGCGACCGCATCGTCGCTGGCGACGTCGTGGTGATCCGCTACGAAGGCCCGCGCGGCGGCCCCGGCATGCAGGAAATGCTGTATCCGACCAGCTACATCAAATCCAAGGGCCTCGGCAAAGTCTGCGCGCTGATCACCGACGGCCGCTTCTCCGGCGGCACCTCGGGGCTGTCGATCGGCCACGCCTCGCCGGAAGCGGCCGAGGGCGGCAACATCGGCCTGGTCGAGGAGGGCGACATGATCGACATCGACATCCCGCAGCGCACGATCAGCCTGCGCGTGACGGACGCCGAGCTGGAGCGCCGCCGCGCCGTGATGGATGCCAGGGGCGCCGCCGCGTGGAAGCCGGTCAGCCGGACGCGCGCCGTGTCGGCCGCACTGCGCGCCTATGCGGCGATGACGACGTCCGCCGCCTTCGGCGCGGTGCGCGACGTCAGTCTGGTCGAGCATCCGACCGAGGCACAGGTGCATGCCGACCCGCTGGCGCGTTTCGCCATCCCCGGCCAGCTGAGCTTCCGTGTCGGGGCGGGCGGCCTGACCTATGCCGACATCGACAACCACGGCGGCCGCGCGACGATCTGCCTGCAGGGCGCGCACGTGGTGAGCTTCCGCCCCAAGTCGCAGCGGGAGCCGGTGGTGTGGGTGTCCGACGCCGCCAAGTTCGCCGTCGGCAAATCCATCCGCGGCGGCGCCCCGGTGTGCTGGCCGTGGTTCGGCGCGCACGATGCCGAATCCGGCTACCCCGCGCACGGCTTCGCCCGTACCGTGCCGTGGACGGTGACCGGCAGCCGCAAGCGCAACGACGCCAGGACCGAAATCACCCTGCAGCTGGTGGACAACGAGCAGACCCGCGCGCAGTGGCCGCATCCCACCCAGCTGACGCTGACCGTGGTGGTGGGCGACAGGCTGGAGCTGCGGCTCGCCACCACCAATACCGGCGATGCCCCGCTGAAAATCGGCGAGGCGCTGCACACCTACCTGCAGGTCAGCGACATCGGCGCGGTGAGCGTCGCCGGGCTGGAGGGCTGCGACTACCACGACAAGGTCGACAACTTCGCGCGCAAGCAGCAACGCGGCGGCATCGCCTTCGATGGCGAGGTCGACCGTGTCTACGTCGATACGCCGGCCGACTGCATCATCGTCGACCCCGGCCTCAAGCGCCGCATCCGCATCGCCAAGACCGGCTCGCTGTCCACCATCGTGTGGACGCCGTGGACCGAGAAGGCCGACAAGATGGGCGACATGGGCCGCGGCAAGTCCGGCACCGGCTGGCGCGAAATGGTCTGCGTCGAGTCGGCCAACGCGATGGACAACGTCGTCACCGTAGCGCCGGGCGAGACGCACACGCTGGCGGTGACGTATAGCGTGGAGGCGTTGTAAGGCTTTTATCCGCGAAGAAAATCCCTGGGACCATTACAAAGTCTTGGGGCGTCCTTCGCGGATAAATCGGTTTTCTAAGGAGCAGACATGCGCGTGATTCTGGTGGCCAACCCCAAGGGCGGCAGCGGCAAGACCACGCTGTCGACCAACCTCGCCGGCTATCTGGCCGCAACCGGCGAGCGTGTGGCGATGCTGGACCTCGACCGGCAGAAATCCGCCACCCACTGGCTGGCGATGCGCGACATGGCGTTGCCGGACATCGGGCTGCTGCGCGAGGGACAGAAGGGCGGTGGCGGCTGGCTGGTGATCGACTCGCCCGCCGGGCTGCACGGCAAGAATCTGGAACGCGCGCTGAAGCTTGCGCACAAGGTGGCGGTGCCGATCGCGCCGTCGCTGTTCGACATCCGTGCCAGCCAGGAATTTCTCGCCGCGCTGCACGCCGAAAAGGCCGTGCGCAAGGGCCATGCCTTTGTCGGCGTGGTCGGCATGCGCGTCGATCCGCGCACCCGCGCCGGCGTCACGCTGGAGCAGTTCATGCAGCAGCAGGACCTGCCGGTACTGGCTTGCCTGCGCAACACCCAGCACTACGTCAATGCCGCGTTCGAGGGCAAGAGCCTGTTCGACCTGCCGCATCATGTCGCCGAGCGCGACATCGAGCAGTGGCAGGAATTGATCGAGTGGCTGGGCCACTGATTCCCGCAGGGTAGGAGGGGCGCCCTCGCCCCGATTTACGCACTGTTGCAAGGCCCACGAATTCGGGGCGATGGCGCCCCTCCTACAACCGGGTCATTGCTGCGGCGCTCGGTGTTTCCTAGTGCGTGGCCGGCTTCATCAGGTTGACCACCTGCGGCTTGACCACGCTCTTGGTCGTCGGGCAGGCGCCCTCTTCGGAAACGCCGAGCTGGCGCTCGGCATCGGTCAGCAGGTTGATCACGTCCACGTAGAACTTGTCGTTCGCCATCATGCGTGCAGTGCGGCCGCCCTCGTTGACGGCGAGCACGTCGGCGCCGCTGTTGATCAGCCATTCCACCACCGCAGCATCGCCGCCGCCGGCGGCCAGCATCAGCGGCGTGATGCCGAAGAAGATGCGGTCGTCGAGCGAGGCGCCGGCCTGGTGCAGCACGTCGATGACCTCGACGTAGCCACACCCGGTCTCGCCGTTGTAGGCGGCCTTGGCGAGTGCCGTCCAGCCCTGCGGCGCTTTGGCATTGACGTCGGCGCCGGCGGCGATCAGCACCTGCACCGCCGCGACGTGGCCGCCGTGGGCGGCGTGCATCAGCGCGATTTCGCCGGCCTCGTCGGCGGCGTCGTGGGCCACACCGGCCTCAAGCAGGTTCTTGATCTGGGCGGCATCGCCCGAGCGGGCGGCGGCGAATAATTCTTGCGACATGGGGGGCTCCTGCGTTTGGGCGACGGGCAGTGAGCGTACAATTGTTGACCGATTTTATCAACTATTATTGAGGGGCGCCCCGAGCTTGAATGCCGTCTCGATGACGGCCCGTCCACCTGCTTAATGCCGAACCCAAAACGCCGCCATGCCCAATCGTCTCGCCACCGAACCCAGCCCCTATCTGCTGCAGCACGCCGACAACCCGGTCGACTGGTATCCGTGGGGCGCGGAAGCGCTGGGCCGCGCACGCCGCGAGGACAGGCCGATCCTGCTGTCGATCGGCTATTCGGCCTGCCATTGGTGCCACGTGATGGCGCACGACTGTTTCGAGGACGCCGAGGTGGCGGCGGCGATGAACCGGCTGTTCGTCAATATCAAGGTCGACCGCGAGGAGCGCCCCGACCTCGACCAGATCTATCAGGCCGCGCATCAGCTGTTAACCCGGCGCGGCGGCGGCTGGCCGCTGACGGTGTTTCTCACGCCCGATCAGACGCCGTTCTTTGCCGGCACCTATTTCCCCAAGACGCCGCGCTACCAGCTGCCCGGCTTCATCGACCTGATGGAAAACGTCGCCCGCGCCTGGCGCGAGCGGCGCGGCGAAATCCTGGCGCAGAACGCAGCGGTGCATGATGCGCTCGCCCAGCAGCAGCCTGCGCCGGGCGAGCAGCTGGCCTTGAGTGACGCACCGTTTGCCGCAGCGGTGCGCGATCTGGCGCAGGCCTTCGATCCGGTGTGGGGCGGCTTTTCGCCCGCGCCCAAGTTCCCGCGCCCGGGTGAGCTGTTTTTCCTGCTGCGCGAGTCGCAGCGCGGCGGCAGCGCGCAGGCGCGCGAGATGGCGCTGCTCACTCTGCGCAAGATGGCGTCCGGCGGAGTGCGCGACCAGCTCGGCGGCGGGTTCTGCCGCTATTCGGTGGACGCGCAATGGGCGATTCCGCACTTCGAAAAAATGCTCTACGACAACGGCCCGCTGCTGCACCTGTATGCCGATGCCTGGGCGCTGACCGGCGAAACACTCTTCAAGGACACCGCCGAGGGCATCGTCGACTGGCTGCTGCGCGAGATGCAGGCGCCGGACGGCGGTTTCTATTCCGCGCTCGATGCCGACAGCGAAGGCCACGAGGGCAGGTTCTACGTGTGGACAGCGGACCAGGTGCATGCGCTGCTGTCAGCCGAGGAGTACGCGGTGGCGGCGCCGGCGTATGGCTTCGACCAGCCGCCGAATTTCGAGAACGCAAGCTGGAACCCGATCCTTGCGCGCCCGCTGCACGAGGTTGCGGTCGAGCTGGGGCTGGCCGACGAGACGGCCGCGGCACGGCTGGCGAGTGCGCGCGCCAAGCTGTTTGCCGCGCGTGAAACCCGGGTGCGGCCGGGGCGCGACGACAAGCAGCTCGCCAGCTGGAACGCGCTGATGATCGGCGGGCTGGCGCATGCCGGGCGGGTGATGGCGCGCGCCGACTGGGTGGCGGCGGCGCATGCGGCGACCGATTTCCTGCGCCGGAACCTCTGGCGCGAAGGCCGTTTGCTTGCCAGCTTCAAACACGGCGAAGCGCGGCTCAACGCCTATCTCGACGACTATGCGTTCCTGCTCGATGCGCTGCTGGAAACCCTGCAGGCCGGCTATCGCGAAGCCGACATGGACTGGGCATGCGAACTCGCCGATGCGTTGCTGGTGCATTTCGAGGATGCCGAAGCCGGCGGCTTTTACTTCACCAGCCACGACCATGAAGCACTCATCACCCGCCCCAAGCCGGGCTACGACAACGCCACGCCATCGGGCAACGGCGTCGCCGCTTTTGCGCTGCAGCGGCTCGGGCATCTGCTCGGCGAAACGCGTTACCTCGATGCCAGCGCACGCTGCCTGCGGCTGTTTTACGCGCACCTGAACCAGCAGCCGATCGCCTACCCGACACTGCTGGCCGTGCTCGACGAAGCGCTGGTGCCGCCGCGGACGATCCTGCTGCGCGGCCCGGAATCCGCCTTGCGCGCATGGGTGCGGGCGTTGACGCCGAAACTCGGTGCGCGCGACATGTTGCTGGCCTTGCCCAATGGCTTGAGCCTGCCGCAGGCGCTGGCGAAGCCGGAAGCGGATCGCCCCGCTGCCTGGGTCTGCAGCGGAACGGCGTACCCCGAAGGGTATCAATGCCGGCCGCCGCTGACCGATCTGGCCGGTGTGCTGGAATAAGGGGTTTATCAGCATTTGCTATTAGGAACCCGTAGTGGCGCCTGCTATCAAATAGACAGTCCGTCCGTCATCAGGAGCAATCATGAGCACAGATACCGAATCCGCAGTTTTCCATCCACAGGTCGCCCAAATGAATCTGCCGGGCATCCGCAGCGTGACGTTCGATCAGCCGCTGCGCTGGCTGCGCGACGGCGCAAAGGATTTTGCCCGGGCGTGGCCGCTGAGCCTGTTCTATGGCGTCGTCTTCGCGCTGCTGGGCTACGCTCTGGTGCATGCTGCAGAGGACAGGCCGCATCTGGCGATGGCGCTGGTTTCGGGCTTCCTGTTCGTCGCTCCGCTGCTGGCCACCGTGTTTTATGACCTGAGCCACCGGCTGGAGCATCACCACAAGCTTCCCAAACTGTTCGTTCCCCTGCTGTCGTGGCGCAGCAATCCATCCTCCCTGGGGCTGTTCGCGGTGATGCTGGTGTTCGTCCTGATTTCATGGGAGCGCATTTCGGCGATCCTGGTCGGACTGTTCCTCAGCGGTTCGGGCATCGGCGGCCTGTCCGATCTGCTGAGCATCAGCGCGGTGCAGCAGCATACCGATTTCGTGCTGGCCTACCTGGCGTTCGGCGGCGTGCTGGCGCTGGCGATGTTCAGCCTCACGGTGGTGTCGCTGCCGATGCTGCTGCACCGCAAGGTCGATTTCGCCACCGCGCTGGTCACCAGTTTCATGGCGACCCGGCTCAACTTTCCGGTGATGCTGCTGTGGGGGGCATTGATAGCAGGCCTGATTGTGGTCGGAATGGCGACGGATTTCATCGCCATGGCGGTGGTTTTCCCCTGGCTGGGGCACGCCAGCTGGCATGCCTACCGCGAACTGGTCGAACGCGAATAACAATGTTTTACCGGGCTTGGTAGCAAAAAACCAGGTCCGTGTCTTGCGCGGCGGAGGATTTTCCTTAATATTGGAGGCGCGATAGTGGCTAGACAGATAGCGCGCGCTCAACCCGACCTCCACGGAGACACTGTAATGATGAAGAAATTGATGATGACTGCAGCATCCGCTGCCCTGCTGGCCATGTCCGGCGTCGCTTCTGCCGATTCCCAACAGGCGCTGGCCCAGAAAAACGCCTGCATGTCCTGCCACGGTGTGGACAAGAAAATCGTGGGCCCTTCTTTCAAGGACATCGCCAAGAAATATGCCGGCGACAAAACCGCAAAAGCCAATCTGGTCGGCAAGGTGAAAGCCGGCGGTAAAGGGGTGTGGGGGCCGGTTCCCATGCCGCCGAACGCACAGGTCAAGCACGAAGACGTGGAGAAGATTGTTGGGTGGATATTGAGCCTGAAGTGATCTGAAGGCTTGCCCGAGCAAAGGCCGACCCATGGGTCGGCCTTTGCTTTTCCGGAAGGGACGCACGCGCAGCGCAGCCCGTTAGGGCCACAAGTTTGCTATCGTTGCCGCCGATAACAAATTATTTCAATGGGGGCAGGCGGTGGTTCATCCTTATCGGTTCTTCGCATTCGCAGCCGCAGCGCTGTTTTCGCAGTTCGCCCAGGCAGCCGAGCCTGGCCGGATCGACGCCTTCTTCGGCAGCCTGAATGGCTATCTCGCCAGCGTCATCTTCTACGACGTGTTTCCCGGCGAACCGTCGATGCCGTTCATCGTCGCCTGGCTGATTATCGGCGCGGCCTACCTGACCCTGCGCTTCAGCTTCGTCAACCTGCGCATGATGCGCCACGGATTCAGGGTGTTGCGGGGCAAGTACCATACGGCGGACGACAAGGGCGAGGTGAGCTCGTTCCAGGCGTTGACCACCGCGCTTTCCGCCACGGTCGGGCTCGGCAACATCGCTGGCGTTGCGATCGCGATTTCGATCGGCGGGCCAGGGGCCACGTTCTGGATGATCGTCGCAGGCTTTCTCGGCATGACCACCAAATTCACCGAGGCCACGCTGGCGCAGCGCTACCGCGAAGTGCGGCCCGACGGGCATATCATGGGCGGCGCCATGGAATACCTGTCCAAGGGCTTCGCCGAATTCAATCTGCCGCGCACCGGCAAAGTCCTCGCCGGCATGTTCGCCGTGTTCACCGTGCTCGGCTCGTTCGGTGCCGGCAGCGCGTTCCAGGTGAGCCAGTCGCTGGGCGCGGTGCAGGAACAGTTTCCGTTCTTCAACGACGCGCCGATCGTCTACGGCCTCATCATGGGGGTGGCGGTGGGCGTGGTCATCATCGGCGGCCTGCGCCGCATCGCCCACACCGCCGAAGCGGTGGTGCCGAGCATGATCCTGATCTACCTGGCGGCCTGCCTGTGGATCATCCTGGGCAATATCGACCAGCTCCCGCAGGCGATCACCAAGATCGTCACCGAAGCCTTTGCGCCGATCGCGGTGGCGGGCGGCATGGTGGGTGCGCTGGTGCAGGGCTTCAAGCGCGCAGCGTTCTCAAGCGAGGCCGGCCTCGGCTCGGCCGCGATCGTGCACTCGACCGCTTCGGTCAAGTACCCGATCCGCCAGGGCATGGTCGCGCTCTACGAACCCTTCATCGACACCATCATCATCTGCACCATGACTGCGCTGGTCATCGTCATCACCGGCGTCTACAACGACCCGGCCACCCTGGCGATCCGTGAGGCGAACAAGGGGGCGGCGCTGACCTCGGTGGCGTTCGCCACGGTGTCGGACTGGTTCCCGGCCATCCTCACGCTGTCGGTGGTGCTGTTCGCGTACAGCACCATGATCTCGTGGTCCTATTACGGCGAGCGCTGCTGGGCGTACCTCTTCGGCGAACGGACCTCGATCGCCTACCGGGTGGCCTTCCTCGTGTTCATTGTCATCGCCTCGGTGGCGAGCGCGTCCAACATGGTCGACTTCACCGACCTGCTGGTGCTGGCGATGGCCTTCCCCAACCTGTTGGGGCTTTATCTGCTGAGCGGCAAGGTACGGGCGATGCTGACCGACTACCAAAACAAGCTGAGAAGTGGCGAACTCGACCGCGAAATCGTGAAGGACTGAATACCGCCTGGCCGCCGCCGGTTCAGCGAGGGCTCGAGTTGAAGCGGTGCAGCCGGCGCTCGGTCAGCACCGCGTCGAGCGGCATGTCCCACGGTTCGTGCGGCAGCGCCTCCACCCGCTGGCATTCGTAGGCGACGCCCACCAGGCGCGGCTTGCGCCACAGCCGCCGGTGCTGCATGAAAGCCAGTGTCGCATCGTAGTAACCGCCGCCCATTCCCAGGCGATGACCCTGCAGATCGAACCCCACCAGCGGCATCAGCAGCAGGTCGAGCTGGCGCGCGCGTAGCGGCTTTGCATCCAGCGGCTCGGGAATGCCGTAACGGTTCGGCGACATGCGCGTGTCGCGCCCGACGCGCCCGAAGCGCATTACCCGTCCACGGCGCGGCAGAATCGGCAGATAGCAGTCGCGCTGCATGCACAGCGCCTGATTGAGCAGGGGGTGGACGTCGAACTCGCCGCCCTGCGGCAGATAGAAACCGATGCGTTGCGCGCGCAGCAACAGGCCGTGGCGCAGCGCCAGCCGCAGCGACGCGCGCGCGGCGTGACGGCGCTCGGTCGGTCGCATCGCGTTGCGCGCGGCCTTGAGCTGGCGTCGCAGGGTGTATTTGTCCATCAGGAAATGAGGGTTCCCCGCCTGTGCCGTGACTGGCTGCGGACTCTTGAACCTGGGTCCAAGACGGCCGCGTTCAAAGACGCTTTGGGCACATGAGACATGTCACGCGCACACCCGCATCGGAATAGACCGCAGCCTTGCACGTATGCATTGGTTCAGAGAAATTGCAACCAGCCTCGAACACCGCAGGGAACAACGCCAGTTTAGAAGAGTTTGTCCTGATCTTCCAGCACAGCATCGAGCAGGCTGTCGCAATGCGTCAGGCGCGCGCGTGCTTCCTCGATCAGACCGCCGCCGCCCTGGGTCAGCAGGTCGTGCGCCAGGTTGAGTCCCGCCATGATGGCGATGCGCTCGGCGCCGATCACCTTGCTCTTGTCGCGGATCTCGCGCATTTTCTCGTCCAGGTAACTGGCCGCCGCGATCAGCGCGGATTCTTCCTCGCGCGAGCACGCCACCTTGTAGGCGCGGCCCAGAATATGGATGTCGATGGAACGCGGGGCAGCCATCACACGTCCTCCGGCAGCGTTTCGAGCAGCGCCTGCAGCCGGGCTTTGGCGGCGTCCAGCCGCGCCGTCAGCTGTTTGCCGTCCTGCTGCGCGGCCAGCAGCTGCTGGCGCAGGGCGCTGTTTTCCTGCCGCAGCGCGTGGCAAAGCGCGGCCACCTGGCGGATTTTGGCTTCGAGGGCATCGAGTTCAGCTTGCATTGCAGGACTATAGCACCCGCAAGAGGTACGCCGGCGGGTGCCCCGCTACTGCGCAGCGACCCTTCCGCAGGGGGCGATGTGCGGCCGGTCAATCCGATCCGTATAATGCGCGCCTTCAGGTGCCGACGTGGCTTTCCGCCGCCGAGGATAAACGGGAAACAGGTGCGCGATCTTGTCGCCATGCCTGTGCTGCCCCCGCAACGGTAAGCGCTAAACGGTCCATCACACAGCCACTGGGTTCGCCCGGGAAGGCGATGCACTTCAGGCGCGAGCCCGGATACCGGCCTGAGCCCTGTCGCGACGGAAGTCGCCCAGCGGATCGTGCAACGCGCCTGCGGGGAAGCGGGCGCCCAAACCGGAAGTCATCATGCGTCAAACCCCTCTCGCGCTCGCCCTCGGCGTCGCCCTCGCTTCGCCCGCCCACGCGGAAGCCTTGCCGGAATATGTCTGGGATACCATCGTCGTTACGCCGACGCGCTTCGAGGAGCAATCTCCTCGAACCCCCGCCAATCTCACCGTGATTACGCGGCAGGATATTGAGCGGATGCCCGTAACGAGCGTCCCCGATATTCTCGCCGGAACCGCGGGGGCCACGGTCGTTCCCCTGTACGGGGCACTCGGCATCGATTCCTCGGTTGGCTTGCGGGGTGCGGGTAGCGGAGGGACAGCCAGCAGCAATACGCTCGTATTGCTCAACGGCCAAAGGCTGAACCCAATCGATTCCGGGTCGATCGACTGGTCCTTGATCCCGCTGGCGAGCATTGAGCGCATCGAGGTCATGCCAGGGAGCGGAACGGTCTTATACGGTGACCGTGCTACAGGAGGGGTGGTCAACATCATCACCAAGAAGACGGTGGATACCCGCTATGCCAGCATCGGCGGTGGCAGCCACGGCTTGCGTGAGCTGAGCTTCCAAACTAGTTGTGTAACCCCACCAGGTTATTCAGCGAATTCAAGCGGCTGACGGGAGGCAAGTATCCCAGACTGGCGTGGGGTCGATGCCAGTTGTAGCGATG
>NCIH01000030.1:0-27361 GCA_002281975.1 Hydrogenophilales bacterium 17-64-11 | reverse complement strand
TTGCATCGCAAAATCACCCGTGACAAGGACAAATGAATTCTGACAGACATCGCTCAAATTTAGGCTCGACGAGGGGAATAAATCAGTGTTTCCCTAGCTCAGGCCATAGCGTTTCAGCTTGCGGTACAGCGTGCGTTCGGTGATGCCGAGCGCGGCGGCGACCCGGCTGCGATGGCCGGCGTGCGAGTCAAGCAGGGCGCGGATGTGGCTGCGCTCGATCTCGGCCAGCGGCTGCGTGCCCGCACCCGGCTGCGGCGGCGCCGCCGCCGCGGGCAGATGCAGATCGGCGGCGCGGATCACGCCGTCGCGGCAGGTCAGCACCGCGCGCTGCAACAGGTTGCGCAGTTCGCGCACATTGCCCGGGAATTCGTATGCCTGCAGCGTGGCCAGTGCGGCCGCATCCAGCCGGCAGGCGCGGCGGCTGCCGGCCAGGCGCTTGAGCAGAAACGCCGCCAGCGCAGGGAGGTCGTCGCGCCGTTCGCGCAGCGCGGGTAGGGTCACGTCGATGCCTGCCAGCCGGTAATACAGGTCGAGCCGGAACCGCTTCTCGTCCACCTCGTCCAGCAGCCGGCGATTGGTGGCCGACACCAGCCGCACGTCGGCGTTCAGCGTATGGGTGCCGCCGACGCGCCGGAATTCGCCGGTTTCCAGCACCCGCAGCAGCTTGGCCTGCAAGCCCAGCGGGATCTCGGCGACTTCGTCCAGGAACAGCGTGCCGCCGTCCGCCAGTTCGAACAAGCCTTTCTTCAGGCCGACGCTGCCCGAGAATGCGCCGCGCTCATGGCCGAACAGTTCGCTTTCGAACAGGGTTTCCGGCACCGCGGCGCAGTTGATCACGATGAAGGGGCCGCCGGCCCGCGCCGAGCGGGCATGAATGAAGCGCGCGGCGAGTTCCTTGCCGACGCCGCTTTCGCCGAACAGCAGGATGGACGCTTCGCTGTCGGCCACCCGTGCGAGATTGTCCACGCAGGCCAGAAACGCAGGGGACTGTCCCACCATCTGCATGGCGTCGCAGTCGGTGCCGAAGCCGGCTTCCAGCGGAAAGAGTTGTTCGCCCAGATAGCGCTCGCCATTCATGCCGCGCAGGGCATGGCCGCGTATGCGGGTGCGCTCGGGCTGGTCGTCGGCATGGAAATGGGTGTGCAGCACCTCGACCGCTTCACCGTGATCGAACAAGGCCTGGTGCGGGCACTGTTCGCCGTTTTCGTGGCAGGGGCGCGATGCGTGGTGCGACACGGCATAGCAGTACCGGCCGACGATGGCGCCGGGCGTTACGCCGTAGGCTTCGCTATAGCGCTGATTCGCCGCCACGATGCGGTATTCGCGATCGATCACCACAAAGGGCTGGTCGTTCGCGTCGATGAGATCCTGCAGTTCGATATGAGGCATGGCTGCAACCTGGTCATGACTTTCGTGGATCGTGGCATGACAGTATGGTCATGTCAAACCGCATGGGCGCCGCCAGCGCCCGAATCCAAGCGCGTCGAATGATGGCATGGTGCTTGCTCATCCAGTTGCTAAGCTAAATGGGATACCTCGACAGGAGACAGGAATGGCACAGATCGTAATTCTGGGTGCGGGCGTGGGCGGCATGACGATGGCCTACGAAATGCGTGAGCAGGCGCGGACCGAAGACACGGTCACCGTGATTTCCAACCTGCCGTATTTCCAGTTCACGCCGTCCAACCCCTGGGTCGGGGTCAACTGGCGCAAGCGCGACGACATCACCCTGCCGGCCGCGCCCTACCTCAACAAAAAAGGCATCGATTTCATCCCGGTCGGCGCCGCGCGCGTGCACCCCGAACGCAATCAGGTCGAACTCACCGATGGCCGGGTGGTGGACTACGACTTTCTCGTCATCGCGACCGGACCCAAGCTGGCGTTCGACGAAATCCCGGGGTTGGGCCCGGAAGGGCATACCCAGTCGGTGTGCCAGGTCGAACACGCCGTCGCCGCAGGCCAGGCCTGGGAACGCTTCGTGCAGGAGCCCGGGCCGATCGTGGTCGGCGCCGTGCAGGGGGCGTCGTGCTACGGCCCGGCGTATGAATTCGCCATGATCATGGACACCGACCTCAGGCGGCGCAAAATCCGCGACCGCGTGCCCATGACCTACGTCACCGCCGAGCCCTACATCGGCCACCTGGGGCTGGGCGGCGTCGGCGACTCCAAGGGCATGATGGAATCCGTGATGCGCGACCGCCACATCAAGTGGATCTGCAACGCCAAGGTCAGCAAGGTCGAAGCTGGCAAGATGTTCGTCGCCGAACACAACGAAAAAGGCGAGGTCGTCAAGGAACATGAATTGCCGTTCGCCTACTCGATGATGCTGCCCGCATTCAAGGGCATCGACGCCGTGTTCGGCATCGAGGGGCTGACCAATCCGCGCGGTTTCATCACAGTCGACGCCTTCCAGCGCAATGCCACATTCCAGAATGTGTATTCGGTGGGCGTCTGCGTCGCCATTCCGCCGGTCGAGGCCACGCCGGTGCCGACCGGCACGCCGAAAACCGGCTACATGATCGAATCCATGGTCACCGCGACGGCGCACAATATCCGCGCCGTGCTGGACGGCCGCGTACCGACCGAGAAAGCCACCTGGAATGCCATCTGCCTGGCCGATTTCGGCGACACCGGGGCGGCCTTTGTTGCGCTGCCGCAGATTCCGCCTCGCAACGTCAACTGGTTCAAGGAAGGCAAATGGGTGCACCTGGCCAAGGTTGCGTTCGAAAAATACTTCATGCGCAAAATGAAAAAAGGCTCGACCGAACCGCTGTACGAAAAATACGTGCTCGGTCTGATGGGCATCAAGAAGCTCAAATGATTTTCCCCGGACTCCTCCTTTAAAGCGCCTGCGGGCGCTTTTTTTCATGCCTACGGGCGCGGCGCCCCGGGCCGACGCCCTAAAGCAGGCTTTCGATCGCCGCGAAGAGCGCGCGCTCCTCGAACCGCACATGGGCGGCGAGATGTTCGCCGAAGCGCGCCAGAGCCCCGGCATCGTTGCGCTGCAGGTCATCGAGCAGCCCGCGCAGCAGGCGATGGTCTTCGAGCGTGCGCTGCACGAGCGACTGGGTGTCGGCGCTGCGCAGCAGCAGCAGCAGCGCGTGTTCCTCGGTGCGGAAGTGCGGATCCAGTTCCTGCCGGAAGGCGCGGACGGCACGCTCGCAGGCTGCGTCGACCTGCGCCGCGTCGCCCGACCGTGCGGCCCGCTCGCAGGACCTGGCCAGCGACAGAGCGGCGTGGTGCTCGCGCGAGAGGGGTTGCAGTAACGGGCTGCGCTTCATGCGGCGCGCGGTCAGGGCCGGGGGCGTGCAGCGCCGGAACGCGGTGCCTGGGAGGGAGAGGCGGATGTCGCGCGTTCGTGTCGCGGCCGTTCGCCGGCCCGCCCTGCGCGCGCGCCGCGAATGACGCTGGCGAGCGTACCCACAATGAACAGCACCAGCGCGGCGGCATTCAGCAGCCCGCCGAGGCTGCGCAGGCCGGGCTGGGCGAAGCCGTCGCCGGCGAGGCGCAGCAGCAATGAGGCGTGCAGCACCAGCAGGGGCAGGTAGAACGTCCAGTGGTACGGCATCTTCACCCGCACGACGGCCGGAAAGATCACCGGCGCATGGCCGAACACCATCGAGAACACGAAGCCGATCAGGATGGCGTGCAGCACGGCGTCGTAGGCGAGGCCGGCGAGGCTGCCGGCGGCGAGCAGCGTGACGCTGCCGACAGCGAGCCAGGCGTAGCCGGAGAGCAGGCATATCGCGATGAAGCGGGTCAGTCCCTGCGTCTTGACCGTCCGCCGCGCGATGTCCTGGCGCAGCAGCCACAGTGCCAGCGCGAGCAATCCTGCAGCATACAGCGTGACGCCCGCAGGGTGTCCGGTGAGGAATCCACCAGCCAGGAGCATCACCAGGATGCCTGCAAACGTCCGTTTGGCCACGGGGGAGGGCGGCAGGAAGCGGGACAGTTCGAGGCGTTCGCCCGCGATGGTCAGCACCAGAAAATTGATCCACAGCGCCACCACGCCCTGCAGCGGAGTGCCGGCGAGCCACAGCAGGTTGCCGGCCAGCCAGCTGAGGGCGCCGAGCGTCATGGTCGCCATGAAGAGTTCGCGCTGGCGCAGCATGAGCAGCGCCGTGCCGGTAAAGAGCACGGCGCTGCCGAGCGTGACTGCCGCGGCGCCGATGGCGGGTGGAAAGCCGGCCAGGATGGACAAGCTGCCGAGGCCGGTCAGCAGCGGGCCGACATATGCCCAGCGGCGTCCCATGGCAACGGCGCGCTCCAGCCCGATGACGGTGCCGAGGAATCCGGACACCATCAGCGGGCCGTGCAGTGGCGCCAGTTCGACCATGGACAGCGGCACGTTCCAGCCGAGCCGGGCGAGGCCGGCCAGCACCCCCGACGCCAGCGCGGCGAAGCCCAGCATCAGGAGCGGCAGGCGGAACGGGACGCCGAGATCGCCGGTGCGCATGGCGTTTCCGTCTCAGGCGCAGCAGGACGCGATGCGGTCGATGCGCACCCGCCACACGTCCGGGCCGCTTTCCAGGTATTCCCATCTGAACTCGCCACCGTATTCCGCCAGAAACTGGTTGTAGAGCGACTTGGGGTCGTGGTCATTGACCAGCAGCAATGCCTCGCCGGGCAGCAGCCTGGAGAAGGTGCCGAAAATCAGGGGGTGGCGGTCGTGCGGCGCGATGGTACGGACATCGACAGTGGTTTGCGGGGTGGTCGTCATGTGCGTTCTCCTGTGGTTGCGGGGGATCAACTCCAGCCGAAATGGGCGCGCGCGTGCGCGCTCATCCTGTCCGGGCTCCAGGGCGGGTCCCATACCAGGGCGAGCTCGATTTCCACGCCGGCCGGCGCCAGCGCCTCCAGCACGTGCTGGACATCATCGAGAATCATCTCTCCCATCGGGCAGGCCGGGGAGGTCATGGTGAGGTCGACGTGCAGCCGGGTCGGCGTGACCTCCACGCCATACACCAGCCCGAGGTCGACGATGTTCATGCCGACTTCCGGGTCGTCGACCCCACGCAGTGCGGCGCGAACGTCTTCTGTAGTGATTACGGCAGAATGCTGCGGCATCGCATGCTCCACGAAGAGGTATTTAAAATACATGTTTAATTTAGCACCCGCGGGCGGCGAAAACAATTTATGAATTACCGCTTCCGCGAATCCTCCGTTTGCGGGCGGCAGGGTGGATGGGCGGGTCGCGGCGACGTGTCCGCCAAGGGTTTATAGCGTGCCCGATCTGGGCGACAATGGCGGTTTCGCGCCTCCCGCCCAGCGGCCCCGGCTTCGACGGATATCCCATCCGCTGTCCGGAGCGTGCGCCATACGGAATTTTAAGGATAGCCGCAGCATGCTGCTGATGATCGACAACTACGACAGTTTCACCTACAACCTGGTGCAGTATTTCGGCGAACTGGGCGAGGACGTCAGGGTAGTCCGCAACGACGAAATCGACCTCGCCGGCATCGCCGACATGCACCCCGACCACATCGTCGTCTCGCCGGGGCCCTGCACGCCCAACGAGGCGGGCGTGTCGGTGCCGCTGATCAAGAAATTCGCCGGCGCGATTCCCATCCTCGGCGTCTGCCTCGGCCACCAGAGCATCGGCCAGGCCTTCGGCGGCAGGATCGTGCGAGCGAAGGAACTGATGCACGGCAAGACATCGATGGTCCATCACCTGGATGCCGGCGTATTCAGGGGCCTGCCGAATCCCTTCCGCGCCACCCGCTACCACTCGCTGGTGATCGAGCGCGAAACCCTGCCGGACTGCCTCGACATCACCGCGTGGACCGACGACGGCGAAATCATGGGGGTGCGCCACAAGACGCTGGCAGTCGAGGGGGTGCAGTTCCATCCCGAATCCATCCTCACCGAACACGGCCACGCCATGCTGGCGAATTTCCTGAAAGGTACCCGATGATCACGCCGCAACAGGCGCTCGCCCGGCTGGTCGAGCAGCGCGAAATCTTCCACGACGAAATGCTGTCGCTGATGCGCCAGATCATGAACGGGGATCTCACGCCGGTGCAGATCGCCGGCATCCTCACGGGCCTCAGGGTGAAGAAGGAAACCGTGGGCGAGATCGCCGCGGCGGCCCAGGTAATGCGCGAATTCGCCGCCACGGTGCCGGCACGGAACAGCGCGCATCTGGTCGACACCTGCGGCACCGGCGGCGACGCCGCGCATACCTTCAACATTTCCACCGCCGCCGCTTTCGTCGCGGCGGCGGCCGGGGCGCGGGTCGCCAAGCATGGCGGACGCTCGGTGTCGTCGACCAGCGGCAGCGCCGATGTGCTGGAGGCGCTGGGCGTCAACCTCGAACTCACCCCTGGGCAGGTGGCGGCGAGCATCGACGCCATCGGCATCGGCTTCATGTTCGCGCCGAAGTTCCACGGCGCGATGAAGCACGCCGCGCCGGCGCGCCGCGAGCTTGGCGTGCGCACGATCTTCAACATCCTCGGCCCGCTGACCAACCCGGCGGGCGCGCCGCACCAGCTGCTGGGGGTGTTCCACCCGGATCTGGTGGGCATTCTGGTACGCGTGCTGCAACGCCTCGGCAGCCGTCATGTCATGGTGGTGCACGGCTCCGATGGCATGGACGAAATCACCCTCTCCGGCGAAACCCTGATCGGCGAACTGAAGGATGGCGAGGTCACGGAATACGCGATCCATCCGCGCGAGTTCGGCTTCGATCCGTGCAGCAGCGACGTGCTCAAGGTGTGGGACGCGACGCAGGCGAAGGACATGCTGCTCGGTGTGCTCGACGACCTGCCGGGACCGGCGCGCGACATCGTGCTGTTCAACGCCGGCGCCGCCATCTACGTGGCCGACCGTGCCGCCACGCTGGGCGAGGGGATCGAACTGGCGCGCGAGGCGATCCGCAGCGGCGCGGCGCGCGAGCGGCTGCGGCAGCTGGTCGAGTTTTCCAACCGCGCAGGGGAGGCGTGAGCGCCATGTCCGACATTCTCGAAAAAATCCTCGCCACCAAGCGCGTCGAAATCGCCAGCGGGCTCGCCAGCGTGCCGCTGGCCGAGATGCGCGCGCGCGCCGAAGCCGCTGCCGCCCCGCGCGACTTCGTCGGCGCGCTGCGCGCGAAGCTCGCCGCCGGACAAGCTGCGGTGATCGCCGAAATCAAGAAGGCCAGCCCCTCCAAGGGGGTGATCCGCCCCGACTTCCGCCCTGCCGAGATCGCGGCGAGCTACGAGGCAGGCGGCGCCGCCTGCCTGTCGGTGCTGACCGACCGCGACTACTTCCAGGGCAGCGCCGCGTATCTGGAAGAGGCGCGCGCCGCGTGCGCGCTGCCGGTGCTGCGCAAGGATTTCCTCATCGACCCCTACCAGGTCTACGAAGCGCGCGCGATGGGGGCGGACTGCATTCTGCTGATCGTCGCCGCGCTGGAGCTGCCGCAGATGCAGGCGCTGGAAGCGCTGGCGCTGGAGCTGGGGATGGCGGTGCTGGTGGAGTCGCACGACGCCGCGGAACTCGCCGCCGCGCTCACGCTGAAGACGCCCCTGCAGGGCATCAACAACCGCAACCTGCGCAGCTTCGAGGTGAGCCTCGACACCACGCTGGCGCTGCTGCCGCAAATCGGCGGCGACCGCGTCGTCGTCACCGAATCGGGCATCCTGGCGCCGGCCGACGTCGCGCGCATGCGCAGCCACGGCGTCAACGCATTCCTGGTGGGCGAGGCGTTCATGCGCGCCGCCGATCCGGGAGCCGAACTCGCCAGGCTTTTTGCCTGACGAGATTCAAGTTGCAAGATTCAAGAGACAGGGTTTTCCTTGAATCTTGCAACGTGAGCCTTGAACCTCGCGCAGCGTAGCTGCGTCGAGTCAGCGCTTGCCGCCGAAAATGCTGCCCAGCACGCCGCGCATGATGGCGCGGCCGACCTGACTGCCCATCGAGCGCGCAGCCGACTTTGCCATGGCTTCGACCGCGCTTTCGCGGCGGCCGCCGCGTCCACCGAGGATGTCCCCCAGGATTCCACCATTGCCGGCGGGCTGCGCGGCGGCCGCCTTCGCCTGCTGCTTTGCCGCGGCCGCCGCCGCGGCCTCGGCGGCCTTCTCCGCACGTGCCTTGAGAATTTCGTGCGCGGATTCGCGGTCAACCGTCTTGTCATAGGCACCGGCGACCAGCGAGGTCTGCATCAGTTGCTGGCGCTGCGCCGCGGTGATGGGGCCGATCTGCCCCTGCGGCGGCACGATGTAGGCGCGTTCGACCACGCCGGGGCGGCCTTTCTCGTCGAGCATGGACACCAGCGCCTCGCCGACGCCGAGTTCGGTGATGACGGCGGCCTCGTTCAGCGCCGGGTTGTCGCGCATGGTTTCGGCGGCCGCCTTGACCGCTTTCTGGTCGCGCGCGGAGAACGCGCGCAGCGCGTGCTGCACCCGGTTGCCGAGCTGCGAGAGGATCTTGTCCGGGACGTCGGCCGGATTCTGGGTGACGAAATACACGCCGACCCCCTTGGAGCGGATCAACCGCACCACCTGCTCGATTTTTTCCACCAGCGCGTCGGGTGCGTCGTTGAACAGCAGGTGCGCTTCGTCGAAGAAGAAAACCAGTTTCGGCTTGTCGAGGTCGCCTGCTTCGGGCAGGTTTTCGAACAGCTCCGCCAGCAGCCACAGTAGCAGCGTGGCGTACATTTTCGGCGACTGCATCAGGCGGTCGGCCGACAGGATGTTGATGACGCCGCGCCCGCGGTCGGTCTGGATCAGGTCGGCGATGTCGAGCATCGGCTCGCCGAAAATCCGCTCGCCGCCCTGCGACTCCAGTGCCAGCAGGCCGCGCTGGATGGCGCCGATCGAGGCCGGCGAGACGTTGCCGTAGTCGGTGGTGAACTGCTTCGCGTTGTCGCCGACGAAGGCGAGCATCGAGCGCAAGTCCTTCAGGTCGAGCAGCAAGAGGCCGTTGTCGTCCGCCACCTTGAACACCAGGTTCAGCACCCCGTTCTGGGTTTCGTTGAGATCCAGCATGCGTCCCAGCAGCAGCGGCCCCATGTCGGACACGGTGGCGCGCACCGGATGCCCGCCGGCGCCGAACGGATCCCACAAGGTGACCGGATAACCCTGATAGGCAAAGCCTTCGAGCTTGAGCGACTCGACCCGCTCGGCCACCTTGGCGTTGCCGCCGCCGGGCTGCGAGATGCCCGACAGGTCGCCCTTCACGTCCGACATGAAGCAGGGCACGCCGATTGAGGAGAAGTGCTCGGCCAGCGTCTGCAGGGTGACGGTCTTGCCGGTGCCGGTGGCGCCGGTGATGAGGCCGTGGCGGTTGGCCATCTGCGGCAGCAGATGGAGATCGGCGGTGGCGTTCCTGGCGACGAGCAGCGGTTCGGTCATGGCGGTTCCCGATTCATTGATGCAGGAATTCTAGCGAGTTCGGCGGCGCCCCGTGTTAAGCAATGTATAGAAGCGGTCGCTAATATTCCGGGTATCATCGCGGCATGATGAAAAAAAAGGGGAGCCGTGGCAGTGGAACAGCGAATGCATGAAATCGTCATTGTGGGCGGCGGTGCGGGTGGGCTGGAACTGGCCACCCGGCTGGGCGACAGGCTGGGCAGGAAAAAGCGCGCGAACATCACGCTGATCGATGCCTCGCCTTCGCACCTGTGGAAACCGCTGCTGTACGAAGTCGCCGCGGGCAGCCTCGATTCCTACGCCGAACGGCTGGAATATCTGGCGCAGGGCCACTGGCACCATTACACCTTCCGCCTCGGCCGCATGGACGGACTCGACCGCTCGCGGCAGGAAGTCAGCGTCGCCCCCACCTTCGACGATGACGGCGTCGAGATCATTCCGCGCCGCAGCTTCCGCTACGACACCCTGATCATCGCGGTCGGCTCGGTCGGCAACGACTTCGGCGTGCCGGGCGTGAAGGAGCACTGCATCATGCTCGACACCCCCGAGCAGGCGCGCGAATTCCATCGCCGCCACATCAACGCCTGCCTGCGCGCCAATACCCAGACCGAAGCCGTCGCGCCCGGCCAGCTCACCGTCGGCATCGTCGGTGCCGGCGCCACCGGCGTCGAACTCGCCGCCGAACTGCACGACACCACGCGCGAGCTGTCGGCCTACGGCATGGACAACATCGAGCCCGACAAGAGTTTGAAGCTGCTCCTCGTCGAAGCCTCCGACCGCATCCTGCCGGGGCTGCCGCCGCGCCTGTCGAATGCGGCCGCCGAACGCCTGACCGAACTGGGGGTGGAAATGCACACCCGCGAGCGTATCGTCGAAGTGCGCGCCGACGGCATGCTGACCGCCGACGGCAAGTTCATCCCCGCCAGCATGATGGTGTGGTCGGCCGGCATCAAGGCGCCGGATTTCCTGAAGGACATCGACGGCCTGGAAACCAACCGCATCAACCAGCTGGTGGTGCGCCCCACCTTGCAGACCACGCGCGACGACAACATCTTCGCCTTCGGCGACTGCGCCGCCTGCCCCATGCCGGACGGCAAGGGCTCTGTCCCGCCGCGCGCACAGGCGGCGCACCAGCAGGCGTCGATGCTGGTGAAGTCGGTCTGCCGCCGCCTGCGCGGCAGGCCCTTGCCCGAATATGTCTACCGCGACTACGGGTCGCTGGTTTCGCTGGGCCGCTTTTCCACCGTCGGCAGCCTGATGGGCGGGCTCACCGGCGGCAGCATCATGATCGAAGGTGCGATGGCGCGGCTGGTGTACTGGTCGCTGCACAAGATGCACCAGATCGCGCTGCACGGCTGGGTCAAGACCTCGCTCACCACCTACGCCCATTTCATCAGCACGCCGACGCGGGCGCGCATCAAGCTGCACTGAGTGCTGCGGGGCGGCCAGGCATTCCGCCCGCAAGGGCAGGCCGTCGTGCCTGCGTGGCCACTGAAGCGTCAACAGCCATGCGCTAAAGCCGGTCAGCCGCAGCAACCGCGCCCCACAGCCACGCCGCGCCGCGCACCCCGCTGGAGTCGCCGTGCTTCGGCGGCACCAGCCGGGTGTCGACGCGGTCGGAAAACACGTAGCGCGGCCACAGCCGCGGCACGCTGTCGTACAGGCGGGCGATGTTGGATAGCCCGCCGCCCAGCACGATGACGTCGGGATCGAGCAGGTTGATGACCCCGGCGAGCGCGCGCGCCAGCCGTTCTTCGTAGCGCGCCAGCGTCGCGCTGCACGGGCCGTAGCCGGCGTTCGCCAACTGTACGATTTCGTGCGCCGGCAGTTCCTCGCCGCCGTAGCGCACATGGTCGGCAGCGAAGCCGGGGCCGGAGAGCCAGGTCTCGATGCAGCCTTTCTTGCCGCAGTAGCAGGCGGGCGCGGCGTCGAACTCGCGCGGAGTCGGCCACGGGTGCAGGATGTCCTCGCCGGTGGCGGGGTGCTGTCCGGTGGAGGCGCGGTCGGCCTGGGCGTGGGCGAACTGGAAGTAGGGCAGCGGCGAGTGGCCCCATTCGCCGGCGATGGCGTTGGCGCCCTCGAGCAACTGGCCGCGCACCACGACGCCGCCGCCGACGCCGGTGCCGAGGATCACGCCGAACACGCTGCCCGCGCCGGCCGCCGCGCCGTCGACGGCCTCCGACAGGGCGAAACAGTCGGCGTCGTTGGCGAGCCGCACGGTTCGATTCAGCGCGCGTTCGAGATCTTCCTGTAGCGGCCGGCCGTTGAGGCAGGTCGAATTGCAGTTCTTCATCAGCCCCGTGGCGGGCGAGATTGCGCCGGGGGTGCCGATGCCGATCGAACCTGGGCGGTCCAACTCGAATTCGGCCGCGTGCACCAGCGCGGCGACCGCAGCCACCGTGGCGAGATAGTCATTCTGCGGGGTCGGCACGCGGCGGCGCAGGATTTCCTGGCCGCCGGCGTCGAGCGCGATCAGTTCGATTTTGGTGCCGCCGAGGTCGACGCCGAAACGTAGAGTGGGTGCCACGGTGTAAAATCTCCGGCTATTCAGTTTGCGTTGGAATCGACATGGCAGGACATTCGAAATGGGCCAACATCCAGCACCGCAAGGGTCGCCAGGATGCCAAGCGCGGCAAGATCTTCACCAAGCTTATCAAGGAAATCACCGTGGCCGCCAAGATGGGCGGCGGCGACCCGGCGATGAACCCGCGCCTGCGGCTTGCGATCGAGAAGGGCAAGGCCGAGTCGCTGCCGAAGGACAACATCGAGAATGCGATCAAGCGCGGCACCGGTCAGCTTGAGGGCGTGAACTACGAGGAAGCGCGCTACGAAGGCTACGGCATCGGCGGCGTCGCGGTGATGGTCGACTGCCTCACCGACAACCGGACGCGCACCGTCGCCGACGTGCGCCACGCCTTCGTCAAGCACGGCGGCAACATGGGCACCGACGGCTGCGTGGCGTTCCAGTTCAAGCACTGCGGGCAGATCATCCTGGAGCCGGGCGCTTCCGAAGAGGCGGTGATGGAGACCGCGCTCGATGCCGGCGCCGACGACATCATCCCCAACGAGGACGGCTCGATCGAAGTACTGACGGCGCCCGACCCGAAGGCCTTCGAGGCAGTGAAGGAAGCGCTGGAGAAGGCCGGGTTCAAGCCGGCGATGGCCGAGATCACCATGCGCCCCGAAGCTGAAACCGAGCTCGCTGGCGACGACGCGGTGAAGATGCGGAAAATCCTCGACGCGCTGGAAAGCCTGGATGACGTGCAGGAGGTTTACACCAACGCTGTGCTGCCGGAGTAACGGATCCTTTGCGCATCCTCGGCATCGATCCCGGCTTGCGCCTCACCGGCTTCGGCGTGATCGAACAGAGCGGCCAGAAGCTGGCCTACGTCGCCAGCGGCGTGATCAGGAGTGGCGAGGGTAGCCTGCCGCAGCGGCTGGGGGTGCTGTTCGCCGGCATCAACGAGGTGATCGCCACCTGGCAGCCCGATACCTGCGCAGTGGAAATCGTCTTCGTCAACGTCAACCCGCAGTCCACGCTGCTGCTCGGCCAGGCACGCGGCACGGCAATCTGCGCGGCGGTGTCGAACGAGCTGATTGTCGCGGAATACACGGCGCTGCAGATCAAGCAGGCAGTAGTCGGCCACGGCAAGGCCGCCAAGGAGCAGGTGCAGGAAATGGTCAAGCGCCTGCTGGGTTTGCCGGTTGCGCCCAAGGCCGACGCCGCGGACGCGCTTGCCTGCGCCATCACCCATGCCCACGGCAGCCGTCTCGGCGCGCACTCCACCGCAGGCTATCGCGTCAAGGGCGGGCGCCTGGTATGAACGAGGATTTCACATGACGGGCAATGCTGCTTTGAATGGAAGCGCCCCATGATCGGGCGCGCCACACCTGATGGATGCGCCCCATGATTGGGCGCATAACGGGCACTCTTGCCGCCAAGCAGCCGCCACAGGTACTGGTGGACGTGAACGGCGTCGGCTACGAAATCGACGTGCCGATGAGCACTTTCTACACCCTGCCCGCGCTGGGCGAAAAAGTCAGTCTGCTGACCCATCTGGCGATCCGTGAGGACGCGCATCTGCTGTATGGCTTCGGCAGCGAGATCGAACGCGCAGCGTTTCGCGAACTGCTGAAGGTTTCCGGCATCGGCGCCAAGACCGCGCTGTCGGTGCTGTCCGGGCTGTCGGTCAACGACCTGTCGGCGGCGATCGCGGTGCAGGAAGTCGGCCGCCTCGTCAAGGTCCCCGGCATCGGCAAGAAAACCGCCGAGCGCCTGCTGCTCGAACTCAAGGGCAAACCGGTGTTTGCCGGCGCGATTGCCGGCGCGGCGCCCGCCGGCGTGTCGGACGACGTGCGCCAGGCCCTGCTGGCGCTGGGCTACAACGAACGCGAGACCACCGAAGCCTTGCGCCAGCTGCCGCCCGATCTGCCGGTGGGCGAGGCGATCCGGCAGGCGCTGCGCGCCTTGTCGCGCGCTTGAACATGGCGCCCAATGCCAGCCCCGCACTGGTGTCGCTGCGCAAGCGTTTCGTCTGGCTGCTGGCTGGCGTGGTCGGCTTGTTTGCGGCGGGCATGGCGTTGAGCCTGCTGTTCAGCCTGCGCACGAACAATGCTGCCGAACTGCATCTGTTGAAGGTGGAGGCTGCGCAGGCCCACACCAGCGTGATGCGGCGCTGGAGTTATTACCGCGAAGTGGCCGACCACCTGGCAAGCGATCCGCAGCTGCTCGATCTGATGCTGGTCGGTTCGATCGAGGACAAACAGCAATGGGCGATGTCGCGGCAGCGTCTGTTGCCCAACATCCTGGGGCTGGCGATCGTGAGCCCGCAGGGCGAGGTCTACGGCGATACCAGCCTGCTGCGCGTGGGACCGAGTTGCCAGCGCGACCTGCTTCAGCGCGGCTTGAACATGCAGAAGTGCTGATTCACCGCGACGTGCCCGGGCTGGAGCATGTCGATTTGAGCGCATCGGTGCGCGAGGCGGGCGACGAGGCGCTGGGCCAGGTGTTCTTGAGCGTGCGGCTGGCGCAACTGCAGCGCATCGTCGACGACTCCACCCAGCCCGGCCATGCCATCGCCCTCATCGATGCGGCCGGCGAGCCGGTGGTCAGCAGCGGCAGCCTGCAGGGGGCGGTGCGCGAGATCAGCGTGGCGTTGCCGGCGATGGGCTGGACGCTGCGGGTGCAGTCCCCGGTGCAGCGGATCACGCACAACGGCCGTTTGCAGATATTGGCGGGGGTACTGACCCTGATAGCCGTTCTGCTGTTGCTGGTCGTGGTGGTGGTGCGATTGCGGCGCCCGGTGCTGCAGGACATCGACGCCGCAATGGAGGCGCTGGCGTGCCTGACCCGCAACGAGTCGGCGCCGCCCATCGTGACGCGCTACGTCGAATTCGCCCCCGCGGCTGCGGACATCAACCGCATCGCGCAGCAACTGCACGATCAGCGCGAGCAGCTGGCCCGGCTCAGCCTGACCGATCCGCTTACCGGCCTGCCCAACCGGCGCGCTTTCGAGAACCGTTTTCCGCAGATGCTCGGTCTGGCGGAGCGCGGCAATTCCGTTGCGCTGATTTTGCTGGACGTCGATCATTTCAAGTCGATCAACGACCGGTTCGGCCACGGCGCGGGCGACCGGGCGCTGATTGCGCTGGCGAATACGCTCAGGACGCTCACGCGCAGTTCCGACATGGCTGCCCGCCTGGCCGGGGACGAGTTTGCGGTTCTGTTGTCCGGACTGGACGACAACGGTGTGCTTGCCTGGTATCGGCGCTTGTCCGACCACCTCCAAAGCGAACTGCGTGCCGCGGATCTGGAGGTGGATAGCACGGTCAGCGCAGGCCAGACCTGGCTGCTGGGTGCGGCAGGCGACAATATCGAGCAGGCGTTCGCGCGCGCGGATCACGCACTTTACCGAGCCAAGGCGCTTGGCCGGGGCCAATTGGCATTCGCTTCCTCGAAGAGCGCAAAAGACGCAGGGTAGAATCGGCGCATGTTTGCAGAAATCCACCTGGCGCCATGATCGAAACCGACCGCCTCATCGCCCCCGCCGCCGCCAGCCCCCAGGAAGAGCAGGTCGAGCGCGCGCTGCGGCCGCGCAGCCTGGCCGAATACGTCGGCCAGGCGAAGGCGCGCGAGCAGCTCGAAATCTTCATCCATGCGGCCAGGAAGCGCAGCGAGGCGCTCGACCACGTGCTGCTGTTCGGGCCGCCGGGGCTGGGCAAGACCACGCTGGCGCACATCATCGCGCGCGAGATGGGCGTCAACCTGCGCCAGACCTCGGGACCGGTGCTGGAGCGCGCCGGCGACCTCGCGGCCCTGCTCACCAACCTGGAACCGCACGACGTGCTGTTCATCGACGAGATCCATCGTCTTTCCCCGGTGGTCGAGGAGGTGCTGTATCCCGCGCTGGAGGATTTCCAGATCGACATCATGATCGGCGAAGGCCCGGCGGCGCGCTCGGTCAAGCTCGACCTGCCGCCGTTCACCCTGGTCGGCGCCACCACCCGCGCCGGCATGCTCACCAACCCGCTGCGCGACCGTTTCGGCATCGTCGCGCGGCTGGAATTTTATACGGCGGAAGAACTCGGCTTCATCGTGCGTCGCTCGGCCGATCTGCTGCAGATGAACCTGGAGGCGGCGGGCGCACTGGAAATCGCCCGCCGTTCACGCGGCACCCCGCGCATCGCCAACCGCCTGCTGCGCCGGGTGCGCGATTACGCCGAGGTCAAGGCGGATGGGCAGGCCACCGGCGCGGTGGCGGATGCGGCGCTGGTGATGCTCGACGTCGACCGCGCCGGACTCGACGTGATGGACAGGAAACTGCTGTCGGCGGTGGTCGAGAAGTTCATGGGCGGCCCGGTGGGGCTGGACAACCTCGCTGCCGCCATCGGCGAGGAGCGCGACACCATCGAGGATGTGCTCGAACCCTTCCTGATCCAGCAGGGCTATCTGCAGCGCACCCCGCGCGGCCGTATCGCCACCCCGCTGGCGTACCGCCATCTCGGGCTTGCCGCGCCTTCCGGCGAATCCGGCGCGGAGTTGTTCTGAGCATGGCGTTTGTCTGGCCGGTGCGCGTGTACTGGGAAGACACCGACGCCGGCGGTGTGGTGTATTACGCCAACTACCTCAGGTTCATGGAACGTGCGCGCTCGGAATGGCTGCGTGCGCAGGGATTCGAGCAGGATGTGCTGCGCGACGAGGCGGGGGTTGTGTTCGTGGTGCGGCGGGTGGAAATCGATTATCTGTCGCCGGCGCGCTTCAACGACCAGCTCGATGTGTCGGTCGCGCTGCACGAGGCCGGACGTGCCAGCCTCAGCGTGCGGCAGGAACTTCTGCGCGGCCCAACCCGTCTGGCAGAGGCCGTCGTGACGCTCGCTTGCGTCGATGCGGTACGCTTCAAAGCCGTTAAAATACCTGCGCCCCTACTTCAAGCCCTGACCCACGCGACGTGAATCCCGAACTCAGCCAAGACCTCTCGCTGCTCCACCTCGTCCTCAACGCTTCGCTGCCGGTGCAGATCGTCATGGCACTGCTGCTGGGCGCATCGCTGATGTCCTGGTGGTTCATCTTCATCAAGCTGTTCGCGCTGAAGCGCGCCCTGCGCGTGACCGACCGTTTCGAGCGCGAATTCTGGGGCGGCGGCGACATCAACGCCATGTACCAGCGGGTGGCCGCCGAGCGCGAGGATGCTGGCGAAATGGAGCGCATCTTCGAGGCCGGCTTTCGCGAATTCATGAAGCTGCGGCGGCAGACCGGCCTGTCGCTCAACGTCATCGTCGACGGCACCCGCCGCGCCATGCGCGCGACCTACCAGCGCGAACTCGACGGCCTGGAGTCGCACCTGTCGTTTCTCGCCACCGTCGGCTCGGTGTCGCCCTACGTCGGTCTGTTCGGCACGGTGTGGGGCATCATGATCGCATTCATGGGACTGTCGAGCGTCGCCCAGGCTACCCTTGCGCAGGTCGCCCCCGGCATTGCGGAAGCGCTGATCGCCACTGCGATGGGCCTGTTCGCCGCGATCCCCGCGGTGGTCGGCTACAACCGCTACACCCATGATATCGACCGCCTGGCCAACCGCATGGAAAGCTTCATGGAGGAGTTTTCCAACATCCTGCAGCGGCAGGCGACCAAGGCGGTCTGATTCATGGCGCGGACCCGCAAACAGGTCGCCCAGATCAACGTCGTGCCGATGATCGACGTGATGCTGGTGTTGCTCGTCATCTTCATGGTGACGGCGCCCTTCATCAACCCCGGCCAGGTCGATCTGCCGAGCGTCGGCAAGACGGCGCAGCCGCCGGCGCAGCCGCTGGAAATCGTCATCAAGGAGTCGGGCGAGTACCGGCTGCGCAATCGCGCGACCGGCGGCACCGAACGGGTGGTGGCGAAATCGGCGCTGGCGGACGAAATCGCTGCGCTGCATCGCGCCTTGCCGGATCAGCCGGTGGTCATCGCGGCGGACAGGAATGTCCGCTATGAGGAAGTGATGAACACGATGACGCTCTTGCAGCAGGCGCAGATCACCCGCATCGGACTGCTTGCCCGTCCGGCCCCATGAACCTTCCGGCAGACGCGCCTTTCGTCTCCCGCCCAGCCCCCCGCCTTGCGGCCGGCGTGCTGGCGCTGGGGGTGCACGCCGTCTTTGTGTTGCTGCTGGTGTTCGGCGTGTCATGGCAGACCCAGCGTCCCGCGCCGGTGATGGTCGATTTGTGGGAAACCCTGCCCAAGGTAGCGCCGCCTGCCGCGGTCAAGCCCGCCGAGCCGCCTCTCCCGCCACCGCTAAAAACGCCCGCGCCGGCCAAAGCCGCGCCCGCACCCAAACCGGCGGTGGACGAACCGCCGCCGCCCAGGGTGCCCGACATTGCGCTGGAAAAAAAGAAAGCCGAAGCCGAGCGCCTGCAAAAACTGAAGGCCATTCAGGCCGAGGAAGAGCAAGCCCGGGCCGAGGCTGCCAGGAAGGCGCACGAAAAACAGCTGGCCGAACAGAAAAAACGCGAGCTGCTGCGCCAGATGGAGGAAGAGGATTTGATGCGGCGGATGGCGGACGAGGAGGCAGCCAGCGAGGCGCTGGCCATGAAACAGGCGGCGGCGCGCGCTGCCGCCGGCAAGCGGCAGACCGAGGTGGCGCGCGTCGTGGGGCAGCACCGCGACCAGATCAGCGCCAAGGTGCGCGGCAATACCCGGCTGCCCGACAACCTGAAGGGCAACCCCGAAGTACGCTGTGCGGTGAGGTTGCTGCCCACCGGCGAGGTGCAGAGCGTGCGGGTGACGCAGAGCAGCGGGAATGCGGCGTACGATGAGGCGGTGGTGCGCGCCATCGAGAAATCCTCCCCTCTGCCGTTGCCGGCCGATCGGGACGCGCGCGCCGCATTCGTGCCGGAACTTTCTTTCGTCCATCGCCCCAAAGAGTGAGCCGGAGGCATCCGGCGCAAGGCCGCGGGCGGCGCGCAGCAAAAAGCCCGGCATGCGGCCTATGCTAAACTGGCCTACCCTATCAAGTGCTTTCGATCGAGATTCCCGTCCCCATGTTGCGTGCTGTTTTACTGCTGCCCCTGTTGTGTTTTGCCTTGCTGGGCGCATCGTTTCCTGCGCGGGCGGCAATGGAGATCCAGGTGATCGGCGGCGCGGCCAACAAGATCGCGGTGGCAATGGTGCCGTTCAAGGCCGCCCCGGGCCAGCCTGTGCCCGCGCTGACCCAGATTGCGGGGGACGACCTCAACCGCAGCGGCCAATTCAAGCTGGTGGATGTCGGCGGGATGCCGCAGCCGGTTGAGTCCGCGCAAATCAACTACGGCGCCTGGCGCAGCAAGGGGGCGGACGCCATGGTGGTCGGCCAGGTGGCCGCCTTGCCCGGGGGCCGCTTCGAAATCCGTTTTCGTCTGCTCGACGTGATCAAGCAGACGCAGTTGGCGGGCTACAGCTACACCATTTCGGCGGCGCAATGGCGCGCGACGGCGCACCAGATTGCCAATATCGTGTACGAAAGGCTGACCGGCATCCCGGGCGCATTCGGCAGCCGCATCGCTTATGTGCAGAAGCAGGGCAAGTCCTTCGAGCTGCGCGTGGCCGATGCCGACGGACAAAATCCGCGCACCGTCGTGCGTTCCGTCGAGCCGCTGATTTCGCCGATGTTCTCGCCCGACGGCACCCGCCTGGTGTACGTGTCGTTCGAAGACAAAAAGCCCATTGTGTATGTGCAGTCCTTGCAGGATGGTGCTCGTCGCAAGCTTGCGGCATTCAAGGGGTCCAATTCGGCGCCTGCCTGGTCGCCCGACGGCAGGCGCCTGGCCGTGGTGCTGACGCGCGACGAGGCGTCGCAGATCTATCTGATCAACGCCGACGGCAGCGGGCTCGTCCGGCTGACCCAGGGCGGGAATCTCGATACCGAGCCGGTGTTTTCGCCGGACGGGCAAACCGTGTATTTCACCTCGGATCGCGGCGGCAGCGCGCAAATTTATCGGGTGGCAGCCAGCGGCGGCGAGCCCAAGCGCGTGACCTTCAACGGCAGCTACAATGTTTCCCCCGCGGTCAGCCCGGATGGACGGCACCTCGCCTACATCAGCCGCGAGGGGGGGCGGTTCAGCGTGGTGCTGCATGAACTGGCCTCCGGGCAGACCCGTGTGCTGACCGATACCGCGCGCGACGAATCGCCCAGCTTTGCGCCCAATGGTCAGGCCGTCCTGTATGCCACCGTAGAGGGCGGGCGCGGGATACTTGGCACGGTGAGCCTGGATGGCAAAACCCGCGCGCGCCTGTCCGAGTCGGGCGTCGATGCCCGCGAGCCGGCCTGGGGGCCATAGGGTGTATTTTATTTGAGGCGAGAGACCCCGCAGGGGTGCGAACCCGCGCCGCTCGCGCCAAGCCGTTTTCTTTGATTTAGGGAGGAGAGACTGATGAACAAGATTTTCTGGCCGGTTCTGCTGGCATTGACCCTGTCCGCGTGCGGCACCACCGGCGGCACGCAAGCCACCGTTGAAGACCGCACCGGCGGCAAAACCGACGCTGCCAGTGTCGGGCAGGCCGGCAGCGGCAAGGCCGGCACCGAAACCGTTGCGCTGGGTGGTGCGGGCGTGGCGGGCAGCTCGCTGGACGGCAGCGGCAGCTATGCCGGCGACCCGCGCAAGAACCCGGCCAGCCCGTTGTCCACCCGCAGCATATTTTTCGATTACGACAGCTTCGTGGTGAAGGACGAATACCGTCCGGTGCTCGAAGCGCATGCGGGCTATCTGCTGTCCAAGCGCGATGCGCGCGTGATTCTGCAGGGCAATGCCGACGAACGCGGCAGCCGCGAATACAACCTGGCGCTGGGGCAAAAGCGTGCCGAAGCGGTGCGCAAGGCGCTGGCCGTGCTGGGCGTGGGCGAAGCGCAGCTGGAAGCGGTCAGCTTCGGCGAGGAAAAGCCGCGCAACGAAGCCAGCACCGAGGAAGCGTACGCCGAGAACCGCCGCACCGATGTGGTGTATGCCGACGAGTAATCGGTTTTGATGCGCTACGGCTTGATTCTCGCTTCCGTCGTGTTCGCGCTGGCCCAGCCCGCGCGGGCGGACACCGCCGAGCTCGCCCGCCAGGTGCAGGCGCTCGATGCCCGTCTCGGCAAGCTGGAGGGGGCGATGCTGCAAAACCAGCAATTGCTGGGCCTGCTGACGGAAGTTGAAACGCTCAAGGCCGAAATCGCCCGGCTGCGTGGCCAGGCGGAGGTTCAGGTGCACCAGTTGGACACGCTGGGCAAGCGGCAAAACGATCTGTATGTCGACCTAGACCAGCGCATAACGGACCTTGCCAAAGCAGCCAGGCCTGCGCCGGTTGCCGCTGCGGTTCAGCCCGCTGCGCCCCCCAGCGCGCCTGCCGCCCCGGTTGCCGCCGCACCCGCACCCGCGGTTGCCGCTGCAGCCACGCCGCAACCGGATCCGCAACTTGAGTCGCGCAGTTATGAAGCGGCACTCAGCCATTTCCGCGAAGCCAATTACGCGGGCGCCATTGCCGGATTCAAAGGCTTTCTCAAGGCCTATCCCGACAGTGCGCTGGCCTCCAATGCGCAATACTGGATCGGCTATTCGTATTACGCCCTGAAGGATTACAAATCCGCGCTGGCCCACCAGCAGAAACTGGTGGCGGCCTATCCCGCCAGCGCCAAGGTGCCCGACGCGCAACTCAATATCGCCGCCAGCCAGATCGCGCTCGACAACATCGACGGCGCGCGCAAAACGCTCGAAGAGCTGGTGGCCAAATATCCAGGCACCAACGCGGCCAATATCGCCACCCGCCGGCTGGCCGCATTCAAGTAGGCTTCCGTGTCCGGACCCGTCACGCTCCATCCGCCAGAGGCAGGCCGTGCTTGTCGCAGCGAGCACCCTGAAGACGCTGAAGCCCAAGTGGAGTCGTATGCCCTCAAGGACTCCGATCCACTAGGGGCTAAAGCCCAAGTGGAGTCGTATGCCCCTGCAAGCACAAGCACGCTGCGCCTGACGGAGGTGTTTTTTTCCCTGCAGGGCGAAACCAGCCGCACGGGTTTGCCGACGGTGTTCATCCGTCTGTCTGGCTGCCCGCTGCGCTGCCGCTGGTGCGACACGCCCTACAGCTTTCAGGGTGGCGAAACCGTCGCCCTGGGCGCATTGCTGGCGCGGGTGGCGGAATACGGCGTGCCCACGGTGTGCGTCACCGGTGGCGAGCCGCTGGCGCAAAAAAACTGCCTGCCATTGCTGGCCGCGCTGTGCGACGCCGGCTATTCGGTGTCGCTGGAAACCAGCGGCGCGCTCGATATCGGCAAGGTCGATCCGCGGGTGTCGCGCATCGTCGACATCAAGCCGCCGGCATCGGGCGAGGCGGCGCGCAACCGCTGGGAGAACCTCGCCCACCTCACGCCGCACGACGAAATCAAGTTCGTCCTGGCCGACCGCGCCGACTACGAATGGGCGAGCGAGATCATTCAGGCCCGGGGCCTCGCGCGGGTTTGCCCGGTCCTGTTTTCGCCGGTGCAGGGCGAACTGTCGCCGGCGCAACTGGCCGACTGGATCTTGGCCGACAGGCTGCCGGTGCGGCTGCAGGTGCAGCTGCACAAGGTGTTGTGGGGCAACGCGCCGGGCAAATGAAACCCGCGGTCATCCTGCTTTCCGGCGGGCTGGACTCCGCCACCGTGCTCGCGATCGCACGCGAAGCCGGCTACGCCTGCCACGCGTTGAGCCTGGACTACGGCCAGCGCCACAATGCCGAACTCGCCGCCGCGGCGCGGCTGGCCACAGGAGGTCCGGGGGTCGCCGAGCATCGGGTGGTGCGGCTGGGACTGGGGGATTTCGGCGGCTCGGCGCTGACCGATGCGGCCATTGCCGTGCCCGAAACCCCGACTGCGGGCATTCCGGTCACCTACGTGCCCGCGCGCAACACGGTGATGCTGGCGTTGGCGCTCGCCTGGGCCGAAGTCCTGGGCGCGCGCGACATCTTCATCGGCGTCAACGCCGTCGATTATTCCGGCTACCCCGACTGCCGCCCCGAATTCATCGCCGCATTCGAACAGATGGCCAACCTGGCGACCCGTGCCGGCGTCGAAGGCGCGAAGCTTCGCATCCATGCGCCGCTGCAGAACTTGTCCAAGGCGCAGATCATCCAGCGCGGCATCGCGCTTGGCGTCGATTACGCGCAAACAGTGAGCTGCTATCAGGCCGATGCCGACGGGCGCGCCTGCGGCGTGTGCGATGCCTGCCGCCTGCGTCGCCAGGGCTTCGTGCAGGCAGGGGTGCCCGATCCCACGCGCTATAAAACAATCCCCGCTGACTCGGCCTGAGCGATCGGGCTTTCCGCCCGCGTATCCAGCCTGCGGGCCGGACGGAATGACGGGTGTTTCTTACAAAAAACCGTCATAAGGCTTTACCCGGCCGCGCAGCTTCAGATATAATTTCGCGCTTTCGCGGATACGGCTTCTGCCACGCAGATTCAAGCCAAATCCACGGGTCGGTAGCTCAGCCGGTAGAGCAGCGGACTTTTAATCCGTTGGTCGCGAGTTCGAATCTCGCCCGACCCACCAGAATTGAAAAAGCCACGGTTCGCCGTGGCTTTTTGCTTTTGTGCGCCATGCCGAAATTGCTTGGCGCTGGAGCCCGGGAAATCAGGTTTAGACGATACGTACAAGCCGTCTGGTGAGGTGCGACTTCATGTCTTTCCGCGTGTCGCACACAATGTGGATATAGACGATTTCTTGCCGCACTTCATAGATTATTCTGTTCATGCCCGCGATGACTTGTCGGTATTGCGTGAGGTTAAGGCGCTCGAGTTCTTCGGGAACATTGCCGCCAAGCGGAAATGTCCCGATGGACTTCACAGCGTCTTTGATCTTTATGTAGCTGGCTTGCCCTTGCCAGGTGTCCTTGCCAAAATTCTTGACCATGTAGCCTTTCAGTTCCCTCAGGTCGTGTTCCGCCGGCTTCAGGAACACGATCTGGAAGTTCATTGAGCCGCTTCCCTGTCGTCATCAAACACCTCATCGGCAGCGCGGAAATGCCCCTGTTCAATTTCACGGTTGCCCAAAGCCAGTAGCTTGAGCAGCGCCAGCGTCTCCTCCTGTTCCTCGTATGAGCGGACATCCATCACCACAAATCTGGCTTCCCTGTTCTGGGTAATCAGCATGGGTTCCCGGCTCTCGGAGATATCCCGGATGATTTCAGCCGCGTGGCTCTTGAGATAGCTGATTGGCTTGACTTGAGTTGAAAATTTCATGGTTTGGCTCTTGGCTGGCCGAGCACCGGGAGGACCAATTATGGTCCGAATTAAGTCCGATATAGGCAAGTGCAATGCTTGAGGAGAAGGGGTCAACCAGAGCCGTCGTTTAATTGCATGATTTCCCGTTGTGCGTTATTGTTGTGCAGCTAGTTGAACATGTATGGAAGGAGCCCACCATGCGCATTGTGACCTACACATACGCCCGCAACACCTTGAAGAATGTTCTGGACGATGTGGTTCAGGACGCCGACGTGACCATCATCAGTCGGCGTGACGCCGAGGGCGATGCTGTCGTCATGTCACTCGATCACTACAACAGCCTCATGGAAACGCTGCACCTGTTGCAATCGCCCGCCAATGCCGCGCACTTGGCGAAGTCGATCAACCAGCTGCGTAGTGGCAAGGCGAAGAAGCGAGGGTTGGCGCAAGCTTGATGCGGCATTTCGTGCTCACCCCTGCCGCGTGGTCGGATTATGTCTGGTGGCAGGGGCAGGACAGGAAGACGCTGAAGCGTATCAACGCGTTGCTGGAAGCGGCGGCGCGCGATCCGTTTACCGGCATCGGTAAGCCCGAGCCGCTGCGTGGCGATCTGAGCGGCTTCTGGTCGCGGCGCATCGACGATGCGAACCGGCTGGTTTACGAGGTGGCGGAGGAAGAAATCCGGGTTATCGCGTGCCGCTATCACTATGGGTCGAATTGAAGGTGGGAAACACAGCGGATATTGTGACCGGCCTGATATCTGACCAATTTCTGCATTTGCACTCCCGTGAAATGACCCCATTTTGTGTTGTGCATGGCGACCCCTGGCGGCCCCGTTAATCGTTGTGTTAATCGCGTCCCGATTTGAACGCAATCCTTCTGACCAGCTCGGAATATTGTTCCAGCGCAGCATCCGTTGTCAGCAGATAAGCAGGGATGGACTGCGCTTGCGCGACCAGCAGACGGTCGAACGGGTCGCGGTGATGCCAGGCCATATGGGCAATCGCGTAGCTGTGGCTTGCTGCGATAGTCAGTTCAGTGAAGCCGGTTTGCAGTGCCAGCTGATGAATATCTTCCGGCAAGAAATCAAAATCATCGCGCCCAAGGGAATGCTTGATGGCAATCTCCCACAGGCTTGCCGCGCTGAAATACACCGTGGACGCCGGGTTTTGCAGCAGCGCTTGCGTGTCGGTCGGGAGTACCTCGGGCTTGATCAGCGCAGCCAGCAGAATGTTGGTATCCAACAGCCACTTTTGTCCGGCCATGCTCATGCTTCGCCTTCGAACATGCGCTGGATGGTTTCGTCATGCAGGCTGGAAAAGTCATTGGGCAAGGTGAATTTACCTTTCCCCTGGCCAAGCGTACGAGGTTTGAGATCGGTCTGAGCCAGCGCAACCAGGCGGGCAACGGGCTTGCCGGCACGGGCGATGAGGATTTCTTCCCCTGCCGCAGCCTGGTCGACAAAACGGGAAAGATGGGTTTTGGCTTCGTGGATGTTGACGGTTTGCATGGCTGGCTCCGGGCATAATTCGTACTTAGCTTAGTCCGGTCCGGTCGTAAATACAAGTTCATCCAGTTTTCACGGTGTCCGGATGGGGTGGATATGGTGTCCCCGTTTTTTTGTGCGTTTTTTGAATTTGCGATTCACGTAAAATACGTGCATGATGTGTCATCGGTTCTTCTGGGCTTTGCTATGAAACAAAACATCACGCTTTCTCTCGACGCACAAACGCTTCACCATGCCCGTCAGTTGGCGGCACGCCGCAAATTGAGCGTAAGCAAGCTCCTGGCGCAAGACCTGGCCCAACAGGTCGAGGCGGATCAGCGTTACGAGCAAGCCAAACGCCAGGCCCTGGACTGGTTGGCGCAAGCGCCCTTGCAGTTGGGCGGGCGCTACCTCGATCGTGATGAAGCGCATAAGCGGTAGCGCTGGATCGCGAGAAACGCATGCGCACCCGTCATTCACCCCTGGCCTTCGTTGACACCAACATACTGCTTTACGCGCACGACCATGATGCGGGTGACAAGCAAGCCGTTGCGGCGGCGTTGCTTGCGTCCTGCTGGGAGGACGGCTGTGGATTGCTCAGCCCGCAGGTTCTCCAGGAATTTCTGGTCAACGCGATCCGCAAGCTGCAACGCCCCATTGCTTTGGCGCAGGCCCGCGATATTGTCCGCGCCTACGGGACATGGGTGGTGCGCGATGCGGGGGTTGGCGATATTTTGCGCGCAACCGAACTCATGGAACTGACCGGCTACAGTTTTTGGGACAGCCATATTCTGGCCAGCGCCGAGGCGTCGGGCGCCGAATGCCTGTATTCGGAAGGTATGCAGCATGGCCACAAGGTGGCCGGGCTGGAGATACGCAATCCGTTTGCGGAAACGCGGGCCGGCTGACGAAAAACGGCACATTGATGCCGCAGGGGGGCAGGGCGGCTGGACTGGCCGGGGGTGCTGCGATTCCCGGTTATTCCTAAAAAACGACAGCGGAATCATGGCGTTATGGCCAGTTAGCGCAATTTTTCCCGGCAATATCTAAAGTTGGCACGGTGGCTGCACGTTAATGTGCCAGACACGGGAGGCTCGTGTTCAACTTGCCCAAACTTAAGGAGATTTGAAATGCGTAAATTACAACAAGGCTTTACTTTGATCGAACTGATGATCGTGGTGGCGATTATTGGTATTTTGGCTGCGATTGCGGTGCCGGCGTATCAGACTTACACGAAGAAAGCAAAGTTCAGTGAAGTGGTGTCTGCTGCGGCCCCCTTTAAGCTGGGCGCGGAAATTTGTTTCCAGGAACAGAGTACCTTGGCAACAGCTAATTGCGACAATGCGACAGCAGGCTCGGAAAAAGGTGGCGTGCCGGCTAAAACCGCTGCCGATGCGGGTTATGTAAAAGCGGGCTCTGGTGCTCTTTCCGCTGGCGGCGAACTCACAACCACAATTACCATGACGGCGATTTCCACTGGCGGCCTCAGCGGTGAAACCTATACTCTTACGGGCACAGCAGCTGGTGTCGGGTCACCCATAATCTGGGCGAAGGGCGGCACATGCGTTGCCGCGGCAATTTGCTGATAAAGAATCAAAGGGGTCAGACACCATTAATTGCCCCGCTAGTTTAATTAGCTTTTAAAGAGACCGCTTCGGCGGTCTCTTTTTTTTTTTGGTGCGCCCGGCACGGGCGCACTCTTGGAGGTGAAAGTCCTCCCGTAAGTTGATTAAAACAAATAAATGGGGTCACCCATTAGCCGACCGTAATCAAGCGCGAACACCTTCCCGCCCACCTTTTTTTGATGGCGGATTTTCTTTGCACGACCGTGCTGCATCC
>NCIH01000029.1:0-27496 GCA_002281975.1 Hydrogenophilales bacterium 17-64-11 | reverse complement strand
ACGATGGGCAGGGTGATGTGGTCGGAATAGGTGCGGATGACCGACTTGATCTTGTAGTCGGAGAGGAATTCGTCCTCGCCTTCGCGCAGATGCAGCACGATCTCGGTGCCGCGGCCGGGTTTCTCCACGGTTTCCAGGGTGTAGTCGCCGGCGCCCTCGGATTCCCAGCGCACGCCGTGCTCGGACGTGAGGCCGGCGCGGCGGGTGGTGAGCGTCACGCGGTCGGCGACGATGAAGGCGGAATAGAAGCCGACGCCGAACTGGCCGATCAGTGCGGCGTCCTTCTTCTGGTCGCCGGACAATTGCGAGAAGAATTCGCGGGTGCCGGACTTGGCGATGGTGCCGATGTGCTCGATGACTTCCTGCCGGCTCATGCCGATGCCGTTGTCGGAAATCGTCAGCGTGCGCGCCTCGCGGTCGAAGGCGATGCGGATCCTGAGGTCGGGGTCGTTCTCGAACAGCGCGGGGTCGGACAGGCCCTCGAAGCGCAGCTTGTCGGCGGCGTCGGAGGCGTTGGAAATGAGTTCGCGCAGGAAGATGTCCTTGTTGGAATACAAGGAATGGATCATCAGCTGCAGCAGTTGCTTGACTTCGGCCTGGAAGCCGAGGGTTTCTTTGGTGGCGGACATGCCTTTATCTCCCGTTGACTACAAACAAGGTGCAACGGGAAATGGGGGCGGCGGCGGCGGGTTTCAAGCCCCGGCGCAGCGGGATGCCGCCGCCGGAGCTATTTCTGCCTGGACAGCAGCGCCAGCAGTTCGGCCTGCGCGCTGTAGGGCGCGGCGCGGCGCGGGCTGCGGCGGCGGTAGCTGCCGTCGGGCAGCATCTCCCAGGCCTGCACGTTGTCGCGCAGATAGGGCTTGAGGCCCTCGGCGATGACGCGCTTTTTCAGCTTGGGGTTGAGTATCGGGAAGCCGGTTTCGATGCGGCGGAAGAAGTTGCGGTCCATCCAGTCGGCGGAGGACAGATACACCTGCTCGTCGCCGCCGTTCCTGAAATAGAAGATGCGCGTGTGTTCGAGGAAGCGCCCGACGATGGAGCGCACGCGGATGTTCTCCGACAGGCCGGCGATGCCCGGTTTCAGCGCGCACACGCCGCGGATGATGAGGTCGATCTTCACCCCCGCCTGCGAGGCGGCGTAGAGGGCGGCGATGACCTGCGGCTCCAGCAGCGCGTTCATCTTGGCGACGATGGCGGCGGGCTTGCCGGCGGCGGCCAGTTCGGCCTCGCGGTTGATCGCGGCGACGACCTCGCTGTGCAGGGTGAACGGTGCCTGCCACAGGCGCTTCAGCTTGCCGGCCTTGCCCAACCCGGTGATCTGGGTGAACAGGCTGGCGACGTCGGCGGTCATGGTTTCGTCGGCGGTCAGCAGGCCGAAGTCGGTGTATAGGCGCGCGGTGCGGGCGTGGTAGTTGCCGGTGCCGAGGTGCGCGTAGCGGCGCAGTTCGCCTTCCTCGCGGCGGATCACCAGCGCCAGCTTGGCATGGGTCTTGTGGCCGACCACGCCGTAGACGACATGGGCGCCGACTTCCTCCAGCTTGGCGGCCCAGTTGATGTTGGCTTCTTCATCGAAGCGCGCCATCAGCTCGACCACCGCGGTGACCTCCTTGCCCGACTGCGCGGCGCGGATCAGCGCCATCATCAGCTTGGAGTCGGTGCCGGTGCGGTAGACCGTCTGGCGGATGGCGACGACGTGGGGGTCGGCCGCGGCCTGCTCGATGAAGTCGATCACCGGCTGGAAGGATTCGAACGGGTGGTGCAGCAGGATGTCGTGCTTGCGGATGTGCGCAAAGATGTCGTCCTGCTTGGCCAGCCGGGCGGGCAGGGTGGGGACGAAGGGAGCGAACTTCAGCTCGGGGCGGTCGACCCAGTCGGGCACCTGCATCAGCCGCACCAGATTCACCGGGCCGTTTGCCTGGTAGAGATCATCGGAGCCGAGCTCGAACTGTTCCAGCAGGAAGGCCGCCATCGAAGGCGAACAGTTGTCGGCGACTTCGAGCCGCACCGCCGCGCCGTAATTGCGCTGCGGCAGTTCGCCCTGCAAGGCCTGGCGCAGGTTCTTGGTTTCCTCGTCGTCGACGAAGAGATCGGAATTGCGGGTGACGCGGAACTGGTAGCAGCCTTCCACCGTCATCCCGGCGAACAGTTCGCCGACATGGGTATGCAGAACCGACGACAGGAACACGAAGCCGTATTCGCAGCCGGCGATTTCTTCCGGCAGGCGGATGACGCGCGGCAGCGCGCGCGGCGCCTGCACCACGGCGGCGCCGGAGTTGCGGCCGAAGGCGTCGCGCCCCGACAGCTCCACCGCGAAGTTGAGGCTCTTGTTCAGCACGCGCGGGAAGGGATGCGAGGGATCGAGCCCCACCGGCGTCAGCACCGGCATCAGTTCGCGAAAGAAGTAATCGCGGATCCACGCCGCCTGGTCTTCGGTCCACTGCGTGCGGCGGAAGAAGTGAATGCCGTGCGCGGCCAGCTCGGGAATCAGCTCGTTGTTGAACAGCGCGTATTGCTTGGCCACCAGGTCGCGGGCCATGTTCGACACCGCGCGGTACTGCTGCCGGGGCGTCATGCCGTCGGGCGAGCGCTGGGTCGAGTCGGCGCGAATCTGCTCCTTGAGTCCGGCCACCCGAACCTCGAAGAACTCGTCCATGTTGCTGGAAAAGATGCAGAGAAATCTCAGCCGCTCCAGCAAGGGCATGGCGGGGTCGTCGGCCTGGGCCAGCACGCGGCGCTGAAACTCGAGAATGCCGAGTTCGCGGTTGATGAGGGTGTCGGGGCTGGGAGGATTCATGATCTAGTATCGAGGATGAGCTTCAATGATAAGCGCCTGTTCCAATCATGACATGACAGCCATATGACGCCGCCGCAGCCGGTTGAAATCGAACTCAAGTTGGCGCTGCCGCCGCAGCGGGCGGCGGCATTCGCGAAGCTGATGGCGCGGCGGCGCGGCGCACCGCTGCAGCAGGAACTCGTCACGCGCTATTTCGATACGCCGGGTTTTTCCCTGAGCGCGCAGGGCGTGGCGCTCAGGGTGCGGCGGGTCGGGCGGCGCTGGCTGCAAACGCTGAAGACCGAGGGCGAGCGGCACGGCGGCCTGTCGCGGCGCGCCGAGTACGAAATGGCGATATCCAGCGGCAAGCCGGACTGGAAAAAATTTCCGCCCGAAGCGCTGGCGCTGGTGCCGGAGGCGCTGCGCGCGCAACTGGCGGCGGTGTTCGAAACGCGCTTCAGCCGCACCGCCTGGCTGGTCGGCGGGCGCGGCGGCGCGGCAATCGAAGTGGCGCTGGACATCGGCGAGGTGCGCGCCGGCCGGCGCAGCCAGCCGATTTGCGAGATCGAGCTCGAACTCAAGGCCGGCCAGCCGGATGTCCTGTTTGCGTTGGCGCAAGGCTGGGCGCGGCGGTTCGGCTGCGTGCCGCTGGACGTCAGCAAGGCCGAACGGGGCGTGCGCCTGGCGCGCGGCGAGGCGGCGGCGCCGGCCAAATCTGCGCGGCTGGCGCTGGACGGCGGAATGCGCGTGGAAGACGGTTTCGCCGCGATCTGCCAGGCCTGCCTGGCGCAGTTCCAGGCCAATCTGCCGGGGGTGCTGGCATCCGACGATATCGAATACGTGCACCAGGCGCGGGTGGCGCTGCGGCGCCTGCGCGCGGCGCTGCGGCTGTACCGGGAGGCGTGCGCGGTGCCGGATGCGTTGCTGGCGGAGCTGCGCGCGCTGGCCGCCGCCCTCGGTTCCGCACGCGACTGGGACGTGCTGTGCTGCGAGACCCTGCCGGCCATTGCGCCGCATTGCGCCGATGCCGCCGCCTGGCAGCGCGGCCGGCAGGCGCTGGAGGCGCGCAGAGCCGAGGTGCGGGCGGCCATGCAAACGGCGCTCGCGCAGGCGCAGCCGGGCGCGTGGCTGCTGGCATTCCAGCGCTGGCTGCTGCAGCGCGGCTGGCGCGACGCCGCCGAAACGCAGCGCTTGGTCCAGTTGTCGCCATTGAAAAAATGGGCGCGCCGGGCGCTGCAGAAGGGGCATCGCCCCATCGTCCGCGGCGCGCGCAGGTTCGCGCAACTGCAGCCGGAGCAGCGCCACGCCCTGCGCATTGCCATCAAGCGCCAGCGCTACGCGGCCGAGTTTTTCCAGGCGCTGTTCGGCCGCGGCGGACAGCGCCGATACCAGGCTGTGCTGCGGGACGCGCAGGACAGCCTGGGCCGCGCCAACGATGCGCAGGTGGCGCGGGCATTGCTGACCGGGGCCGGGGCGGACGCGGGCGCGATGGGGCAATTCGTGCTCGGCTGGCTGGCGGCGCGGCTGGCGGTCGACGCGACTGGCGAAAATGCAAAGCATTTGCAAAATTTCATGGAAACGGCGCCTTACTGGTAGATTGCCACTAGCCCTGTTTTGGCTTTTCCACCCACAATCCGCGCTCCATGAACACCGACACCCGGCTGTCATCGCCTCCGACAATGAAAATCGCATTTCTGGAAGACGACGCGGCATTTGCCGTCAACATCATCGAATGGCTGGAGCAGGCCGGGCATAGCGTGAGCTGGTTCCGTTCCGGCCGCGAGTGCGTGCGCGCGCTCTCCGACGAGCGCTACGACCTGTGCCTGTTCGACTGGATGCTGCCCGACATCAGCGGCCCCGACGTCATGGCCAGCCTCAAGCTGAAAGGTACGCTGCCGCCGGTGCTGTTCCTGACCGGGCGCGACGGGGAGGAGGACGTGGTGCAGGTGATCCAGGCCGGCGCCGACGATTACATGGTCAAGCCGCCCGCGCGCAGCGTGCTGATCGCACGCATCCACGCGGTGGCGCGGCGCTGCTCGGCGCAGCTGCGGCCGGAGCCGGTGCAGGACTTCGGCGCGGTCAAGGTGGATTTCGGCAGCCGCAAGTTCGAACTGGGCGGGCAACCGGTGAAACTGACCGAAAAGGAAACCGAGCTTGCGCTGTATTTCTTCGGCCGCGTCGGCATGCTGCTGCCGCGCGGGCACCTGATCCAGGTGGTATGGGGCTCCAGCCCCGACATCGATACCCGCACCGTGGATGTCCACGTCAGCCACCTGCGCGGCAAGCTGAAGCTGGTGCCGGAAAACGGCTGGCGGCTGACTTCGGTGTACCGTCAGGGCTATCGGCTGGAGCGCGTGGAATAGGCTCCATGACCATTCGCCTGCGGCTTTGTTCGCTCGCCTTTCTGCTGCTTGCCGCGCCTGCGGCGGCGGAACCCTCAGACCCCGGCCCGGAATGGCGCTATACGCTGCGACCGGGCGACACCCTGATCGGCGTGTCGGCGCGTTATCTGGCACGTCCGGCCGACTGGCCGCGGGTGCAGCGCCACAACCGCATTGCCAACCCCTATCGCCTGGTTCCCGGCAGCGCCTTGCGCATCCCGCTTGCCTGGCTGCGGCATGCGCCGGCGCCGGCGACGGTGGTCGCGGTGACGGGGCAGGTCCGGCTGAGCCTGCCCGATGGCGCCGAACGCGCTTTGCAGGCAGGGGACCGGCTGGCCGCTGGGGCCAGCCTGAGCAGCGCCGCCAACAGCAGCGCGACGCTGCGTTTTGCCGATGACTCGGTGGCGGTGCTGCAGCCCGGTGCGCGCATGACGCTCGACAGCGTCAGCGTCTATGCCGGCGGCGGCATGGTCGATACCCGGCTGCGGCTGCAGCAGGGGCGCCTCGACGTCGGCGCCAACCCGCGCCGCACGCCGGGCAGCCGCTTGCAGGTGATCACGCCGTCCGCGGTGGCGGCGGTGCGCGGCACCCGCTTCCGCGTCGCGGCGGAGCCGCGCGTGACCCGCGAAGAAACGCTGGAGGGGGAGGTGGGCCTGGCTGCGGCCGGGCAACGCGTGGCCGTCATGGCGGGGCAGGGCAGCCTGGCGGAAGCCGGCAAACCGCCGCGCCCGCCGGCGGCGTTGCTGCCCGCACCGGACGTGTCCGCGCTGCCGCTGCGGGTCGAGTCCCTGCCGCTGCGCTTTACGCTGCCGGCCCTGCCGGGCGCGGTGTCGTGGCTGGGCCAGATCGCATCCCGGGCAGACCGTTCCCCCGGCGCCGGCGAGGCCGGGAAATCGGCGGCGGATGCGCAGTTCGGGCCGCTGCTGCTGGAACACGCCAGCGCGTCGCCACGACTGAGTTTTGCCGACCTGCCCGATGGCCGCTACGTGCTGCGGACACGCGCAGCCGATGCCCTGGGCCTGCAGGGACGCGATGCCGTGCACGCATTCGAGCTCGATGCGCGCCCGTTTGCGCCGTTGCTGCGCACGCCCGGCGCGCGCGTGCGCAGCGCGCAACCCGCGCTGCAATGGAGCGCGGTGGTGGGCGCGACCGCGTACCGGGTCGAGCTGGCGCGCGATGCGGCGTTCAGCGAGATGCTGCTGACCGGACGGACCACGGAAACGCGCCTGGCTCCGCCCGGGGAATTGGCGCCTGGCGCCTACCACTGGCGGGTGGCGAGCATCGAAGCCGATGAGCAGGGGCCGTTCTCGCCGCCGCAGCGTTTCGTCTACGATCCGCTGCCGGGCGCGCCCGACCTCGGCCAGGCCGCCCCGGCGTTCGAGCAAAACAGTCTCAAGCTCGCCTTGCCGCCGCCGCCCGCCGGTTTGCGCTACGAACTGGTGCTGGCGCGCGACGCCGAGCGCACCCGGATCGTCTGGCAGGGCAGCAGCCGCGACGGCCGGCTGCATGCCTCGCCGCTCGATGCGGCGACGTATTACCTGGCCGCGCGACTGGTCGAGGCCGACGGCACCGCGGGGCCTTACGCCACCCGGGTGATCGAAGCGCCGCCGCGCTTGCGCTGGGAAGCGCTGTTGCTGCTGCTGCCCTTGCTGGCCATGTGACCGCCCGTGCGCAGCGATCCGCTCCGGCTGCGCTTCTTGCGCAACGACCGTTTCTCCGCGGCGCTGATCCTGCTGTCGATCGCGCTGCTGACTAGCGGCAGCGGCGTATTGAACCGGGTCGACAACCTGCTGTACGACCTCGGGCAGCGCCTGCACAGCCAGCCGCCGCCGGCGGATCTCGTGATCGTCGCCATCGACGAGGACAGCCTCTCCAAGCTTGGCCGCTGGCCGTGGTCGCGGCGCCTGCATGCCGCGCTGATCGACCGCCTGCATGCCGACGGCGCGCGCGCGATCGGCCTCGACCTGGTGTTCGCCGAGCCCGACACCGCCGATCAGCCCGCCGACGCGGCGCTGACGGAAGCGGTTGCGCGTGCGGGCAATGTGGTGCTGCCGGTGCTGCTGGAAAGCAGCCGGGTCAACGGCCAGCTGCTGGAAACCCTGCCGCTGCCGCAATTGCTGGAACAGGCGGCGGCGCTGGGGCGGGTGCACGTCGAGCTGGACCAGGACGGCATTGCGCGCAGCATTTTCCTGTGGGAAGGCGTGGGCACGCCGGCGTGGCCGCATTTTGCGCAGGCGGTGCTGGCCAGCGCCGGCCAGCTGCCGGCGTCGTTCAGCCGGACTCCGCCCGCCGCTGCCGATGCGATGCCGTTTGCCCTGGTGCGGACGGCGCCGCGCCGCATCACGTTTATGGGGCCGCCCGGACATGTGCGGACGCTGTCGTATGTGCAGGCGCTGACCGGCGAATTCGCCCCCGGCACCTTCCGCAACAAGATCGTGCTGGTGGGCGCCACCGCGGCGGGCATGGGCGACCTGCTGCCGACGCCGGTGTCGGGGCAGCGCCAGCCGATGCCGGGGGTGGAGGTGCATGCCAATGCGCTGGAATCAATGCGGGGCGGCCGCCTGGTGCGCGACGTACCGCCCGCCGTTGCGCTGCCGGCCGCTGCCCTGCTGGCGCTGGCGCCGCTGCTGTGGCTGCCGCGCCTGAATCCCCTGGGCGGATTGCTGGCGAGCGTGCTGTGGTTCGTGGCCGTGGCTGCGGCCGCCATCGCGCTGCCGTTCTGGGTCCAGGCCTGGATGCCGGTTGCCGGCGCGCTGCTGGCAATCCTGCTGGCTTATCCGGTGTGGAGCTGGCGGCGCCTGGAGGGCGCCGGCCGCTTTCTCGACCACGAACTGAAGCGGCTGCGCCAGGAACTGGGGCCGGTGGCCGATGTCCAGCCGAGGGCGCTGTCGCACGACCCGTTCGAGGCGCGTATCCAGCAGGTGCAGGCGGCGGCGCACCGCTTGCGCTATCTGCAGGACGAGCAGCGCGAAACGCTGGCGTTCATCTCGCACGACATCCGTGCGCCGCTGGCCTCCGCCCTGATGCAGCTCGACGCGCTGCCCGCCGCCGCGCAAGCCCGCCTGCGCGACCCGCTGACCCGCGGCTTGACGCTGGCGGAAGAGTTCCTGCGCACTTCGCGTGCCGAAATGCTGGACGCCGCCCGCTTCGAGGAACTCGACTTTGTCGCGCTGGTGCACCAGGCAATCGACGATGGGTTCGCGGCGGCGCGCGCCAAGTCGGTGCAACTGTTGCGCCAGCTGCCCGACGACCCGCTGTGGGTGCAGGGCGAGTTCGGCCTGCTGCATCGCGCCATGCTCAATCTGGTGCTGAACGCGGTGCATTACGCGCCGGCGCATTCCAGCGTGACGGTGGGCTTGCGCTGCGCGGGCGAATGGGCCGAGGCCAGCGTGACCGACCACGGCCCCGGCATTGCCGCCGCCGATCAGGCGCGCCTGTTCCGCCGCTTCAGCCGCGCCGCGGAACGGACGACGGGCACCGGGCTGGGGCTGTATTTCGTGCGCACCGTGGCGGAAAAGCACGGCGGCACGGTCGCGGTCGCGAGCGAAGCGGGAACATTCAGCCGCTTCACCCTGCGGCTGCCGCTGTCGGGACTGTCGTCTCCGGCAGGCGCGGCTGCGGCACAATAGGCGTGGCTCACGATTCGGGGCCGGCATTGTGAGGGAACCGAAATGGAACTGATTTTGTGGCGGCACACCGAGGCGGAAGACACGCTTCCCGATGCCGCCCGCGAACTTACCGCCCGCGGCCGCAAGCAGGCGGCGCGCATGGCCGACTGGCTCAATCCGCGGCTGCCGCCGGACATCCGCATCCTGGCCAGTCCCGCCACCCGCGCCTGGCAAACCGCGCAGGCGCTGGGGCGCGAATACGAGGAGGCGCCGGCGCTGGCACCCGGCGCCGACGCCGCGGCCGTGCTGGCCGCGGCAGGCTGGCCGGATGCGGCCTATCCGGTGCTGGTCGTCGGGCATCAACCCACGCTGGGGCAGGTGGCGATGCAGCTGCTGGCTGGGCAGGCAGGCGATCTGGCGGTGAAGAAGGGCAGCATCTGGTGGTTCCAGGGCCGCGAGCGGGCGGGGCGGCTGCAGGTGGTATTGCGCGCTGTGGCCGCGCCTGACTGGTTATAATTCCGCGGGTGACCACCCAACCCATCAAGCGTGAGGCAAACCCGGTGACCCCGACAACGCAGACGAGGTGCGTGCAGTGCCGGGTTGGCTGAGCAGTCTGCGCGACCTGATTGCCGACGCGAGCCCATTGCGCCGCTTCATGCTTGCCCTGCTGGTGCTGCTGCCGCTGGCCGCGCTGGCTTCCGCCTATCTGTGGTTCAACCCGCCGGCCTACCGCGTGCTGTACACGCAGCTGTCCGACCGCGCGGGCGGCGAGGTCATCGGCGCGCTCGAACGACTCGACATCCCCTATCGTCTGTCCGCCGCGGACGGCACCATCGAAGTGCCGTCCGGAGAGCTACATGCGGCACGCTATCGTCTGGCTGCATTGGGTCTGCCCAGAACCGATGCCGATGCGCAGGATGAGATCGACCGTTCTCCCCGCTTCGGCGCCTCGTCGCTGCAGGAACAGCAGCGCTATCAGCGCGCGCTCGAAATCGACCTGGCGCGCTCGATCCAGAAGCTGGATACGGTCGAACTGGCACGGGTCCACCTCGCCCTGCCCAAGGTCTCGCCGTTCCTGCGCGATGCGCCGCCCGCCACCGCTGCGGTGCTGGTACGGCTGCGTCCGGGCGCCCGGCTGGATGCCGGGCAGGTCTCGACGATCCAGACGCTGGTGGCCGCCAGCGTGCCGCGCCTGAAGCGCGCCGAAGTGCAGGTGTTCGATCCGCGCGGTGTCCTGCTGGGCGGCGCGGTTCCAGAAGCGGCCCAGTCGCAGCGCTTGGCGCTGGAGCAGGATCTGGCGCGGCGCGCGCTGGCGGTGCTGACGCCATGGCTGGGCGCAGACCGCGTCAGCGTGCAGGTGACCGCGACGCTGGAGGACAGCGAAACCCGGCAGACGGTCGAGCGCGTGCGCAATGTCGTGGTGGGCGGGCAGGCGCGCCCGCTGGAGAAAACCGTGCGCACCACGCGCGTTCCCGAAGGCCGCGTCCAGCGGATCAATGCCATCGTGATTCTGGGGTTCGACGCCAGCGCCGCCGAACTCGGGCGCGCCGGGCAGCTGGCGCGCCAGGCACTGGGCCTGCTGCCGGCGCGCGGCGACAGCCTGAGCGTGTATGCGCTGCCAGGAGGGGCGCCCAAGGCGCAGGCCGAAGCGCCCGTTGCGCTGTCCCAGGCGCCGCTGCCCGGCCCGATCCCGCGGGTGCAGCAGGCCAGTCCGCTGCCGCGCGCGGACAGTCCTTTGCTCTTTCCGCAATGGCCGCTGGCGGCGGCTGCGGCGACCCTGGCCGTGCTCGGCGTGGCGGGCTGGCGGCGTGTCCGCCGGGCACCCGCCAGCGAAATGCAGGCGGATGATTTCGACGCCGAACTGGATGCGACCCGCAGCCAGGTACTGGCCGATCCGCGCGTGGCGGCGGATGTCATCAGGCTGTGGATGCGTGCATGAGCCAGGCCGGGATCGAAAAATCCGCCGCGCTGCTGCTCGCCCTGGGCGAGGAGGCCACGGCGGCCGTGTTGCGTTACCTGAGTCCGCTGGAAGTGAGCCGCCTGGGCAGCGCCATGCGTGAACTGGAAATGCTGCCGCGCGAACGTGTGCGCATCATTTTGCGCGATTACGCGGCCGAAGCGGCCGAGCAGACCGGTTTCGCCGCGGACACCGGGCGTTTTCTCGACGAAACGCTGAAGCTGGCGCTGAGCCCGGAGCGCGCGCAGTCGATGCTGCAGCGGCTGGGCGCCGCGGGCGCGCTGTCGCTGGAAAAGCTGGCCTGGCGCGAACCGGCGGAAATCGCCGGTCTGCTGGAGGCGCAGCCGCCGCAACTGATCGCGGTGGTCGTCATGCGCCTGCCGCGCGACGTCGCGGCCGCCGTGCTCGAGCTGCTGCCCGCCAGGACCCGCGCCGACACCTTGTTGAACCTGGCGCACAGCGAGGCGCCCAGCCCCGACATGCTGCGCGAGCTGGATGACTGGCTGGCCGGCCTGGAAACCGCCGCGCCGGCGCAAGGCGAAGCCGCGGTTGCCAGCCTGCTGGGGCAGATGAGCGAGGGCAGCGCCGCCGCTGCCTTGAGCCAGCTCGATCGGAACGACGCAGGCCTGGCCGCGCGCCTGCGCGTGCGCAATCTCGCGTTCGAGGACCTGGCGCGGCTGCCCGAAGCGGGCCGCAAGACCTTTTTGCGCAATATCGGCGCCCGCACCCTGCTGCATGCGCTGAAGGGCAGCGACGGGCGGGTGCTCGACGCGCTCACTGCGGTGATGAGCCCGACCGCGGCACAGCGCATGCGCGATGATCTCGACACCCTGGGCGGCTTGCCGGTGACCGCGATCCAGGCCGCGCAGGACGATGCCGGCGCCACCCTGCGGCGGCTGGCTGCAGAGGGGGCGATTCCATTCCCGGAAGAGGAGGCGGCATGAGCACACACGAAGACACCACCGCATTCGAACAGTGGGAGGTGGTGGAACTGGCCGCGCCGGCAGGCGAGGCGCCGCCGACCGCGGATGCCGCGGCCGAACTGGCCAACCTGCGCGAGGCTGCACGCGCCGAGGGCTACGCCGAAGGACTGGCCGTCGGGCGGGTGGAAGGAGAACAGGCCTGCGGGCGCATGAAGCTGCTGGCCGAAAGCTTTTCCTCGACCCTCGACAATCTCGATTTTCGCCTCGCCGACATGGTGCTCGAACTCGCGCTCGACGTGGCGCGCCAGGTGGTGGCGGGCGAACTCGCGGCACATCCCGAACGCATCCTCGATGTGGTCAACCTGGCGCTGAAGCAGATGGCGGAAACCAGCCGCGAAGCGCGCCTGCTGCTGAATCCGGACGACGCTGCGCTGGTGCGCCCGCATCTCGACCAGGTGCTCGACAAGAACCGCCTGCGCATCGTGGAAGACGTGCGCATCGTGCGCGGCGGCTGCCTGATCGAAACCTCGCAGGGCGACCTCGACGCCACGCTGCCGGCACGCTGGCGCCAGGTGGTGCAGGTGCTCGGCTCCAACCTGAACTGGATCGAATGATGGAGCGCATCGTCCGCCTGCGCGAATACCTGGCCGACTGCCGCCGCGCGGTGGGCTGGGCGACGCCGGTCGCCACCAGCGGGCGGCTGACCCGGGTGTCCGGCCTGGTGATGGAGGCGGTGGGCCTGCGCCTGCCGGTGGGCAGCCAGTGCCACATCCAGATTCCCGGCGGGCAGAGCATCGAGGCCGAGGTGGCCGGGTTCTCCGGCGACCGCCTGTTCATCATGCCGGCCACCGACATCTACGGCGTGATGCCGGGGGCGCGGGTGATCCCCGACGACCCGCTGGCGGCGCAGCCGCCGCGCCTGGGCATGCGCTACATTCCGCGCCGCCGCGCGCAGGACCGGGTGCGCCAGGTGCCGGTCGGCGAGCGCCTGCTGGGGCGCGTGCTCGACGGCGCCGGGCGGCCGCTCGACGGCATGGGCCCGCTGTCGCTGGAGCGCCGGGTGCCGCTGTACAGCCGTCCGATCAATCCGCTGGAACGCGCGCCGATCCGGCAGACGCTCGACGTCGGCGTGCGCGCGATCAACGGCCTGCTGACGGTGGGGCGCGGGCAGCGGCTCGGCCTGTTTGCCGGCAGCGGCGTCGGCAAGAGCATTCTGCTCGGCATGATGGCGCGCATGACCGAAGCCGACGTAGTGGTCGTCGGCCTGATCGGCGAACGCGGGCGCGAGGTCAAGGAATTCATCGATCGCATCCTCGGCAGCGAAGGCATGGCGCGCGCAGTGGTGGTGGCCGCGCCCGCCGACCATCCGCCGCTGATGCGGCTGAACGGCGCGGCGTATGCGATGTCGATCGCCGAATATTTCCGCGACCAGGGCAAGCACGTGCTGCTGATCATGGATTCGCTCACCCGCTACGCGATGGCGCAGCGCGAGGTGGCGCTGGCGATCGGCGAGCCGCCCGCCACCAAGGGCTATCCGCCGTCGGTGTTCGCCAAGCTGCCGCAACTGGCCGAGCGCGCCGGCAACGGCCGCAGCGGCAGCGGCTCGATCACCGCGTTCTTCACCGTGCTGATGGAAGGCGACGACCAGCAGGACCCGATCGCCGACGCCGCGCGCGCCATCCTCGACGGCCACATCGTATTGAGCCGCGATCTCGCCGACGCCGGCCATTACCCGGCGATCGACATCGAAGCCTCGATCAGCCGGGCGCAGCCCGACCTGCTCTCGGAGGAGGCGCTGGAACGCACGCGCCGCTTCAAGTATCTCTATTCGCGCTACATGCGCAGCCGCGACCTGCTCGCCGTCGGCGCCTACGTGCCGGGCGCCGACCTGGTGCTCGACGAAGGGGTGCGGCTGTACCCCGGAATGCAGGGCTACCTGATGCAGGGCATGCGCGAACGCGCGCCGCTGGAGGCCGCGCGCGCGGGCCTCGATGAGGTGCTCGGGTGAAGCCGTTTGCCCTGGCGCGGGTGCTGCAGCTGGCGGAGCGGCGCGGCGAAACGCTGGCGCGCGCGGTCAAGCTCGCGCATGGCATCTGGCTGCGCGCGCGCGGCCGGCAGGTGCAGCTTGCCGTGCTGCGCGACGCCCACATCGCGCAACTGGCCGGCGAATTGCGCGGCGGCGTGGCGGCGGTGCAGTTGCAGGAAATGAACCGTTTGCAGCACGCGCAGACCGCTGAAATGCAGGCCGCCCAGGACGCCATCGACGCTGCGCAGCGCGACTGGCAGGCGCGGCTGGCCGAATGGATGCAGGTCGAGCAACGGGTGAAAGCCTTGCGGCTGCTGGAACAGCGCCATCTGGCGCAGGCCGCCGTTAAGCAGAAGCGCATCGAACAGCGCGATCACGACGAACTGGTCGAACTGACGCATCGGCGCGATGCCGGCCGCCGGGTGCGCTGATGCGCTTGCTTGAGCTGACGCCCGCCGAAATCGCTTTTCTGACGGCGCATCCCGCGCTGCCCGAGCCCTTGCAGGCGCGGCTGACCCGCAAGCTGGCCACGACGCTGGGCGCGCGCCTGCGTCTGCCGGTTCAGGTGGCAGCGCTGGCACCGGTGGCCGCTGCAGCGGGCGGCGCGCCGGCGACGCCCGGCTGGCAGCCCGATGCCGCGCTGGCCGGCTTGTGGCTGACGCGCCGCCTCGGCGGACGGCACGTGGAGGCGGCGCCCTTCGTGCCCCGCAGCCTGCTGCGCACCCTCGACGCCATGCTGGCGGAGTGCTGGCTGGATGCGGCGGCGCCCGCGCTGCCCCCCGCGCTGGCGTGGCGCATTACGACCGATCCTACGCCGGCAACGCTCGCCGTAGAGTTGCCGTCCCACACAACCGATATGACGCGCTGGGCGCGGGAGGTCATCCGGCATGGCTAAATTTGTCGCCGCAGGCGCGTTGCTGTCGATTCCATTGCCGGCGTTCGCCGCATCCGGCACCGCCGGCAGCATGCTGACGGTGCTGCTGAGCCTGGCGCTGATCCTTGGCGGATTCGTCGCGGTGGCGTGGTTCGCCCGCCGCTATCTGCCGGGCATGGGGGCGCAAGGCGCAGTCAAAGTGGTGGGAACGACCGCGGTCGGTGCGCGCGAGCGCGTGGTGGTGGTCGAGGTCGACAACACCTGGCTGCTGCTGGGCGTGGGCGGCGGCAACGTGCGGCTGCTGCATACCCTGCCGAAGCCCGGGCAGGCGCACTTGCCGGCGGAGCAGGTGCGATGAAAACGATCCTGCTGTTGATCGCGCTGGGCCTGAGCGCGCCGGCCGCGGGCGCGGAAACCAGTGTGCCGTTGCTGAGTGTGACGCCCGGCGCGGGCGGACAGGTGATCGGGGTGCCGGGCGCAAGCCTGCCGTGGCTGCTGCTGTTCCCGTTCCTGCCGGCCTTGCTGCTGGCATTCACGGCCTTCACCCGCATCGCCGTGGTGCTGTTCCTGCTGCGGCAGGGGCTGGGCAGCCACACGGCGCCGCCGAATCTGGTGCTGATGGGGCTGGCGGTGCTGCTGACGATTTTCGTGATGTCGCCTGCGTTGAAGACCATCAACGCCGAGGCCTATCAGCCTTATCTCTCCGGCGCGCTGACATTCAACGAGGCGGCCGAACAGGCCGCGGCGCCGCTGAAAAGCTTCATGCTGCGGCAGACGCGCGCCGAGGATCTCGATCTCTTCATCGGCGACGACAAGAGCATCAACCCCAAGCAGGTGGATGGCGTGCCGCTGGCCGCGCTGGCACCGGCTTTTCTCACCAGCGAACTCAAGACTGCGTTCCAGATCGGTTTCATGGTGGTGCTGCCGTTCCTGGTGATCGACCTGGTGGTGGCCGCGGTGCTGACCGCGCTGGGCATGATCATGCTGCCGCCGCAACTGGTGTCGCTGCCCTTGAAGCTGTTGCTGTTCGTCACGGTCGACGGCTGGCATCTGCTGGTCGGCTCCCTGCTCGGTAGCTTCTGATGGAAGGCCTCGCCCGCGACGCGCTGTGGCTGGTGATGCTGCTTGCCGCGCCGGTGTTGCTGGCAGGCCTGCTGACCGCATTCGCCATCAGCCTGTTCCAGGCCGCCACGCAGATTCTCGAACCCACGCTGTCCTTCGTGCCCAAGCTCATCGTCGTGCTGATCGTACTGGCGGTGCTGGGCAGCTGGATGGGCGGCCAGCTGGTGGAATTTGCGCGCACGCTGCTGACCGATTTTCCCGTTCTCGTCGAATGAGCGCGACATGCCTCTGAGCGAAGCGAGCCTGGCGGCCTGGCTGTTCGCCTTCGCCCGCCTCGCCGGATGGGCGGTATTCGACCCGCTGACCGGCCGCCTGCCGCTGCCGCTGCGCCTGTTCATGGCGGCCGTCCTGGCCGCCGTGCTGACACCGGGCCTGGCGATCGGCACGGTCGCGCCCTTCAGCGTGTCCGGCATGCTGGCATTGGGCATGGAAGCCGTCTGGGGCGCGGCGCTGGCGCTCTGCGTGTGGCTGGTGTTTGCCGCAGTGACCGCCGTGCTGCTATGGGCCGGCCACACCGCGACCGGCGGCCTGCTGACGCTGACCGCCGAGCAGGCCGCCCCGGCGGATGCCGCCTGGCGCACCCTCGCGGGGTGGCTGGCGGCGCTGGCGTTTCTGGGCGCCAGCGGCCATCTGCTGGTGGTCGATGCACTGCGCGACAGTTTCGTCGCCATGCCGGCCGCCGTCTTGCCCGCTGCGACCGACCTGCGCCAGCTGGCCGAAGCCGCCGGCTGGCTGTTCGCCACCGGCGTGCAGCTGGCCTTGCCGCTGCTGGCGCTGGCGCTGCTGATCCAGCTGGCGTTCGGCATCGTGGCGCGCACCACGCCGGGGCTGGACATGTTCTCGGCCGGGCTGGGGCTGGCCGCGCTGGGGCTGGCGGCGGCCTGGGTATGGGCGGTGCCGCTGGTCGCGCACGGCGTCGGGCTGGGCATCGAACAGTTGGCCGGCTGGCTTGACAGGCTCGTTTCGAGATAAAGCCAGGCGTGGCCAGATGGATTAGAATGCTGCGATTTATCGTTAAACCCGCCCCCACAACGGCGCGGGTCTGAAATTTAAGCGGCGGAAACAACATGGCAGAAATGAATAGGGCCAGAGGAAGCCTGGTTGCGATTGTCACCCCCATGTCGGACGACGGCGCGCTCGACCTCGATGCGCTGCGCGGGCTGGTCGACTGGCACATCGCAGCGGGAACGGATGGCATTGTCGTCGTCGGCACCACCGGCGAGTCGCCGACGGTCAGCTACGACGAACACTGCCTGCTGATCCGCACCACCGTCGAGCAGGCCGCCGGGCGGGTGCCGGTCATTGCCGGGACCGGCGCGAACTCGACCGCCGAAGCGATCGAGCTCACCGAATGCGCCAAACGCGCCGGCGCGCAGGCCGGCCTGTCGGTGGTGCCGTACTACAACAAGCCGACGCAGGAAGGCCTCTACCAGCATTACCGGAAGATTGCCGAAGCGGTCGACCTGCCGCTGATTCTGTACAACGTCCCCGGGCGCACGGTGGCCGATCTGGCCAACGACACCGCGCTGCGGCTGGCCGAAGTGCCGGGCATCGCCGGCCTCAAGGACGCCACCGGCAACATGGAGCGCGCGTCGGATCTGCTGCGCCGCGCGCCCAAGGATTTCGCGCTGTACAGCGGCGACGACGCCTCGGCGATGCCCTTCATGCTGCTGGGCGGGCACGGGGTGATCTCGGTCACCGCCAACGTGGCGCCGCAACTGATGCACGAGATGTGCGTGGCGGCGTTCGAAGGCAACCTGCCGCGCGCGCGCGAACTCAACAACAGACTGCTGCCGCTGCACAGCAAACTGTTCGTCGAGGCCAACCCGATTCCGGTCAAGTGGGCCTGTGCCGAACTGGGATTGATCCGGTCCGGCCTGCGCCTGCCGCTGACCCCGCTGTCAGCCGGTCTGCACGACACCCTGCGTGATGCGATGCGCCACGCCGGTTTGATGTAAAAGCCCATTGATTTAGGATCCCGACCCCTATGCGTTTATTCCCTCTGTTTTTGATGCTTGCCATGACGGCTTCAGGTTGCGGCATCGTGGAGTCCAAAAAGATCGATTACAAGTCGGCCAACAAGCTGCCGACGCTGGAAGTGCCGCCCGACCTTACTGCACCGGCAGGGGACAACCGCTACGCGATTCCCGATGCCCAGGGCAGCGGCACGGCCACCCTGTCGACCTACAGCCAGGAGCGCAAGGCCGCCCCGAGCGGCACGCAAACCCTGCTGCCCGCGCAAGACAAGACACGCATCGAGCGCGCCGGCAGCCAGCGCTGGCTGGTGGTGCAGGCGACGCCGCAGCAGGTGTGGCCGGTGATCAAGGATTTCTGGCAGGAAACCGGTTTCATCGTCAACCTGGAATCGCCGGAAACCGGCGTGATCGAAACCGACTGGGCGGAAAACCGCGCCAACATTCCGCAGGACGCGATTCGCCGCACGCTGGGCAAGGTGCTCGACGGCCTGTATTCCACTCCCGAGCGCGACAAGTTCCGCACCCGCATCGAAGCCGGCAAGGACGGCACCGAGATCTACATCAGCCACCGCGGCATGATGGAAGTCTATGCCACCGAGGGCAAGGACAAGACCGTGTGGCAGCCGCGCCCGGCCGACCCCGAACTCGAGGCCGAGATGCTGCGCCGCCTGATGCTGCGTTTCGGGGTGGAGGAGAATCGTGCCCAGACCCTGCTGACCAAGCAGCAGACGCCGGAACAGGCGCGCATCGCCAGGGAAGCCGGGACTCCGGTGCTGGAAATGGACGAGAATTTCGACCGCGCCTGGCGCCGCGTCGGCCTGGCGCTGGATCGCGTCGGCTTTGCGGTGGAAGACCGCGACCGTTCCAAGGGCGTGTATTTTGTTCGCTACATCGATCCCGATGTCGACAACGCCAGCAAGCGCGACGACGGCATCCTGGCCAAATTCGCGTTCTGGCGCAGCAAGAAGGCGCAGACCTCGCCGCAGTTGCAGATCGTGGTGAGCGAGGCGGGCGACAAGAGCCGGGTCAACGTCAGCGGCGTCGACGGCAAGCCGGTCGATGCCAATACGCAGAACCGCATCATCAATCTGCTGCATAAAGAATTGAAGTGACGCGGGAAGGCGCGTAATGCGGTTTGCCTGCCTCGGCAGCGGCAGCGAAGGCAACGGCCTGGTGGTCGAGGCCGGTTCCACCCGCGTACTGCTGGACTGCGGCTTCGGCCTGGCCGACAGCATCGCACGGCTGGCGCGGCTCAGGCTGCAGGCGTCCGACCTGGCCGGCATCGTCGTTACGCACGAACACAGCGACCATATCGGCGGGGTGGGGCGGCTGGCCCGCAAGCACAAGCTGCCGGTGTGGCTGACCGCCGGCACCCTGGCGATGGCGCAGGACCTCGACGGTGTGGCGGTGCAGGTGATCGACAGCCACGCGGCGTTCGCGGTGGACGGCCTGGAAATCCAGCCGTTTCCGGTGCCGCACGATGCGCGCGAGCCGGTGCAGTATGTGTTCGGCGACGGCGACCGCCGGCTGGGCGTGCTGACCGATGCGGGGTGCAGTACGCCGCACATCGAGGCGATGCTGAGCGGCGTCGATGCGCTGGTGCTGGAATGCAACCACGATGCGGAGATGCTGGAAAACGGTCCCTATCCGGCGAGCCTCAGGCGCCGGGTGGGCGGGCGTTTCGGACACCTGGAAAACGGCCAGTCGGCGGCCTTGCTGGACAAGCTGAAACATGAAAAATTGCGGTGCGTGATGGCCGCGCACGTATCCAAAAAGAACAACACGCCCGCCCTGGCGCAGCGCGCTCTGGCCCAGGTGCTGGACTGTGCGGACGAAGATGTGCGGGTGGCCTGCCAGACGACAGGCTTCGACTGGATCCGGGTCTAGGGCGTGCCGACACGCCCCGGCCGGCCAGGCGCTTGATCGAACCTAACCGAACCAGAAATTTCACTGGACAGACTTTGACGACTTTTGCTGAACTCGGGCTGGCGCCCGACATCCTGCGTGCCCTCGACGATATGGGCTACGCCTCGCCGACACCGATCCAGGAGCAGGTGATCCCCCTGGCCCTGCAGGGGGGCGACATCCTCGGCGCGGCGCAGACCGGCACCGGCAAGACCGCCGCATTCGCGCTGCCGCTGATCCAGCGCCTGCTGCCGTTCGCCAACACCGGCACCTCGCCGGCCAAGCATCCGATCCGTGCGCTGATCCTCACCCCCACGCGCGAACTGGCGATCCAGGTCGAGGAAAGCGTCAAGGCCTATTGCAAGCACGTGCCGCTGCGCTCGCTGGTGGTGTACGGCGGGGTCAACATCAACACCCAGATCCCGATCCTGAAAACCGGCATCGAAATCCTGGTGGCGACGCCGGGGCGCCTGCTCGACCACGTGCAGAACAAAACCCTGATGCTGACCCAGGTCAACACCCTGGTGCTGGACGAGGCCGACCGCATGCTCGACATGGGCTTCATGCCCGATCTCAAGCGCATCGTCGCCCTGCTGCCGGCGCAGCGGGTGAACATGATGTTCTCGGCCACCTTCCCGGAAGAAATCCGCAAGCTCGCCGACAGCATCCTCAACAATCCCGCCTTCATCGAAGTGGCGCGCAACGCCACGGCCGTCACCATCACCCAGGTGATGCACCCGGTGCATCACGAGCGCAAGCGCCAGCTGCTGGCGCACCTGATCAAAAGCCGCGACCTCAATCAGGTGCTGGTGTTCACCGGGACCAAGCTCGGCTGCAACCGGCTCGCCAACGAACTCAACAAGGCCGGCATCCATGCCGACGCCATCCACGGCGACAAGACCCAGCAGGAACGCATCAAGGCGCTGGACGCCTTCAAGGCCGGAACGATCCGCGTGCTGGTCGCCACCGACGTCGCCGCGCGCGGCATCGACATCGAGGCGCTGCCCTTCGTCGTCAACTACGATCTGCCGCACAACGCCGAGGACTACGTCCACCGCATCGGCCGCACCGGCCGCGCCGGCGCCCAGGGCGAGGCGATTTCGCTGGTGAGCGAATCCGAAACGCGCTATCTCAGGGACATCGAGAAACTCATCGGCAACACCCTCGAACCGGTGATCGTTGCCGGCTTCGAACCGGGGGCGGCGGACGTTCCCGCGTATCAGTCGCGCGCGCCGCGCCAGCCGGAGCGTCACGGCGAACGCGAGCGCGGCGCCCCGCGCGGCAGGCCCGCCGCCGTGCGCGATGCATTGTTCGATGCCCCTTATGCGCCGAGCGATGCGCCGCGCCCCGATGCCGCGCCGGCTCCGCTGCGCCAGGCCCCCAAGAAGCAGGTGGCGGCGCTGTTCCGCAGTCCGGTCAAGCCCGACACGGCAGGACAGTGAGCTGGGAAATCATCCTGCTGGGATTGTTCGGCGCGGTCGGCTGGTACTGGTATGCCGGCATGCGGACGCGCGAACAGGCTGTCGCCGTCGGGCGGCGCGCCTGCGCCGACGCGGGGCTGCAGTTTCTGGACGAGAGCGTGGCCTTGAGCAAGACCCGCTTCGCCCGCAACGGCAACGGCCAGTTGCAGTTCCAGCGCGATTATCGATTCGAGTTTTCTGACACCGGCGACAACCGCCGTCCGGGCGTGATCCGCATGCTGGGCGAGCGGGTCGAATGGGTGAGCCTCGACGGGGAATGGCAGCCCGGCCGTGCCGCCAGCGTGACCCGTCTGCACTGATTGTTCCCAGCACCGCAGCCGGGGGCTGCGGTGCGTCCGGCTTTATTCCTGTTCGATTTCGAGGATCGCCAGGCTGATCTGCTGCCCCAGGTTGGTATCCCATTCCGCCCAGTTCTTGTAGGCCTTGAGCTTGCCGGCGATGACCGGCTTCATTTCGTAGTCGCTCTTGCCTTCGTCGTACATGCGCCGCACTTCCGCCATCAGGATGTCGAAATAGGCCTTTTGTTCGGCGACGAACTTGCGGTCCCCGGTCTTGCCGTGGCCGGGAACGTAGAGCTTGGCGTTGAGCGCAAGCGCCTGGTCGGTCGCTTTCATCACACCCTTGAAGGTGCCGTCGCGCATGTTCATCACCTGACGGTTCAGCACGTTGTCGCCGGTGAACAGGGTGCGGTCTTCCACCATTTCGATCATCAGGTCGGTCTTGCTGTGGGCGTCGGTCGAGGAATGGATGCGGAAGGTCTTGCCGCCGATCCTGAATTCCTGGCCGTCGGCCGCCTCGACCGTGGGGATTTCCGCGCGGGTGCCGTCGGTGTAGCCGCCGCTCATGTCAGACATCAGCTTGAGCCAGAACTCGGCGGCGCCGTCCTTGGCCTGCTTGATCATGTCGGGGTGGGCGATGATCGTGGCTTGCGGCCATGCTTCCAGAACCGCCTGGTTGCCCAGCCAGTGGTCGCCGTGGACGTGGGTGTTGAACACGTGGGTGACCGGTTTTTTGGTTGTCTTGCGCAGCTGCGCCACCATCATGCGGCCGGCCTGCACGCTGGAACCGGGATCGATCACCACGACGCCATCGGCGGTGACGACCCAGGCCGGGTTGTTCATGAAGCCCTGGTTGGCCTTGGACGGCAGGCCTTGCGGGCCGTGGATGACGTAAGTGCCGGCGGCGACCTGCTGCGCCGGGTAGGGGCGGACGACGTCCTTGGGGCCCGCCAACACCGGGGTGCAGAAAGCCAGGGCGGCGAGCAGGGGGATGATACGCATGAGGTGTCTCCGTTCAGGTTGAGGGGTTAAACATACACAGGCCGGGTGATTTCTTTAATAGTCGAATCGGGCCATCTCCGGCGGCTACCACCACTTCTCGAAAATGATGCGGTTCATCGGCACGCCCAGATCGTGCAGCAGGGCGCTCATGTCCTCGACCATGCCCTTGGGGCCGCACAGGTAATACAGCGTGTCGTCCGGCACGTCGAGCGCATGCAGCTTGAGCGGATCGATGCGGCCGGTGAGGCCGTGCCAGCGGGCATCGGGCTGGGTGACGGTGATGCTCGCATGCAGGTTGGAATGGGCCCGAGTCGCGGCATCGAGTTCGTCGCGGAACAGGATTTCGCGGCTGTCCGATACGCTGTAGAGCAGGTGTGCCCGGGTCGAAAGGCCGGCATCGCGCACATGGCGGAAGATGGACAGCAGCGGTGTGACGCCCACGCCGCCGCCGATCAGCACCACGTTGTCGCTCATCTCGGGAAGATAGACAAACGGCCCCTGGCCCTGCGATACGCGAACGGTGTCGCCTGCCCGTGCACGCTCGTGCACCCAGCGTGCCACCGGATGCCGCGCGCTGGCCTTGATCGCCAATTCGATCCCGCCCTGATGGAGGGGCGAGGTGATGATGGAATAGCCCGCGGTGTGCGTCGTTCCGTCGGCCTCGATGCTGAGATCCACCCATTGGCCCGGCAAGAAACGGAAGGCGGCGTCGGGGATGGCAAGGCGCAGCACGCGGATGCTGGGCGTGGCGGACGCGATCGCTGTGATCTGCGCATCGAAGATATGCAAGGTTCAGTCCTGGTTTTTCTGGAAGTTCAGCGAGGCCGAATTGATGCAGTAGCGCATGCCGGTGGGAGCGGGGCCGTCCGGGAAAACGTGTCCCAGATGCGAGCCGCAGCGACGGCACAGCGCTTCGACGCGCACCATGCCGTGGCTGGTGTCGGTCTTTTCCGCCACCACGTCGGCGTTCAGCGGCTGGTAAAAGCTCGGCCAGCCGCTGCCTGAGTCGTACTTGGCGGCAGAGGAAAACAGCGGTTCGCCGCAGGCGGCGCAGCGGTATTCGCCGGTTTCGTGGTGGTCCCAGTACTGCCCGGTGAACGCCCGTTCGGTGCCGCGCTCACGCAGGATGCGGTATTGCTCTGGCGGCAGTTCGGCGCGCCATTCGGCGTCGGTTTTGGTTTGGTCGAAACTCATGGCAGTTCTCCGTTCAGCCGGAAGTGTACCTGCTAGGGGCAGGCCGTTGCTGTAAAGACGCTGCAGCGTCGACAAGCTATGCGTCACCCGCTGTCAGGAAGGAGGAAGGCCTTCGCGCGGAATCGCATGCCGGGCTCCGATCCGCTACGGCTTGAAGTCCCGCAAGACAGGGTGGATGTATCGTATGCAGGGACAGCCAGACGCGAGGCGAGGTTGACAGCGTCATCATCGCGGGTTTAATCTTCGTTCAGTTATTAGACTTAGTCTAAAAACCGGATTTCATCCATGGACGGGTCTGCTATAAATCGATAGCTGGACGAGTTGGACGGGGATGAAGTGTCAGTGCTGCAAAGCATGTCTATGTAAATCAAGGAGATCAGGTTATGCAACTCAAAGGTTCGAAAACCGAAGAACATCTGAAGGCCGCCTTCGCTGGCGAATCGCAGGCCAACCGCCGTTACCTCTATTTCGCAGCCAAAGCCGACGTGGAAGGCTACAACGATGTTGCGGCTGTGTTCCGCTCGACCGCCGAAGGCGAAACCGGCCACGCCCACGGCCATCTGGAATACCTGGAAACCTGTGGCGATCCCGCTACCGGCATGACTTTCGGCCCCACCGCCGACAACCTGAAAACCGCAATCGCCGGCGAAACCCACGAGTACACCGACATGTACCCGGGCATGGCCAAGGATGCGCGCAGCGAAGGTTTCGACGAAATCGCCGACTGGTTCGAGACGCTGGCCAAGGCCGAGCGTTCGCATGCCAACAAGTTCCAGAAGACCCTGGACAGCCTGGGCGCGTAATTCCGCCCAAGCAAAAAGCGGGTCGGGCTCGGCCCGCTTTTTTTACTTGTGCCCTTGGGCTAGGCCTACCCCAAGGGCATGAATGCCCTGCGGGGCATACGGATTTCTCAATACCAAGATTACTGGAGTTCGCATGAGCACTCGTGAAGGCAATCTCGAAGCCCCCACCCGTCATCCGCTCGACTGGAAAAACCCGGATTTCTACAACGAGGACAAGCTCAACCACGAGCTGGAGCGCATATTCGACATCTGCCACGGCTGCCGCCGTTGCGTATCGCTGTGCACCGCGTTTCCGACCCTGTTCGACCTGGTCGATGGATCCCCGACGATGGAAGTGGACGGCGTCGCCAAGGCCGATTACTGGAAGGTGGTCGACGAGTGCTATCTGTGCGACCTCTGCTACATGACCAAGTGTCCCTACGTGCCGCCGCATCCGTGGAACCTGGATTTTCCGCACACCATGCTGCGCGCCAAGGCGATCAAGTTCAAGAAGGGCGGCACCCGTTTCCGCGACAAGCTGCTGTCGTCGACCGACGCGATGGGCAAGCTCGCCTCGATTCCGGTGGTGGTGCAGGCGGTGAACGCCAGCCTGAAGAGCAAGCCGATCCGCAAGCTGGTCGATGGCGTGCTGAAGATCCACCCCGACCGCAAGCTGCCCGAATACGATAGCGCCAAGTTCCGTTCCACCGCCAGGCCGCGCAGCGACTTCGCGGTGAAGGCCGGCGAGAAAACCCCCGGCAAGGTGGCGATTTACGCCACCTGCTACGTCAACTACAACGAGCCCGGCATCGGCCACGATCTGCTGAAGCTCCTGGCGCACAACGAAATCCCCGCCGTGCTGGTGGAGAAGGAGGCCTGCTGCGGCATGCCCAAGCTGGAGCTGGGCGACCTCGACGCCGTGGCCCGGCTGAAGGAAACCAACATCCCGCATCTGGCGAGACTGGCGCGCGAAGGCTACGCGATCCTCACCGCGGTGCCTTCGTGCACGCTGATGTACAAGCAGGAGCTGCCGCTGATGTTCCCCCACGACGCCGACGTGCAGGCGGTGAAGGAGGCGATGTGGGATCCGTTCGAATACCTGATGGCGCGCAAGGTCGACGGCCTGCTGAAGACCGATTTCAAGGCGCCGCTCGGTAAGGTGGCCTATCACGTGCCCTGCCACCAGCGCGTGCAGAACATCGGCAACAAGACGCGCGACGCGCTGCAGCTGGCCGGCGCCGAGGTGACGATGGTCGAGCGCTGCTCCGGCCACGACGGCACCTGGGGCGTGAAGACCGAATATTTCGACAAGTCGATGAGGATCGGCAAGCCGGTATTCCGCCAGATGGCCGCGCCGCAACCGGATTACGTGAGTTCCGACTGCGCGATTGCGGCGCGCCACATCCTGCAGGGCATGGGCGATTCCACCGCGCAGAAACAGCATCCGATCACGCTGCTGCGCATCGCCTACGGCCTGGAATAAACATCGCTAGCAAGGAGAATGACATGCCGCAGATAACCCGTGACAGCCTGCTGACCCTGGAGGGCTATGCCAAGGTGCGTCCCGCAATGCGCGCCGAAGTGATGGCGCACAAGAATAACCGCATGGTCGAGCTGGGCGGCCACGTGACGCTGATTTTCGAAGACGAGAAAACCATGCGCTACCAGATCCAGGAAATGCTGCGCGCCGAGCGCACCTTCGAGGACGCCGGCATCCAGGACGAGCTCGACGCCTACAACCCGCTGGTTCCGGACGGCACCAACTGGAAGGCGACGATGATGATCCAGTATTCCGACCCGGACGAGCGCAAGCTCGCGCTGGCCCGCTTGAAGGGCATCGAAGACCGCGTGTGGGTGCAGGTGGCCGAGCAGCCGAAAGTATTCGCCATCGCCGACGAGGATCTGGAGCGCGAGAACGAGGAGAAAACCTCGTCGGTGCATTTCCTGCGCTTCGAGCTCGATCCCGCTTCGATCGCGGCCGCCAAAGCCGGCAGCCCGATTCGCATGGGCATCGATCTCGCCGCCTATACGGTGGAAGCGACGGCGCTGGCGGACAACACCCGCGCAGCGCTGGTGGTGGATTTGGCCTAAAGTCATAGTCAGGCGGTAAAACCACGACACCAACGCGCCGCCTGCCTTGGAGGAGGGCGCGATGCTGAATCAATTGCTGGTTCATCAGCTGCGGCGGCGGGTGGAGGCCTCGGGTCTGCCGTTCGTCGTCGAATTGTGGAATGGCGAGCAGGTGGGCGCTGTCGCCGATGCCGTGGTACGGGTGCAGCTGCATCGGCCATCCAGCCTCAAGGCGATGGCCGACCCCAGCCTGGGCGCGCTGGCGCGGGCCTACGTCGAGGGGGAGCTCGATCTCGTCGGCGACGCGCGCGACATCCTGGCGCTCGGCGACCGCCTGTGCAACGCCGGCGACTGCGCGCCGAAAATCGGCTCGGAGGGGTGGAAGTGGTGGCGCCACACGCGGGCCAGGGACCGCAGGAACATCCAGTATCACTACGACGTTTCCAACGACTTCTATGGCCTGTGGCTGGATGCGCGGCGGGTGTATTCGTGCGCCTATTTCAAGTCGGCCGACATGAGCCTGGATGCCGCGCAGGAAGCCAAGCTCGACCACATCTGCCGCAAGCTCGACCTGCAGCCCGGCGAGCGCTTTCTCGATATCGGCTGCGGCTGGGGCGGCCTGATCCTGCACGCGGCGGAACGCTATGACGTGCGGGCAGTGGGCATCACCCTGTCGGACGACCAGCATGCCTACGTCAGTGAGCAGATTGCCGGGCGCGGCCTGGGCGGCCGGGTCGAGGTGCGCAAGATGGACTACCGCGACATGGACGAAGCGGGCGGCTACGACAAGATTGCCAGCGTCGGCATGTTCGAACATGTCGGGCGTGCGAATCTCGCTGCGTACTTCAACAAGATCATGGATCTGCTCAAGCCGGGCGGACTGTTGCTCAATCATGGCATCACCGCGGCCGCAACCGAATCCGGCGGACTTGGCAGCGGCATCTCCGAATTCATCGACGATTATGTTTTTCCCGGCGGCGAACTGGTGCACGCCTCCGACGTGCTGCGCGCCGCTGCCTGCAGCGGCCTCGAATGCCTCGACGCCGAAAACCTGCGCCCCCATTACGGCACAACCCTGTGGCACTGGGTCGCCCGGCTGGAGCAGCATGCCGACGAAGCCCGCCGCCTGATCGGCGAACAGAAA
>NCIH01000028.1:0-27870 GCA_002281975.1 Hydrogenophilales bacterium 17-64-11 | reverse complement strand
TTGAATTCATCCGTGTAACGCTTGCCGCTCATGACGCCTCCTTCGTTGCCTCAAGTTTAAGGCTCAAAGGTGTCTACTGAAGCCGGGGCGATTCACTGTGGTTCAACTGCGGTTTTCAGGATAAAAAAGCCCCCGGCTGTGACCCCGGGGGCTTGATTGCACGTTGCGGCGCGCGTCAGTGGGCGCTGGCCCCCTCCGCGTTGATGCCGGTGTTCTGGCGAACGTAGAGCTCGCCCCACATCTCTTCCGCACGCTTGTCGCGGAACAGCAGCGAACCGACGATGACCATCAGGAAGCCCAGCGGGATGGAGATCAGACCGGGGTTCTTGAGCAGGAAGTACGGCTTCTCCAGACCCACCATGCTGGTGGTCTGGCCTTCCATTTTCTTCAGGTCGCCCTCGGCCTTCTTGATGTCCTTTTCCAGCTTGGCGATGTCCTGCCGGGCCGTTTCGATTTCCCTGGCATCGGTCAGCGTCGGCAGCGTTTCCTGTAGCTTGGCCAGCCTCTCCGGCGCACCCGGTTTGGCGGGTTTTTCAGGAGACGCATGCTTGGCCGGCTCGGACTTGACGCAGCCTTCCAGCGCAAACAGTTCGCATGCGAAGCTGCTGGCCGACACCGCGGCGACCGCCGGTTTGGCCGCTTGGGCAGGTTCGCCTTCCAGCACCTTCCTGGCGTCCTTTACCACCGCCTGGGGGTAGGTCATGTTGGGTGAAATCATGACCAGCGCGATGGCGGAAATGGCCCCTACCAGCATGCCCAGGACAATGCCGTAGGTGTTGGCGCGCTTCCAGTACAGGGTGAGGAACACCGCGGGCAGGTTGCTTGAAGCCGCCACGGCGAAGGCCAGCGCCACCAGGTGGGCCACGTTCTGGCCCTCGGCAGCGATACCGACGTAGATGGCCATGACGCCGACGATGACGGACGACACGCGGGCGGCGATCACTTGCTCTTTCGGCGAGGCATGGTCGCCCTTGATGACGCCCACATAGAGGTCGTGCGCCATCGCGGAGGCTGCCGCCAGCACCAGGCCCGCCACCACCGCGACGATGGTGGCGAACGCCACGGCCGCGACGAAGGCCAGGAACAGGTTGCCCAGCACGGAGTCTGCACCGCCGCCGGCATACTGGGCCAGCAAAGGCGCAGCCATGTTGCCGCCCTTGTCCATGCCGGCGATGGTGGCGGGACCGACGTTGATGGCGGCGCCCATGCCGAGGAACAGGGTCAGCACGTAGAAGCCGCCGATGATGGCCATCGCCCAGATCACGGACGTGCGCGCGGCCTGTGCGGTCGGCACGGTGAAGAAACGCATCAGGATGTGCGGCATGCCGGCGGTCCCCAGCACCAGGGCCATGCCCAGGGAGATCTGGTCGATCGGGCTCTTCAGGAACAGGCCGGGCTCGAGGAAGCGCTGACCGAGTTCCTGCGGCGTCATGGTGGTAGCGGCATCGCCTACCAGCTTGGCGACTTGCGTCTGCACCTTGGGATCGTCCACCACGGCCTGCAGGAAGCCGGGCAGGCTGAAGCCGTATTGGCTCCAGGTGATGAGCACCAGCAGGATGGACGCGGTCACCAGCAGCACCGCCTTGACGATCTGCACCCAGGTGGTGGCCTTCATGCCGCCGAACACCACGTAAGACAGCATCAGCACACCGACGCCGATGACCGAGATGTGGTAGTCGATGCCGATCAGCGTCTTGATCAGCACGCCGCCGCCCACCATCTGCGCAGTCAGGTAGAAGGTGGACACGGTGATGGTGGACAGCGCGGCCACGGTCTTCGAGGCCTTGGGCTGGTTGCGGAAGGCCAGAATGTCGCCGAGCGTGTACTTGCCGATGTTGCGGCACGGCTCGGCAATCACCAGCAATACGGTGATGTAGGCCACCAGCCAGCCGACCGAGTACATGAAGCCGTCATAGCCGTACAGCGAGATGAGGCCGGCAATACCGAGGAAAGAAGCGGCAGACAGGTAATCGCCGGCAATCGCCCAGCCGTTCTGGATGCCGGTGACCGAACGTCCGGCGGCATAGAACTCCGACGTCGTATGCGTATGCTTGGCCGCCCAGAAGGTGATGTACATGGTGATGGCGATGATGGCGCCGAACACCGCGAAGGTCATCCACTTGAACTCGTCGGCCACCGCGCCGGCGCCGGCAAAAGCGGGGTCGGCGGCGAGCAGCGCCGCAGCGCCCATGAACAGGGGGGATTGGCGTCCCATTATTTTTTTCCTCCGATGTTTTTGGCGTCGCGCACGATTTCTGCGGCCATGGCGTCGTATTGCTTGTTGGCGCGCTGGGCGTAAATGCCGGCGATGGTCCAGGCCACGATGAATTCGGACAGCGCGAACAGGATGCCGACGTTGACCGGGCCCCACACCTTGATCTTGAACAGATCCTGGAAGTAGGCCGCGCCCACCGGCAGCAGAAAGTAATACACGATGGAGAACAACATCAGGCCCCACAGGAACGTGGTTTTCTTCTTGTGCAGCGCCTGGAACCGCGGATCCTGATCGATTGCGGCCCAATCCGGTTGCGGACTAGACATAGGAAGCCTCCCTTGGTTGGTTTACGTTTTTATCGATCCGCACTCCGATCCAGGCAGGGCGGCAGCCGACGCCACCTTATCGTAAAAGTTCCGGCAAAAAAAGAAGAAGATCTGAAACGGCTGCGCTCAAGCATCCGGGGGTCAATATTCGAAGTAGCCGCTCATGACCGCCTGCAGCTTGCGCGCCTGGCGAAAAGCTTCCTTCAGGATGCGCCGGTCAAGCGCGTTGAGCTGCTCCGGATCGATCCGGTTGCCGACTTCCTCGCCCCGGGTTTGCGCCAGATGCTGCTGGCGCATACGCAGCAACTGGATGAAGTGGAAGGCCGCCACCCAGGCCTCGACCTCGTCGGACGCCATGTCCCAGACGCGCGCCGCTTCCCGCAGGCGCGCTGCCGTGCCGGTTTCGCTGACGCCGGCGTACAACGCGAAAATGCGGGCAGCATCGACAAACGGCGTGATGCCGTTGATTTTGAGATCCAGAGTGTGTGCCTGAGCGCCGCCCGACGCCACCACAAAGTCACGCACCAGCCCAAGCGGCGGGCGATTGGCGAGCGCGTTTTCCGCCATGCGCTTGAGAAACAGGCGGTTGTCCTTGATGCTGCCGTTCAGCCATTCGCGCAGCGCGCCACTCAATTCATTTGCGCCATACAGGGGCCGGAAATCGAAGAAGACGCTGGCATGGAGCAGGGCTGGCGCATCGCTGCGGTGAATCCAGTTGGCGAAGGTGGCCCGCCATTCCTCCAGGCTTTGACACCACCTGGAATTGCTGGCCATGATCCCGCCCTTGCAGAGCGGGAAGCCGCATGCCGCCAGCCGCTGGTTCACCCGTTCGGCAAACGCCAGCAGGCTCGCCCGCTCGCTGTCCGTGGCGTTTGCGTAAATCAGCGCATTGTCCTGATCGGTGGCGAGCGTCTGTTCCATGCGCCCTTCCGACCCCAGTGCCAGCCAGCACCATGGCACATCGGGCAGTTTGGACGCGCGGCTTTCCAGTTCAATCACCCGCTGCGTCAGCCGGTCGTTCAGACCGGAAAGAATGGCAGTGAGGTTTTCCGCATTCATGCCCTGCGCCAGCAGATTGTGCGCGAAGGCGCCGATATCCTGCGCCAGCGCAGGCAGACTGGCGGGATCCTCGGTGCGTGCGATGGCACCGGTGATGCCCTCCATGGAAAGGCGGCGCAACGCGAAAACGTCCTTTTCCGAAATCACCCCGATCAGCCGCCCGCCTTCCACCAACGGCACATGGTGGATGCCCCGCCGGGCCATCAGCAGCAAGGCATCCGCTACCGGTACCGCACCTTCCAGCGTGGCCGGGCTGGCGGTCATCACCGATGCGACGGGTGTGCTCAGGGGAACACCGGCCAGCGTCACGCGCCTCAATACATCCTTCAGGGTCAGAATGCCGACCGGCTTGGCTTCAGCATCGCTGACCACGACCGATCCAACCCTGGCCTCATCCATGGCCGACAAGGCTTCGGCCAACGGGGCCTCCGGCCGGACAGACAGTGGGGGCTGGCGGACCAGGCTGCGAGCCGGACGGGTGAAACGGTTTTCATCGTCCTGCGCCAGCGCATATTCGGACTGCACCGCCCGCTGCGATTGTTCCAACAAACTGGCAATGCGGCGCGTGCAAAAATCGCTGAAGGCCCGGCTTTGCCCGAGCAAGGTCTGGAAATCGGCAGCCTCCAGGCGATAACAGAAGGTGTCGCTTGCCGCGATATAGCGATTCACCGCCGCCCGTCCGGTCAACAAAGCACCGAGCGGAAACATCTCGCCGCCGGTCAGCTGCAGCAGGCGTGTGCCGTTCCTCCCCGGCGCTTCGCCCTCGATCACGCCCTGCTTGATGATAAAAAGAGCGCCCGCAGGAGGGCCACCGGCCTCAAGCACCGTCGTCTCCTGCGGAAAATACACAACCGACAGTCGTTCCACCAGCCACGCCACGTCCCTCTCCACCATCCCGGAGAAAGGCGCCTGCGTGCGCAGGGTTTCGAGGGTGGCTTGCAGCAGGCTGTTGGCGAAGTAAGGAGAGGAAGCCATGCTGCAATATTACTGGTCCCGACACCGCGCTGCCGAACGTCTTTACCTGCCGCCGCAGATTTGTCTCATGCCTGATCGACGCCGCCACACCTCCGTTGGCTGTGCCTGTTGACTAGCCGCCACACCTCCGTTGGCTGTGCCTGTTGACTAGCGGCCCGACTCAGGGTTTAATTGCGCGCTTTGCTGCCTGCGGCAGGCATGCAAAAACCAAAGCATTTCAAAACAATGGCCAGGTAGCTCAGTTGGTAGAGCAGCGGATTGAAAATCCGCGTGTCGACGGTTCGATTCCGCCCCTGGCCACCAAAATTCAACGCCCAACCCCTCTCGGTTGGGCGTTTCCATTTCTACTTCCCACAAACCACGCGGGGATCGCGCCCGTTCTGCGTGTGCCAGGGGTGCGCACGGTCTGGGCCGAAGCGCTGCCGGTTCGACTCTCTTCTGCCCGCTGTTCTCTCAAAATCTTCACCAACTCTTTCGCCATGGCACGCGCACATTGCCTTGTGCTGCAGGGATTTATGCGTGCGTCGGCTTTCGAGTTTGACTGGTGGCTGGGATCACCAGCCCAATAGGGAGGCTGAATTTCTTTGAGGGACTGTCGACTCCACTCGCGCGGCAGTAATCATCGGCCATCGGTACCGGGTGCCTCATTTCGGCACGTGGAAAACGAGTACTGTCACGATCAACTCGCGGTTGATATCGCCATTTGCATGGAACACGTAGCCGACATCAGATTCGGGTCTTGTGACAAAACCACATCACTGCCTTTTTCCCGAGATTGCGACTTTCTTCATCACGAATCTCCTGTGGTTGTAGGGAAACGCATTCAGGCGTTGTTCAGGCGCAAAGCCAAGTCGTGGGAGATGGGCGGGGTGGCGAGAGGTGTGCTGGCATCATCAACCTGAAAGATCGGGTGTAAATGGGTGTTGAAATGGATGCAACCCGCAATTGGGTGTAAATGGGTGTAGTATTGGTTCATGCTGCAAACCGACACCATCCAGATCACCCCGGAGATCCTCAGCCTCATTGCCAGGATCGACGAGTTCAAAGGCGCCTGGCGCGCCTTGGGTACGCTCGCACCCGACCGCCTGTCGGCGCTGCGCCGCGTGGCCACCATTGAGAGCATTGGCTCCTCCACCCGCATCGAGGGCAGCAAGCTGTCCGACCGGGAGGTGGAGCAGCTGCTGTCGAATCTGGAGATCAAATCCTTCGCCACCCGCGACGAGCAGGAAGTGGCTGGCTATGCCGAGCTGATGGACTTGGTGTTCTCGTCGTGGCAGGACATCCCGTTCACCGAGAACCACATCAAGCAGTTGCATCAGATCCTGCTGCGCCACAGCGAGAAGGACACGTGGCATCGCGGCAACTACAAAACCAACTCGAACAGCGTCGCTGCTTTCGATGAAACCGGCACGCAGATCGGTATCGTGTTTCAGACCGTGTCACCCTTCGATACGCCGCGTCTGATGACGGAGTTGGTGGCCTGGGTGAACCAGGAGCGGGAAACGGCCCGACTGCATCCACTGCTGATCATCGCCCTGTGCGTCGTCGTTTTCCTGGAGATTCATCCCTTCCAGGACGGCAACGGGCGACTCTCCCGGGTGCTGACCACGCTCCTGCTACTGCAGGCCGGTTACGCGTATGTGCCGTACAGCTCGTTGGAAAGCGTGATCGAACACAGCAAGGAAGCCTACTACCTGGCGCTGCGCCAGACGCAGGGAAGGATCCGCACGGAATCGCCGAACTGGCAGCCATGGCTGGTGTTTTTTCTGCGTTCCCTTGCCGAGCAGATGCGACGTCTGGAGAAGAAGGTTGAGCGCGAGAAAATTGTGCTGGCGGCCATGCCTGAACTGCAATTACAGATCGTCGAATTTGCCCGCGAGCATGGCCGCGTCACCATTGGCGAGGCCATCAAGCTGACCGGCGCCAGCCGCAATACGCTCAAGCAGCATTTCCGCACTCTGGTTGAGCGCGGCACGCTGGACCAGCATGGCAGTGGCCGAGGGGTTTGGTACGACCTTCGCTAAAACTCGCTTTCCATCGAATCGACGCCTGCAAGCCCTCGGACACGACAAGCTGACGTTGCAATGCGGGTTGTAGAGCGAAGCCCGACAGGTTGCAGTCAATGTTCGACGGAACGGCAGTCCTTCCGACTTCCGCCGGATCCTCAATCAATCTCCGCCCGCACGGCCACTGGCGTTTTGATAGCGGCTCATCAGCATTCAAATCCATCATCGAGCACGGTCTCCTGAATTGCCCCGGCTTTCCGGGAAGTTCCAGGCTGTTCAGCGGGCCTCATGGCACTCGCACCTTCACCCTTGAACACCTTTGCCTGCAATCACAGGCCGGCAAATAATTTTTCGCTCGCCCGGGAAGGGAAAGCCGCCGCCACGCCTTGACGGGTGGGGCAGGTCGAGGCAGGCTGCGGCCTGTCGCCCATCCCGAAAATCACATGCGCCGTTACGCATCCTGGCTTCTCCTCGCGCTTTTGTCGCCGCCGCTGCTGGCCGTCTCGCCCGACGGCGTGGTTGCGGTCTCGCATCCGGCGGCGGCGGCCGCCGGTGCGCGCATGCTTGCAGCGGGCGGCAACGCCATCGATGCCGCGGCTGCGGTGCAGTTCGCGCTGAATGTGGTCGAACCGCAGTCGTCCGGCATCGGCGGCGGCGGCTTCATGCTGATCCATCTTGCAAAAACCGGCGAGACCTTCTTTGTCGACTCGCGCGAGCGCGCGCCGATCGCAGCCAGCCCCGGCATGTTCTCCCCCGGGGGCCAGCCCATGCCATTTCCGCTCGTCTCGACCAGCGGCATCGCTGTCGGCGTGCCCGGCACGCTGCGCGGCATCGACACCGCGCTCGCACGCTGGGGCACGATGACGCTGGCGGACACGCTCGCGCCAGCGATCGGGCTTGCCGAGCACGGCTTTCGCGTCAACCGCTTCCTTGCCGCCGACATCGCCAACGATGGCGGCCGCACGCTGATCCATCCCGAGACCGCAGCGATCTTCCGGCCGGGCGGCGTAGCGCTGGCCGAGGGCGATTGGCTGGTGCAGCCTGACCTCGCCAGAACCTTCAAGCGCATCGCCGCCCAGGGGCCGGATGCTTTCTACCGGGGCCCGCTGGCGGAAGCGCTCGTCGAAGCCCAGCGACGTACACGCAGCGAACTGGGCGCCGCCGGCGCGGGGCGCATGACGCTCGCGGATCTCAGCGGCTACCAGGCGGCTATCCGCTCACCGTTGTATGGCCGCTACCGGGGCTGGACGCTCGCAACGATGCCGCCGCCCTCATCCGGGGGAATCACGGTGCTGCAGATGCTCGGCCTGCTGGAACGCTTTCCGGTCGGGGATGCATCGCAGGGCTACGGCTTTGGCAGTCCGAAGACGCTGCACGTGATGATCGAGGCCATGCGCCTGGGTTTTGCCGACCGCGCGATGTGGAGCGGCGACGACGATAGCGTGACGGTACCGCAGCGGGCCCTGCTGCATCCCGGGTATGTGGCGACGCGTGCAGCGCGGATCCAGCCCGGCCGCCGCATGGACACGCCCCTGGCCGGCGATCTCCTGCCCTGGGACAACAAGGCCCGGGAACCGCAGCGCATGCCACGCGCCAGGCAGGAAAGCCCGCACACGACCCACTTCTCGATCATTGACCGCTGGGGCAACGTGGTGAGCCACACCAGCACCATCGAGTTCACCTGGGGGTCGGGCATTACCGTTCCGGGCTACGGTTTCCTGCTGAACAACGAACTGACCGACTTCAATTTCGTGCCCGCTTCCGACCCTGCCAGCGGCAATCCTGGCGCCAACGACGTCGCACCGGGAAAGCGCCCGCGCTCCAGCATGGCGCCGATGCTGCTGCTCAAGGACGGCCGGCCGGTTGCCGCCTATGGCTCGCCCGGTGGCGCAACGATCATCAACTCCGTGTTCAGCGTCACGCTCAACCTGATCGACCACGGCATGTCTCTGCAGCAGGCCATCGATGCCCCCCGCCTTTCGGTGACCCACGCGACCGGCAAGGTCGACTGCGAAGGCGGCGCGTCCTTCATGCAACCCGGTTTCAGCATTGCTACCCAGGACGCCTTGCGCACGCTGGGGCATCCCGCACCCGGCGAGGCGGGGGCCAATGGATGCGAGGAGGCAATCGGTTCGGTGCAGGCCGTCGCCATCGACCTCGCGACCGGCGCGCAGCACGGCGCTGCGGACCCGCGCCGCGAAGGAACCGTGATTCGGGTGAGACCGACGGCCGAACCAGGACGGTAGGGCTGCGCGCCCCGGCGCCGCCCGTGCTTGCTTCTAGAACACGGGCATGGCGATCACCTGGCCGGGTTGACGGACGGCGGACGGTATTGCATGGCCTGGCCCGATCCGTCCATTTCTCCCGATTTGAGCGGCGGCCGCGGCGGCGGCGTGGCGTAGAACACCTTGTCCTTGTCGTCGCCCTTGATCCCCTGGCGCTGGCTGCGCTTGAACGGATGATTCATCAGCACCAGCCCGTCCTGCTGTGCCGCCTCGCGCTGCGCGATGTCCAGGTCGCCGGCGGCCTGCCCGTCCCATGGCATGACGTAGTAGGCGGGCGCCTCGCGGTCCGGCAGCTGCAGCCAGAGATAGATCGCCTCGCCGTCCTTCGGGCGCACCGCCAGCACCACCGCCTCCCTGGCCTGGGAGAAATACTCCTGATCGATCGGTTTGGGCCGGGACAGCAGCTGGTTGAAGAGGTACAGCGCCAGGCCGACCGAAGCCGCCAGATAAAGCAGCGCGGTCAGACGGAAGACGTGGCTGCTGGTGGTCCGCAGCGAAAACAGGGCGTAGCCCAGGGACACGATGAGATAGGCGACCAGCAGGGCGAGCAGGGTGTTCATTTGTAGGCATCGAAGTTGTAGCCGCCGGGCGCGTCGGTGCGCAGGGCCTTCGGCGCGGCGTTGACGCTGGACGCAAGCAGTTCGCCCTTGTCGTCCAGCTTGAAGCGGAACACGGTGCGCTCCTCGCCCGGCTTGTTCAGGACCACATCGGACACCAGTATCTGCCGGCTTACGCGCGAACTGCCGCTCGGCTTGATGGTGGACACCAGCACCTTGACCTTGAGCGGCCAGACGTTGGCGCGGTTGAAATACATGTGCAGGTTGACAGCGTATTCGCCCGCCGGGATGTCGCGCGAGAAGGCGTTCTCGTAGTTCAGGTTGGACGCGTCGTTGCGGAAGCCGATATCGTCCCGCAGCAGGTTGAAGACCTGGCCGCCGAGGTTGGAGTAGCCGACGGCAACGTCGCCCGGAGCCTGCACCCAGAGATCGACGTCGGCGTCGATGCGATCATCCCAGCGCGCTTCCACGATCACGTTGCCGGGCGCCGATACCTCCTTGCTCTCTTCCTGCTTTTGCTTGGGCGGATTGATGTGCGGCAGCATGATGACGACCAGCGACACGAACCCGAGCAGCGCGAGGGTGATGACGTCGCGGAAAACGACGTCGGAATCGTCCTCGGCTTCGGCATCGAACGAAAAATGCTTGCTCATCGCGGACGGCTATTGCGGGTCTGCCGATTCCAGGATGGCGGCAACCAGGTTGACCACCCCGGTACGCAACATGGTGTAGTTGGCGTTCAGCCACAGGTTGGTGATGGCGCCCACCAGGGTCGTGTAGAGCGCAACGCCCATGCCGTTGGTGAGCGCGCCCACCAGCTTGCCGACCTGGGCCGCATCGCCCACGGCATTGGCCGGAATGTTGGTCAGCACCATGATGAAGCCGATCACCGTGCCGAGCAGACCCAGCATGACCAGGCTGGACGAGATGTACTTGACGAAGGAGATGCGCGCAAACAACTTGATCTCGAACGCTTCCTTCACGCTTTCACGGTCGGCCTGCCGGCTCTTGTCGGCAAACTCCTTGAGCTTGCCCTTGTCGCCGCGCTTGACCCAGTTGAGTTCGCGGCTCGTCTTCCAGACACGAAACCCGCACAGCACCATGCCGTACAGGAACAAGCCGGAGATCAGGTACACGATGTAGGAGCTGTCGCCCAGAAAAACAGGCTCGACCATGCCATTCATATGGAACACCCACAGAATGGCGAAGCCCACCACGTTCAAGGCCAGCCAGCGATAGAACAGCAGGTAGTCCCATTTCATTCTTGCGATTCCTCAGGCAACGGCAGCGGTTTGCCTTTCACGAGCAGGCCCGGTGCCGCTCCGGGCCCGCACGCAAGTCGATACCATCGAGGCGCGTCAGGCTTCCCGTGCCATGCGGCCTGGCCACTGGCGCAGGGAACCCGTCTCAATGATCGACGGTGAGCGGGTAACCGAGCTGGGCCATGCCGAGAAACGCCTGTTCGCTGGCTGTCGCGGCATGCTTGATCACGGCCGCGCTATCCTGTTTTTTGGCGGCTTCCTGGGCCTGGGTCAGGGCGCCGGCTGCCGTCGTCCACAACGCGCTCTTGCTCTTTGCCAGGTCGACGACGAACACCGCATTCGCCAGCGCCTGCGCCGCATCGGCCGTCAACGCCGCGCCGGCCGTGTTTTCAGCCGCGTGCGCAGCGGAGCCCGCGACGCCAAGCAGCACGCTTCCTGCGGCCACGATCCGGACTGCAACCCGAAATACATTCATCCCTGTTCTCCTTGAATATGTGGACAGCCTCTGTCGTGCGCTGCGGATCATTTCCTGAATACCGATGCCTGCAGCGGCAGGCCGTTGCTCAGGTAGCTGTGGTAGTACTCGAGGTTGTTGTATTCCTCGCCGCCGATTTCAAGCGGTACCAGGCGCACCATCTGGTTGCACGCGGCATAGCGGCGCTGCAGGGTGAACAGCGTGTAGTCGCCGCCACGGAACGCCGGCCAGTGGGTGGTCTGACCCGGCGCCATCGACAGATATTCGGTACGCAGGACGTTGCCGACGTTGCTGATGTGGCAACCCGCGCAGGAAAAATTCAGCTGGCCGCGGCGCTGGTGAAAGAAGCGCTTGCCTGCCTCATAGGCTGCCAGGGCGTCCTTGCCTTCCACCTTGACGTTCATCTTCATGCCATCGGACAGGGTGCGGGCATAGGCCGTCAACAGGCCCATGGTACTCATGTCGCTGTGCTTGTAGGCCGTTTCGCCGTTGGCCGTGCGGCACTGGTTGAGCGCCATTTCGAAGGTCACCACCTTTTTGCTGGCGGCATCGAACATCGGGTAGTTGCCCACCACGTTCTTGCCGCCGCGCGGGAAGCAGTCGGCGTAGCGCTTGCCGTTCTTGAACGGGGTTTCCCACAGTTTCGCGCCTTTCTCGATTTCGGCCACGTAAGGCGGGAAGCTCATGACGGCGTCGTATTGTTCTTTGGCGTCGGGGCTGAAGGCCAGCGCGCCGTGCACGTAATCCTCGAACTTGATTTCGGGGTACTTTTTCTGCACTGCCTTCACTATGCTCAGGCGGTCATCTTCCGGCGCGGCCTGCGCATTCGCGGCTACCGCGAGCCATCCCAGGCAGGACAGGATCCAGATCAGTTGCTTCATTTTTCTCTCCTACGGTGTCGATAATGAATACGCGCCATTACAGCCCGTAGATGTAATCCAGGACTTTGTTGATCTCGTCGTCATTCAGGATCTTGTGCTTGCCGAAGGGGGGCATCAGGGTGTCGGCGTTGGCTTTCGATGCATCCCAAACCTGGGCGTAGAGCTTCGCGCGATCCGGAAAGCGTTCCTTCATGCTGATCAGCGGCGGCGCGATGTTGGTGCTGGTGACGGCTTTTGAATCGCCAGGAATGGCATGGCAGGCCAGGCAATTGCCCATGCGGTTGTCGAAAGCCAGCTCCTGCCCAGTGGGTGCCTTGGGTGCGTCCGCGCGTACCGCCTGCGCGAATCCGGCCAGTAGAATCAGGCATGCGCCGGCGGCGCGGATGCTCGTGGGAAATGGATACATGTGTCCTCCTTGGTTTAACCAGGCGTGGCCGCCCGGGTTTATTGAAAAACGCACGGCCCCGGCTTCAAATCCGGGCAGGTCGTGCTGGCATCGGTCTGCATTCCCGACGCTTCCACTTCGCTGAAATCGGCCGCATGCAGGTTGGCGCCCAGAAAATTCGTGTCCGCCATGTCGGCGAACAGGAAACGGGCCTCGTACAAATCCGCGTCCTTGAAATTTGCGCCGTGCAGATCGGCGCCTTCCAGGTCGGCGCGTTCCATCAGGGCGCCGCTGAAATCGACACCGGCAAGCTTGGCCTGGGTGAAGCTGGTGCGGTTGGCGTTCACCCCGGAAAGATTGCTGCCGTGCAGATCGGCGCCGTTCATGACCGTGCCGCCGATCACCGCCCCGCTCAGGTCGACGCCGGCCAGGCGGGCCTTGAACAGATTGGCGCCGATCAGGAAGGCGCCGCGCAGATCGGCGCGCGACAGGTCGGCCCCCTGCAGATCGGCGCCGAGAAGGTTTTGCCCCGTCAAATCGACGCCCGTCAGATCGCAGCCGACGCAGCTGTTGGTGGCGACCAGGCGGTCGCGGTTTTCCGTCTGCGCCGCGCCCGGCTGGGCATGGGCCGCGCCTACCGCAAGCACGGCCATCAAGCCAAGCGCTGCGCGGACCAGGGTCGCCTGGGGCAGTAGAAAATCGGCTCGGCTCATCGCATACGCTCCTCGGTTATCCCGTCTTCAAATCACCGCCGCGCTGGGGTGGTCAGCGCCGGAGAAACGATCGCAGACGGATCCGTTTCTCCGGCAGCCGCCCGGCACCGCGGCCTCTCCGCGTCCGCTTATTTTTCGTCCAGCGAAAAACGGGTCTGCAGCGGCCGTTCGCCCTGCATGGTGACCGTCAGCACCATCTTGGTCCCCTTGCCGGGCTTGATACGCGCGTCCTTGGCGGCCAGTTCGTTGCTGGCGGCCGGCGTCAGATTCACCGAGACCGTGCCGTTTCGGTCGATCAGGCGCAACGTGGCCTTGGCCCCCGTGGTCGGCTGCGGCGCATCGCCATGGTCGGTGACCCAGACGCGCGCTTCGCCGCCTTTTACCGCCAGTTCGAAGTGGTACATCTCCGCCATGCGCACCATGCCGCCGTGGGCACCCTTGATGGTGGCCAGATAGTCGTTGCTGTGCGCCCACGCCAGCACCGGCAGGCTCAACAAAGCCATCAGGAATATGCCGGCCAGCCGGTGCGCCGCATATGCCAAATGACTCGGATTCAGAATGCTGATATTCATTTGCTTCTCCTTGCTGCATCGCTGATGCATCACAGTGAAAAACCGCCGGCAGCGGAGGCTGCCGGCGGAACAACCCGATTACACCGAGGTGCTGCGGGAGAACTTGAGGCCTTCCCAGCTCTCCGGAACCACGACGTGATCGTGCATGCCGCCAGGAGCAGGCAGACGCGCCTCGATCTTGTCGGTTGCGACGTTGATCACCACCAGGCCGGACTGGCCTGCCTGGTGTCCGCTGTACACGGTGGTCATGTACTTGCCGTCGACGGTGCAGTCGCAGGTGTGGGGGTCCGGACCGGTATCCCACTTGGCGACCACCTGCCAGGTCTTGCAATCGACCTTGCAGATGTAGCCGTTGTTGGGCTTGCGCGCCCACATGGTGAAGTAGGCGAAGCGCGAATCCGGCACGTTGCCCATGTGCAGCGGCAGGTACTTGGTGCCGAAGCCCTCGACGAAAGCCTCCTTCTTCCACTTGTTGGGGTTTTCGTCGGTCGAGCGGTACACCGCGATGTTGTTCTGCAGCACGTTGTTGCAGGCCACGAAGAATTCCCCGCTCGTCACGAAGCCCGCTTCGTGCAGAGGCGTCAGCACGGAAGGCACCGCGAAGGTCCAGGTGAAGCCGGTCTGCTTCGCCAGCGGGAAGGTGTCCGGCGCACCCTTGGCGGTCGACAGCAATGCCACGACTTCCCAGGTGCGGGTGTCGACGATGGCGCAGCAGCCGAGGCGGCGGATCAGGATGGCGCCGAACGGCAGCGTCGGGTGCCAGGTGAAGGCATCGACGAACACCGCGGTGGGGTCGGCCGGCATCAGTTCTTCGCCCAGCATCGCCTCGTGGCTCGTCTTCATGCCCTTGCGGCCGACGAAGTCGAACTTGCCCGTGGTGGCGTCGGGGAAGATGTGGCTGACGTTGAGCTGGCGCGCGACCGGATCGTAGTCGCAGCGGAAGGCCTTGACGATCTTCGGCACGTCGCCCAGATCGGTGATCAGCACCATGTCCTTCTGGCCGTCCGCATACGCCACGTACTTGTTGGCGTTTTCGCCCACGCCGATGGAGACGTGCACGCCCAGCGCCATGCCGGTGGTGTCGCCGACGTCGTTGACCACGGTGATCGAGTTCTGCTTGCCGCTGCCGTCGTAGCGCATCTTGAACATCTTGAAGTCGCCACGGTTACGCCACTCGGGGGAGTTCTCGTTGACGTAGGGCGATGCCGGCGGCTGCATGGTCTGGTAGAAGTCGAAGCCCTTGTAGGGGTCGGCAGACGGCATGGCGGCGATGTGGTGGGGGATCGGCATGTCGATGCCGTGCAGGCCGTAGGAATACCAGGCCAGGGTCTCGGGCACGGACAAGTCCATCGCCTGCACGTAGCCGCCGTACTTGCTCGGCAGCAGCACCACGTTGCCCTTGAATTTGCCGAACAGCTCAGCCTGGGCTTCGCCAACGGGGTTGTGCACGGCCGCGAACGCGCTGCCGGAGTTAAGCATGGTGGCGGAACCGGCAACGCCGGCCGCGACTGCGCCCTTCATGAACTGCCTTCTGTTGATACTCATTGCATTCTCCTTAAGTTTTCGACCCGAAGCCAGCGGCTCAGATGTCGCCCTTTTTCCACTTTTGCGGACCCACGAACACCTTCTGAACCACGCCCTTTTCGTCCAGCAGGAACGAGGTCGGCAGGCCGCGGATGCCCAGGCGGGTCGACACGCCGTCCGCGCTCAGCGCATCGTTCGGCGCGACATAGATCTTGGTGGTCTTCAGGCCCTTTTCCTTCTTGATGAAGTGCATGGTCTTCACCGATTGGGGAATGACCGCCTTCGGCCCGCCCGTCAGCGCGGTGCCCACGGTGTCCGCGTTCACCATCACCAGATTGATGCCCTTGGCATTTTTCTGGGTGAAGTCCTCGATCGCCGCCAGCTCGTTCACCGAGACCGGCACCGCCGAGATGAAGAACACCACCAGGGAACGCTTGCCTTGCACCACGCTGCCCAGGTCGGCCTTCTGGCCGTCCATGTCGTAGGCGTCGAAGTCGGTGGGCAGCTTGTTGCCAACCGCCACCGGATCGATGTACACCTGTCCGCCCACTTGCTCCGCGGTGGGGAAGGTACCGTCCTTGCTGTCCGCCAGCGCCGACCCCATGGGCAGAGCCAGCAGACCGGTCAACGATACAAAAGCGCATGCGGCCTTGAGCCGCCCGCCCGACCTGTCATGTCTTGCTTGCAGTTTCATGTTTCTCCTCCTACTAAAGGCTAACTCCACCCGACTTGCGTCGCCCGAATTGGCGAATACAGCCCCCACAATCGGGTCGAGGTGCGGCAACTTGTCGCGCCGCTTACTAAGCATCTAGCGTGCCAGATAAATTTCACAGCAAAAACAAAGAGGTATTGTTTTACTGGGCTTTGCGCTTGTTTCCCGAACGTTCCACGATGAAACGCATTCCAGCCCGTCCGGCTGCCCTGGCGTTCGCCGGGCCGCAAAACGAAGCGCAGGATGGGCGAGCAACGCCCGCATGAAACAAAGCTGGCGGCACGAACGGGGGATGCGGAAAAAAAAGAACCGGCAGGCGCCGGTTCAAGAGGAGGAGGGGACGATCCGGATCGAGCCTGCTCCCGTTTTCACCCGGAGCCGGCCCGACGTTACCCAGGAACGCCATCTGCCTCTTATTAAGCACGAACGATGCCAGATAATAATTCCCATATCTAACAACAAGATACGAAAATAATGCGGGGCAGGGTGTTGCAGATGAATTCCAAATCGAAACGTAGTGTTTCTTTTTTCGAACACAGGCTGGCGTCCGCGTACCGGCAGCGGGCCGGCGGGGATGCGCATGAACATGCGAAAGGAAATGGGCGGCGGCCGGCACGCGCGCCCGACCTTGCCGGAACCGCCGGCAAGGCGCTGTTTATTGCCCTTGGGACTGCGACGGATCGGTCACGAAGCCGATGCGCACCAGTCCGGCCTTGGCCGCCGCCGACATCACCTGGGCCACCGTTTCGTAGTGCGCAAGACGATCGGCGCGGATGTGCAGTTCGGGCTGCGGCTGTTGTTTCGCCGCCGCGGCAAAGCGCGCTGCCAGTTCCGGCCGGGTGACCGGCGCGCCGTTCCAGAACAGGGCGCCGTTCTCTCGGATGCCGAATTCGATATGCTCGGGCCGGGTGATATTGGGCGTGCTGCTGGCCTTGGGCAGATCGATCTTGACGGAATGGGTGAGCAGCGGCGTGGTGATGATGAAGATCACCAGCAGCACCAGCATCACGTCCACCAGCGGCACGACGTTGATTTCCGACATCGGGCCCTGATGCCGGCGCGGATCGAGACTTCCCATGGCCATGTCGTCAACCCTCCGCAGCGGCGCGCGCTTCCAGTTTCGCCGCGGGACGCAACGGGCGCCCCTCGCCGGCCGAACTGTTGGCCTTCTCGCCTACCGTGATCACCGTGTACAGATCGTGCGCAAAAGCGTCGAGCTTGGCCAGCCAGACCCGGTTGCGGCGATTGAACGCGTTGTAGGCAAGCACGGCAGGAATCGCCACGGCCAGACCGACCGCGGTCATGATCAGCGCCTCGCCCACCGGGCCCGACACCTTGTCCAGTGTGCCCTGGCCCGACAGGCCGATATTGACCAGCGCGTGATAAATCCCCCACACGGTGCCGAACAGGCCGATGTAGGGGGCGGCGGAACCGGCCGACGCCATCACCGTGAGGCCGCGCTCCACGCGCATCGCTTCCTGGTCGATGCCGTTGCGCAACAGGCGGGTGAGAAACTCGCTCAGCCCGCCGGCTGCGGCCAGCTTCTGCATGCCGTGCTGGTGGTTGTCGTGGGCGGCTTCGAGCGCATCATGCGCCAGTTCGGCAAACGCGTTGTCCACCGGTTGGCGGCGCAGCGCGGCGCCCAGATCCTGCAGCGAATCGGCCGCCCAGAACTGCTTGAGAAAAGCCTCGGCGCGGCGCCCCGCCAGATAATTCGCCAGCGCCTTGGTCACGATCAGATACCAGCTTGCCACCGACAGCGAGAGCAGCAGCAGCAGCACGATGCGCCCGAGCGTATCGGTCTGCGCGAGAAAATGGGCGAAGCCCAGGCTGTTTTCCATGATCAACGTCCTTCCAGAGTGAAATTGAATGGCTGGGTCGCCACCGAGCGGACGGCCTGGCCGTCGCGTTGCGCGGGGGTGCAGCGCCAGCTTTTGACTGCCGCCAGCGCGGCGGCGTCGAGGCGGGCGGAGCCGCTGCTGCTCGCCACCTGCGCCGTACTCACGCGCCCGGTTTCGTCCAGCTCGACGCGCAGCACGACCTTGCCGGTTTCGCCGAGTCGGCGCGACATCGGCGGGTAGACGGGCGGCCGGCGTTCGGGGCAGCTCACCGCCAACTCCGCCGCCAGCGTCACCGGCCCGGCCGGTTTAGGCGGCGCGGGCGGCGGGGCGGGCGGCGCCGGCGGGGACGGCGCCTGCACGGGTGCGGGCGCGGGCGTGGCTACGACAGGCGGCGGCTCGACCACGGGCTCGGGTGGCGGCAGCGGTTCCACCGCTTCCTGCGGCGTCGCCACCGGCGCTTCCGCCGCCAGGTGGTAATGCGGCGGCTTGACCGGTTTGGGCGGCGGCTCCCGTTTGACCGGCTTGGGTGACGGCGGCGGGATGACGCGTGGCGCGGGCTGCGGAGGCGGCGGATTGATGAAATTCACGAACAGCGTCACCGCCTCGGCCGGCGGCGGAATCACGCGCGCGCTCCACAGCGCATAGAGCACGCCGCCGTGCAGGGCCAGCACCACCAGCAGGCCCGCCGCACGATTCCAGTCCATCCGCGGCATCCGGTTCACGCCCCCCGCTTGCCCATGGCCCGGCTTACCACTTCGCCTGCAGCCCGAGGATGGCCATGCGCGGCAGGCCGGCGGTGTAGGTCGGCGCCGCGCCGGTGCCGTCGGCGGTCTCGGCGTAGCGCTTGTCGAACAGGTTGCTGATGCTCCCGAACACTTCCATGCCCTTGCCGAAGGGGTAGTTGGCGCGCAGGTTGAGCAGGTTATGGCCACCGTACTTGCCGGTATTGGCGGCATCCAGCCAGTAGCTGCCGAGCCTGAACCATTCGAGCTGGACGCGGCCGCCGTTCAGGGTGGCCGGAGCATAGCTCAGGCGTGTGTTGGCAATCACACGCGGGGCGGTTTCCATTTCCTTGCCGCTGAAATCAACGTTTACACCATTCACGAGCGCAACCCACTCTTCGTAGCTGTGCTTGGCGTAGGAGAGGCTGGCGTCGAGCTGCCAGTCCTGCGCCAGCGGCAGGCCGAGGCCGAGTTCGATGCCGCGGTGCACGGTCTCGCCGGCGTTGACCACAATCCTCTGGTCGGTGACCGGGTCTCTATAGCTGACGATGTCGTCCTTCTTGATCATGTGATACACGGACGCCTCGTAGCGCAGCGCACCGGATTTGCCACGCAGGCCGAGTTCGTAGTTGTCGACGATCACCGGCTTCAGGTTCAAGAGCGATTCGGCCGCGGCCTGGGCCAGGACCGGTGAATTCTGTCTGCTGCCACGGAACACCTGGCCTTCGGACGGGGTGCGGAAGGAATTGCTGTAGGCCGCGAAGCCGTTCAGCGTCTCGCTGAAGGCGTAGGTCGCACCCAGCTTCGGCCCCCAGTGGCTGTAGCCGACCTTGGTGCTGGCGACGTGGCCGTACCAGCCGTTGCCCGGAAAGAGCCCCGCCGCGCCCTGGGTCGCGCCTGCGACGCCGTTGTTGAACTTGTTGTCGTAGTCATACTGCATGTCGTCGTAGCGCAGGCCGGCATTCAGGCGCAGCTTGTCGGTGAGCGAGGCCTCGCCGTGGACGTAGGGCGAAATGCCGCGGTAGGTCACGTCGTAATCGTAGATCTGCACCGGCGCGACCGCGGCGAGGCGGTAGGTCCTGCCGCCGAGCGTGTTGGTCACGTTCCCGCCGTCGAGGCGGACCGAATCCTCGTCGCGCGACCCCGGGCTGTAGTCGACGTCCAGGCCGACGATGAGGCGCGCGCGCAGCGGCTCGAAATCGCGGCGGTATTTGCCGAGGAAGCCGAAGGACTTGTTCTTGGTGACGTACTGGCTGGGGTCGTAGGCCACGCTCCAGTTCGGCAGGATCTCCATGCTGTTGTCGCGGAAGTAGGGGGTGATCGACAGCAGCGAATTGGCGGTTTCCTTTTCATAGGCGGTCGACAGGCGGAAGGCGTCGACCTGACGGAAGGAGAAGGGCACATTGTTGGCGCGCGGCGTGGCCGTGAATTCACCCGCGCTCAGCTTGCCGACGTGTTGCTGGTCGACCTTGGAAAACGACAGCACGGTTTTCAGCAGCGCGTCATCGCCGAGCGCGCGGTCCCAGCGCGCGGTACCGGTCTGGCGGTCGTAGCCGGCGTTGTCCTGCCAACCGTCGGTGCGCGTCAGGTTGAGGCTGGCGCGCCAGGCGTCGTCGCCGTGTGCGTTGCCGCCGCCCATCAGGATGCGGCCCCAGCCGTACGACCCGGCTTCGCCGCTCAGCTCGAATTCGGCCTGCTTCGGCGGCGTGCGGGTCAGCACGTTGATCGTGCCGCCGATCGCGTCCGATCCGTACAGCGCGCTGCCCGGGCCTTTCATGATTTCCATTCCGCCCGACTGCGGCACGTTGATCTCATACAGCGCGTTGTGGTTGAAGAAGCCGGTGGAACGCGTCGGGATGCCGTCTTCGAGATAGAGATAGACCGCGCTGGTCGTCAGCGGCTGGCGGATCGCGGTGGAGTGGCCCTCGCCCGACAGATTGCTGACCCACACGCCGGGCACCTGATTGAGGATTTCCTTCGGGTGGGTGGGCCGGGTTTCGCGCAGCGTCTGCTCCCTGACGACGCCGACCGTCGCCGGGGTCTCGCTCAGCAGCTCGCCTTCGCGGGTGCCGGTCACCGTCATCTCCGGCAGCGCCGCCTCGGCCGGGTCCGCCGCCGAGGCAGCGGGCGCGCACAGGATGCCCGCCAGCGCAAGCGGAATGGGGTTCAGCTTCATACTTCCTCCGTTATTTTTGAATCAGTTGGCCAGCTTGTGCTTCCTGAGCCAGGCGCGCAGGCGCTGCTCGCTCAGCACGCCGACAACGGTTTCGCGTTGATGCTGCGCGTCGTAAAGATAGGTGCGCGGCAATTCGCCGTACCACGACGGATCGATGGCATGGCGCAGCCGCTCGGGAATGGGGTCGTCGAACACCCAGCTGTCGACTCCACCCAGGCCGAGCGGAGCCAGGGTTTTCTGCATGGCCGCGGCATAGTCGGGCGTATCCGTCGCCACCAGCACCAGCGGCAGGCGTTTCTGCGTTTTTGCCAGCTTGCCCAGCAGGGTCAGTTCGGCAATGCAATAGCTGCATTCGTTGACCGACCACAAGTTGAGAATGAAGGGGCGGCCGGCATACTGCGCCTTGATCTTTGCCAGGCTGTCGGTGGTGAACGCAGCCGGCTCGCCGGCACCGGCCGGCGCGGCGAGAGCCAGCGCCGCCAGCATCCCGAACAGCAGGCGCCGGATCATTGCGGCTTACCCAGTTCAAGCGGCAGAACGCGCACGCCTTCGCTGGCGCTGTTCCACACCACCAGCGCGCGCGCGCCGTCGGTCAGCGGCAGCGGATAGTCGGCCGCGCCACCGGATTCCGCCAGACGCCGCGGCGCGCTCCAGGATGCGCCGCCATCGGTCGAGTGCATAGCCTGCACGACGTAGGCGCGCCCGTCGAACTCGCGCCAGGCGACCAGCACCGTGCTGCCCGCCGCCGCCACCGCCGCATGGCCTGCCTGGGCCGCCGGATTGCCCAGGGCCATGGGCGGCGACTCGCGCCCGTCCGCGATGCGTTTGTAGAACAGCCCCTGGCGCGTCCTGCCCTGGGTAAACCAGACCAGGTGCAGGGCACCGCGGGCGTCGACCGCGAGGCCGCCGCCGTGGTGGGGACAGGCGTCGATCCGCCATTCGTCGTCGGTGACGCGGCGCTGTTTGCCGCTATCCAGATTGGCGAGGGCGAAGTCGCGCGTGTTGGTGCCGTAGAGGTTGCGCCACAGCGCCACCGGGCCCTCCGCGGTCCAGGTCAGCGCGGTACGGCAGCATTCGCAGGTATGCTCGGTGAGCCGGCGATTGGCGCTGAAATGGGCGCCGTTGTCGGCGGATTGCGCGAAGTAGACCGACGAACCGGCGAAGGTGCCGCCTTTTTCACGGGCCGCATCGCGGTCGCGCCCGTCCAGCCACGCCACCGCCACCCGGCCCGCGCCATCGATCGCCAGCGAATCGAAGCTGTGGCTGCCGATGCGGCCGTCGTCGTTCAGGGTGATCGGCGCGGAAAAACTGCGGCCGCCGTCGGTGGAGCGGGCAAAGCGGACGTTGCCGGTGAATCGTTTCGGCAGCGACTGGCTCCAGCTCAGCAGCACCGTGCCGTCCTGCGCAACGGCGATCTTGGGGCGGTTTTCCGCGTTGGCGGCAATGTCTTCCGGCGCGGACAAAACCGCAACCGGGCGGGAGAAACGTTGTCCGCCGTCGTCCGACCGGGAAACCCAGAGCTGCTGGTTCTCCACCCTGGCCAGCCATACGCGTCCGCTGCCGTCGAGCGTCGCGCCTACCGCCAGGGTCGGCTTGACCGCTTGCGGCTTCGCATCGTGGCGATGCTCCGTCGCCGCGGCCGGCTGGGTCGCCAGCGTTGCCGCCAGCAGCAATACAAAACTAAATTGAGCCATCTGACACCTAATCCGTCTTTCCTGACCTCGTGGCGCCGAAGCTTACCCCGCGCCGGACGGTGCGGGAATGTGGCATATTGACGCATCGCCACCCCGCCTGAGCGGGCGGCTACATGCGCATCATGTCCGACTCGATCACGCCGCAGGCCACGCGGGCACCCGAATTGCCGGCGGGCTCGGAAAAGTCGTCTTCCCTGGCATGGATCACGATGCTGCGGCCGTCGACGGATGCCGCGCCCATCAGCGCGATGCTGATGCCGTGCGCCGTCACGTCCACCGCCGCCCGGCCGTCCGCATCGGCCTCGATGTTGCCGAGATCGCCGAGGTGGCGATCCTTGCTGCCGGGCGCGCCGTGACGGCCGCCGGTGGGCGCGTAATGGCCGCCGGCGCCCATGCCGTCGGGCGAATCGCAATTACCGTTCACATGGATGTGAAAACCGTGTTTTCCCGGCGTCAGCCCTTCGACCGTCCCGCTGATATGCACGACGCGATCCTTCGACTCCCGGAACTTCAGCGACCCGCTGACGGAACTGCCTGACGTCGCCGCCAGAACGGCCGTGGACGTCATCATATTCTCGTGGGCGGCCACGGGCACCGGCCCGGCACCGAACAGCAGGCCGGCGGCCGCGAGGGCGCGCGGCAGGACGCCGCGGCGGATGCGGGATACGGATTGCATGGAAGCACGCATCATTGTCTCCTTGGGAAGCCAGCCGAACGGCATGTTCCTTCATGTTTCATAATGGAATGCGGAGGTTCAGAACCCTCCGCTTGCCAGTTCCGTCAGCATCGCTTTCAGATCGCGGTCGAACTGTTCCAGATTGGCTTTGCCTTCCTTGGACAGCTTCGGGTTCTTGGCCAGAATCGACAGCACATGGGCGGGACGATGCACCATCACCGTGGTTTTGCCGTCGTTTTCGAACAGGGCGAGCCGGCATGGCGCAAACATCTCGAAGTCGGGCACGTTGCGGGTGATGCTGTATGCCTTGGTCAGGTTGCAGAACTCGACGAGCTGCAGCGGATGCGCCTCGATGCCCCGGCTGGCCAGGCCTTCCTGCACGTTGAGGATATTGATGATGGCGTAATTCCTGGCTTCGAGGGCCGAGACGAGCATGTCCCGCACCGCCGGCAAGTTGTCGTCGAGGGTGACTTCATATTTGACCGGGGTCGCCAGGACGGCGGGCTCCTTCGCCCACAGCGGCGCCGCTTGCAGCGAAAACAGCAGGGCGGCCAGGGCCAGGCCCCAGGGTGTGAAAAAATGCTTGGCGGACATGCTTCCGTCTCCTTGTGTGTTCCAAAACGGTGGGCACAATGCCCCCGCAGTCTGGAAAAGCAAACCCCGTACCAGAATCGGGCGGGGCGGAAACGTTCAGCGATTGCGACCGTGCGGATGGAAATGCAGGTTGTATTCGCGCATCTTGCGCCACAGCGTGGTGCGGCCGATTCCCAGCACGCGTGCCGCCTCGCCGATGTTGACGGAACGCTGCAGGGTGGCCTCGATCATCCTGCGCTCCGAATCGGCGATGCTGCCGCTGCCCTCGGCCAACTCGGCATGGCCGTTTTTCACGGCAAGGGGCGCCGCTTGCTGCAGCAGATCCTCCGGCAGGGCGTCGACGTCGATGTGACCGGCGTCGTCGGCAAATACCGCCATCTGCTCCACGAAGCTTTCCAGCTGGCGAATATTGCCCGGATAGGGATATCCCAACACATAGGCTTCGGCCCGCGGCGTCAGCCGAAGGCCGCTGCGGCCGTACTTGTCGCCGTAAATGGCAAGAAAGCGCTGCAGCAGATTCTGCAGGTCCTGGCCGCGTTCGCGCAGGGGCGGCAGGTGCAGGCGTATGCCGTTGAGACGGAAATACAGGTCGGAACGGAAATGGCCTTTCTCGATGAGCAGGCTGAGATCCTGGTTGCTTGCCGACATGATGCGGATATCGACCTTCTTGCCCTTGTTGGAGCCGACCCGGCGGATAATTTTTTCCTGCAGGACGGAAAGCAGTTTGGCCTGCATGGCGGGCGACAGGGTGTCCACTTCGTCCAGAAAAAGGGTGCCGCCGTCCGCTTCCTCGAAAAGTCCCGCGCGCGATTCCGTGGCGCCAGTGAAGCTGCCCTTGACGTGGCCGAACAGTTCGCTCTCCAGCAGGTTTTCCGGCAGGCTGGCGCAGTTGATGCTGACGAAGGGCGCCTGCTGGCGGGCGCTGTTCTGGTGGATGAAGCGCGCCACGCGGGTTTTGCCGGTTCCGGTTTCGCCGGTGATGAGGACGCTGATGTCGGTCCGCGCGATCCGCTCCGCCTTGATCAGGGTGGCACGCATCTGCGGGGTTTCGGCGACGATATCCTCCGCTTCGCGGGGCGGCGCGGCCACGGCCGGCCACGCCGCAGCCGCGGGAATGGCCTGGCTGGCGTGGATTTTCTCCAGCATGTCCTGCTCGCGGAAAGGCTTGGTCAGGTAATCGAAGGCGCCCAGGCGCATGGCGTCGACCGCGGAATCGATGCTGCCGTAGGCGGTGATGAGAATCACCGGCAGGGCCGGGTTTTCACGCTTGATTTCACGCAGCAGATCGACGCCGGACATCCCGTCCATGCGCAAGTCGGTAATCACCAGGTCGTACTTCTGATTGCCCAGGCGGGACAGCGCCCCCTCGCCGCTTTCCGCCTCGTCGGTTTCGAAACCGGCGCCCTGCAGCATCAGCGAAAGGCTACGGCGCAGGCTTTTCTGATCGTCTACCAGCAGGATGCGCATCAGGCGACCTCGCGCCGGTCGAAGGTTTCCTCGATACGAACCGGCACGCGCAGGAAGAAGGCCGTGCCTTCGCCCACCCGGCTGCGCAGCCGGATACGGCCCTCCCATTCCCGCACCAGGCGCAGCACAATGGCCAGCCCCAGGCCGGCACCCAATGAGCGCTGCGAATAGAACGGCTCGAAAATCCGCGCCTGGTCTTCGCGGGCGATACCCTTGCCGGAATCCCTCACCGCCAGCAGGAAATACCCCGGGTAACGCCGCAGCGCGACATCGATGCGGCCCGCTCCCTGGATCGACTGGGACGCGTTGAGCAGGAGATTCCAGAGTACCGTCTCCAGGCCGTCGGCGTCGAACAGCAACAGCGAGGAGGTGGGCTGGATAGTCAAGCCCACCTGGATGGAAAGTTCTTCCTGGCTGATATGCCGCTCCAGCAGGCCGCAGACTTTTTTTACCAGCAGTTCCAGCACGATGGGCTTGCTGACCGACGCGCGCGGCTTGCCGAAAGACAGGAAGTTGCTGGTGAGGTTGGTCAGCCGCTCCACTTCGTCCTGGATGATTTCCAGCGCCGCCCGGCTGCGCGAGTTTTCGCTGCTGTCCGCCCGCAGCACCGCCAGGCAGTTGTTGATGGCGGACAGCGGATTGCGCACTTCGTGCGCCACCGAGGCGGCCAGCTGGCCCATCACCGCCATGCGCTCGCTGCGTATCTTGTCCGCTTCGGCCAGCTTGAGCTGCTGGTTGAATTCGGCCAGCTGCTTGTAGCTGCGCGCGTTGTTGATGGCAATGCGCACCTGGCCTGCGAGCAGTTCGCCCTTGTCCAGCGTGACGGCGCTGAAACGCACGTGCGCCTTGCGTGCCAGCATCATCACGCCGATGAGGTTTTCGCCGTCCAGCAGCGGAAACAGGGCCAGTGCCTCCCAGGGACAACCGCTCGGCCGGGTGAACGGGGTTGTTTGACTGGCGTCGTTCCACAGGATGCCAAGGGGCTGATACCGGCCGCTGATGCCCTGCAGCAGGGTGGAACACAGCTTGCCATTGCCGCACCAGACCTCGAGCTCGTCCGATACCGGCTGGTCCGGCTGCGCAAACCATTTCGCCGCCAGGTAGAACGCGCCGTCTTCACTGCTCGGCAGCCACACCATTGCACCGTCGCTTTCGAGCAATGCGGCGCTTTCCTTGCACACGGCCTCGAGCACCCGATCCAGTTCCAGGGTGGAGGTGAGCATGGTGGAAACCCGCAGCAGCGCCAGCCGGAAATCGTTGGCATCGAGCCATTGATGGTAAAGCAGCGCGTTGTGCACGATCGCCCCCACCTCCACGGCCAGTGCCTGCAATCCGCTCAGGTCCTGCTTCTCCGCGCCCCGATCGTTGGCGCGCAGGCGCAGGCGGCCGACTTCCTGGCCGTTGGCGGTAAGCGACAGACAGAGGGAGAGGCGGCCCGACTCATCGCGGTGGCCGCATTCGAACACGTCTTTCGCCGCATGCAGGGTATGGCAGATGGCCGTATAGCAAGCGGACTCGGCCCGCAGGGCGCGCACTGGCCAGCGGCTGCTCAGATGCAGCGCGCGGCGATCGAACTCGTCCACCTCATCCTCGGGTATGCGCAGAATGAGTTCGCAGCTGGTGAATCCCAGCAGCTGATGGATGGCCCTGGACACCACGTCAAGCGTGTGATCCAGCTCAAGCGAGCGCATCGCTTCCTGAACCATGCGGTTGCGTATTTCGAGTTGCTGGTTGACGTGGCGGATTTCCTGCTTGGAAAGCTTCAGCCGGCGATTGACCTGGGCCAGCGAATAACGCGACGTCTCGATCGTGCGCAGCGCCAGCAGGAAGCCGACGAATACCGACAGCATGATGCCGAGGTAAAACAGCAGCTTGACGCCGTGCCACATCCACCAGGCCAGGTTCCACATGCTGGAAAAGCTGAACAGGTAGGCGCTTTGCGCAAACACCACCAGCAGGCTGAACACCAGCAGCGCCAGTATCTGGTGGTGCTCGCGGAAATAGCGGTAGAACGCGATGGCCGCCAGCGCATAGAACAGCCCGGCCAGATAATGCGTCGCATGGAGGACGGTGGAAAAGCGGAAATTGCTTGCGGAATCGGGAAACAGGCTCGGGATGGAGTAGCGGTAGAGCGCCGCCACCACCAGGACCACTGCCATGCCGACCATGAGGGTCGCCAGATCCGCCCGGGAAAAGCCATGATTGCGCTCGACCACGACCCGAACCGCCACGCCGGCGAAAATGAAGGCGCCGCCCAGAAAAGTGGAGAGCGTGTGGTACAGGACAAAACCCGCCTGATGGGTATTGGGATCGGTCCAGGCATGCAGCATGTCGAACACGCCCATGATCAGAAAACCCAGGCCGAACAGGATCATGCTGGGGTCGCGCCGCTTCAGGCAGGTCGACAGGATCATGCCGGCAATGGTCAATGCCGTCAGGCCGCAGAATGCCTCGATCAGCAGGTGGCTCTGCTGCTCGACGAAGATCTGCTTCTGGTAGGCAAGCGGTACCTGCGGAAAAATCAGGACCGGCGCGGCCACCAGCAGCAGCAGCCAGACAAAGACGCCGATCTCCGGCAGGCTGACCAGTGCAAGACGCGTGCTGGCCGCACGCCTGAAGTCGGCCAGAAATCCGGCAGCGAACGGGGCGGGAGATTTAAGGAAGCGCTGAACAATTCACTTTTGAGTACGTTTCAACGCGTTCCTGGATAAACGAACCGTCAAGCCGCCGGTTTTTCTGGTTATTCGGTGGAT
>NCIH01000027.1:0-31721 GCA_002281975.1 Hydrogenophilales bacterium 17-64-11 | reverse complement strand
CGCCGCGCAGCGCATCCGAACCCTGAGTGATGGGATAATTCGCCAGCCCGTCCAGTCCGGCGACCAGCGCGTCCTTGATGAATTGCGGCGTCGGGTGCTTAGGTTCGCCGATCGACAGGTTGATTGGCGCGAGGTCGGGATTCGGCGTCACTCCGGCGAACAGTTCGCGCAGCTTTTGAAACGGATAGGGGTGGAGCAGTTCGAGGCGCGGATTCATTGCAGTACAGGTTTCATTTACGTCTTTCATTATAAAGCCCTATGCCGTCGATTCCCTTGCAGCGCACCCTTGCCATCGCCAGTCTGGTCTATGCGGCCACGCTGTGGGGGCTGGTGTGGTACCCCTATCGCCTGCTGGACCAAGCCGGAGTAGGCGGCATCGCGTCGGGGTTCTTCTCCTATGCGACGCCGCTGCTGCTGTTGGGCTGGCTGCATGTCCGCGCGCTGCGCGCTGCGCGCGGACACTGGCTGTGGCTGTCGGCGCTGGGGCTGGCGGCGGGCTGGACCAATCTGGCTTACGTGCTGGCGGTGCTCGAAGGCGAGGTGGTGCGCGTGCTGCTGCTGTTCTACCTGTCGCCCCTGTGGACGGTGCTGTTCGCACGAGTTTTATTGCATGAAAAGCTCAACCGCGCCGGCTGGGCGGTGATGGCGCTGGCGGCGGGCGGCGCGCTGGTGATGCTGTGGCAGCCCGGCGAATGGCCGCTGCCGGGCCACCGCGCCGAGTGGCTGGGCCTGTCGGCCGGGGTGATGTTCGCAGCGAGCAACGTCATCAGCCGGCACCTGGATGGGGTGGCCGAAGGCGCCAAGTCGGTGTCGGTGTGGGCGGGCGTGGCCGTGCTGGCGGTGATCGGCCTGGCGCTCAGACCGGCCGAACTCGATTTCATGGCGACCGCCGCAACCGGCACCTGGCTGCTGCTGATCGGCATCGGCTTCGCCATCGGCAGCATGACCTACGCCGTGCAGCACGGCCTGGCGCGGGTGCCGGCCAACCAGGCCATCGTCATCTTCCTGTTCGAACTGGTGGTGGCCGCCATCGCGGCCTACTTCCTGTCCGACGAGCGCATGGGGGTGCAGGAATGGATCGGCGCCGCCATGATCGTCACCGCCAGCCTTTTTTCGGGGCACATGGAAGACCAGCAACTGAAAGAGGCGCGCCATGTCTGAGATCGGTGCCCTGTTGCATGCCGGCCTGCTGGTTTCCGACTTGGCGCGCGCGAAGACCTTCTACGAGGCGGTGCTGGGCTTGAAGCTTTACCCGAACCGCCCCGACCTGCCTTACCCCGGCGAGTGGTACGAACTCGGCAACGGGCAGCAGCTGCACCTGATGCAGTTGCCCAACCCGGATGCGGCTTCGCTGCGTCCCGAGCACGGCGGCCGCGACCGCCACATCGCGCTGGGCGTCAAGGACATGGCAGCGCTGGCAAGCCGGCTCGACGCGGCCGGGGTGAAATACACCGCGAGCAGGTCGGGGCGCGCGGCCTTGTTCTGCCGTGACCCGGATGCCAACACCCTGGAGTTCGTCGAAGTCGGCTGAACGCGGTTGTTGACGCTACGTGCTTCAGCCCGCAGTGGATCGGCGCCCTGCGGGGCTTTAGCGGCCTTGCAAGCACGGCCACCTTTCACGGGCGTGCTGTGGCGATGGGTCGCGGCGGGTACCTCGCAATGGATCATCTCTCCGTCCGGATCTATCCTGGATCGCTGGGCCTCCCACGCCAGCGACCCGGCCAAGTGGATCGACTACGCCGGAACATCCGTCTCCGTCCCAAGGGACAACTGGCGCAACCTCGGCTCCGTCGTCTGGGATCGCTCCGGCGGCTTCGATCTCAACATGATCGACGGCGAACGCTGGATCACCCTCGGCCGCGCCGACGCCGGCAGCCTCGGCTTGACCTCGCGGCAGATCTCCGACCGCATGAACCGGTTCCCGGCGAATGCCTCCTATGTCTTCGCCGCGTACTCGCCCGAGAACGGCGAGCTGTCGGTCGAGATCCATCGTATCGAGAAGCGCCCGGACGGGGTCATCTACATCGACCAGGCTGACTTCACCCCATGGCACGGAGAGAAGTGGAAGGCCGCCGGGAAATATCGGACCGCCGCAGAGATTGGCTATGGCTCGCCCGGCTACAACCCCTTCGAGAACTTCAAGGGAGCGAACAACCTCGACCCCGTCTTCCACAACATCTCGTGGACCGGCGCGCAGGTCGCCATCGGCCACGCCATGCGCCACTACGGCGCGATGATCGGCTTCATCGCCGTCTCGCAATCCCGCACCACGCAGAGTCAATCGAGCAGCGGCGGTTTCCTCAAGAAAACGATCACCACCACGGTCAAGGGCTGGGTCAAGCCCGAGTGGTACGTCGCAACCCCCGTCGAACTTCAGCAGGAAAACGCCCAGCTCGCCTCGATCTGCGTCTCGGCCGTTCAGACCACCACCGAAACCACCAGCTGCGACGACCCAGCGCACGTCGCCATCTCCGGCGTAGCCGTCTCGCCCTGGAAAGGCGGCAACATGCCGATGGACGAGGAAATGGTCTACAAGTGGGTCCACAAGCAGTCGTCGTGGTCGATCGCGTTCTTTGCGGTGATTCTGGCTGTCGTCACGTGGGGGGTGGCGCTGGCTGTGACGGCAGCTGCACCAGCCCTGATGGGTTCTGTATATACCGCGACAGGGTTAGGCTCCGCCGGGCTAGGTGCTGTCGCCGGCGTCGCCTATGCCGTCGCCTCCACGGCCCTGCACTCGGGCGGAGGCATTACGCAGGCCCAAGGTGGCTTCTTCGGCTCAACCGGAAATGGCGTGTTCAAGGTCGACCTCGGCAGCATGTCGGTGCAGTCGAAAGGTCTTGCACAGGGTGTGCACAACAAGCACATCGTCTCCGGCTGGGGCAGCAACACGATCAGCTCGACCAAGCTTTTCAAGGGCACCTGTGCCGAGAACAAGACCTACGAGGAATGCCAGGACGCGGGTCAGGACTCCGGGCAGATGTGGCGCGGCGACACCTATCAGGAAGTGAACACCACGTTGGATATGCGAGCCCGCTACGCCGCATGCAAGGCGGACGGTTTGACCGGTGCCGCGCTGCAGCAATGCACCGCGCCAAACGCAATGTCCTGGTCTCAATAGGCGGCCCCTTGCGATAGCGTAAGAATAAATAAAGCCCGGTGCGAGCCGGGCTTTATTTTTGAGCAAAGCGCCTTGCTCTGCTTACAGATCAAGGTCTTTGCGGTAATCCCAGTTGTGCTTGGGACAAACCACGCCAGAGTGCGCGGCGCTGTTGCTGTAATAGCAATCCTTGTCAGCGTTATGAGACGCCGCAACCAAACCCTCGAAATAGGCCGGGCGGAAACCGTCCAGCCGTAATTTGACGATTCCGGTATGGGGAATCTCGCCAGCCGTCTTCGGCACTAGTGCCACCACGCCATGCGGTGCTTTCGGCACGAGGCGGAAGTCCACAACCAGCACATTGATAGCCCGATAATCGCTCGGGTTCTTGCATCGTTCATCGTTTGCGGATGCAAAGGCGTCGCAAATATCGGAAACCGATTTTCCGCCGGCCTTCATGCCGAAGACGATGCCATTGCCAGCTTTGACCTGCTTTTCAACATTCAGCGTGTCAAGGCCTCGGGTCGAAGCACAACCACCAAGGACCAGACCGGCAGCCAGCAGAGCCACCACGCCTTTAATTTTCAAATTCATCTTCATCATTTTTCTCCTTACCCTGATCGGGCCATTCCCTATCGCTATGGACGCCTAAACATCCGGTTTCAAATACTCGAAAACTCTGTCACACAAACAATTCTATCGGTGCAAAACCCGGATTCAACTCCGTCTCGACGATCTTTTTGCATCGGTTTTCGCTCGTCGATTCGGCCGCCCGCGCGCGGCTCACCGAGCCCCTTGCATGATCCGCGCGGCCCGCTCGTTGGCCCAATCTTCCAGGTGATGCAGGAGGTCTGCGGGGGAGAGCCCTTCCTTGGCCAGAACAAAACCATCCAGATCGAAGCCTTCCGATTCGGGAGACAGATTGCGGCGCGCGAACCACCCCAGCACGAGGCGACGAGACTCGTCCGGACCCGGCAAGCCGACTTCGACGTGGAACCCCAGCCGTCCGCCCCGGATCGCAGCGGAGTCGAGCGCATCAGGATGGTTGGTCGCCCCGATGAACATGACATCCGTCAGCCCGAAGCTGTTGCCATCCATCGCCGTCAGGAGCTCGTTGGTCAGCGCCGCGTTGCCGGAGTAGGATCGCTCGCTCAGAACGTCGTCCGCTTCGTCGATGAACACGATGGCCGGCTTCAGGTCGCGCGCGCGATCGAGGACAGAACGAACTTCGTCGGGATCGCGCAGCAGCTTGTGGCCGGTGGTCTGGATGAAGGTCCAGCCCGATTCCTTGGCGATGGCCTTGGCCAGCGTGGTTTTACCGGTCCCCGGCGGGCCGTAGAGCAGCACGCCTCGCGGCACCTTTCCGCCCAGATTCTCGGTTTCCATCGGGTTGGTCATGAGGGGTACACCAAGGACTTGAGACGACCTCTGTACCGACTCGACTTCGCCAGTAGACCTGGTTACGTCAGGCTTTCTGGAAAAGTGTCCATCAACCTTGACTTCAGCACCTCACCGCCAGTAACAGATACTGGGCTTGTCCTGCAAACGGACCTTCAGTGAAAAGGTACCCGGCGGGCATAAAGGCGCCATTCCTACCGCGATCCCGTCGTAAGACGGCCAGCCCTCGATCCGGATGTTTCGGGGCCGGTCTGCGCCGGGCAACCCCAAAGCATGAAAATCACCGGCAGCAGGAGCAGCACGACGGCGACCAGGCGCAGCACATCGTTGCCGTTTGCACGTCGTGGCCTGAGGCCGCAGCAGCAGCATTTCGGGTCGGGGGTGTGGGCTTCTCGAGTAGGAGTATGCATGGCGGCCTCTCTTGCAGAGCGGACAGCAAGGCGATCAGCGCGTTGCTGTCGTCGTTTGCCGGGAGGCGGTCGAAACCGACCCTCCAGCCCTCGCTGTTGAAGGACTTGGCCGCGGGCGAAACGGAATCAAGCGCGATTCACAGGTTCCTGCTGCAGCACAACACCATTATCAACATAGAACAAACCCCTGTCTTGCAGTCGGAGGAATGGGCTTTATTGAGGAATTGAAGCGAAGCGCTGCAGGCCATCGCGCGCCAGCAGCGCCGCGCCGTAGGCGGCTTCGGTGTGGGCAGCGCAAGCCACCGGCACACCGAGCAGGCGCTGGCGAATGTGCGTCCACACGGCGTTCCGCGCGCCGCCGCCGGCGGTCTCGACTCGGTCTGCCGGGGTGGCGCCCAACTCGGCCAGCAGGGCATACCCGCGCGCCTCGATGCGCGCCAGGCTTTCCAGCAGGCCATGCAGGAATTCGGCGTCGTCTGCCGGGCGCGGGGACAGGCGCGGTTCCAGCGCGGGGTCGCTGGCCGGGAAGCGCTCGCCGGTGCGCGGCAAGGGAACGTAATCGAGCGGGCTGGCGACGGCGGGGTCGATTCGTGCGGAGAGCGCGGCAAGCTGGCAGTCGTCGAAGAACTGCCGCAGCACCGCGCCGCCGGCGTTGGAGGCGCCGCCCGCCAGCCAGCGGTTGCCGAACCAGTGCGAATAGACCCCGTGTGCGGTGGATTCCACCCGGCTGTCGGACAGCAGCTTCAGCACCAGGGTGCTGCCGAGCGAGGTGACGGCATCGCCGCTGCGGCTGACGCCGGCGGCGAGAAAGGCGGCGATGGAATCGGTGGTGCCGGCGTGCACCATGCAGCCGGGATTCACGCCAAGGTAGCGCGCGCGCGGGCGCGACACGGTGGCGAGCCGGGCGCCGGGCGCGATGGGCACCGGCAGGTAGTCGATGTCGGCCAGGTATTCCACCCACGCCGGCCATTTCAGGTCGTCGAGGTCGAGGCCCATTTTGAGGGCATTGTGGTAGTCGGTCATGCCGACCCGGCCGGTCAAGAGGCCCGACAGCCAGTCGGCCTGGTTGAGATAGAGCCGCGCACCGGTGAGGCCGAGACGCTTTTTCAGCCACAGCACCTTGGCCAGCCCCGAAGTGACGGCAGCAGCGGGGTGGCCCGGCTCGGCGGTTTTCGCGATCAGCGCGGCCTCGTCGACTGCGCGGTCGTCGTTGTAGAGCAGCGGCGGGTGGCGCGGACTGAGTTCCTCGTCGCAGGCGAGCACGGTGCCGGAGGTGCCGTCGAGCGCGATGTCCGACAGCTGCGAGCGGATCGCGGGCGGCAGCGATGCGACCAGATCCCACAGCGCCTCGCGCCAGATGCCGGCGCGCTCGTATTCTTCCAGCCTGCCGAAGTCGCGCGTGTCCTCGAAGACGATCGCGCCTTCGGCGTCGATCACGCAGGCCCGCGCGCCCGACGTGCCGAAGTCGATACCGAGGAAATACAAGGGATTATCCGCGTGTGTTCGACTGATGCTCGAACTGCGTGAGATCGACGCGCGGCGCCGGTTGCCAGCCTTTCTTGCGGTGTTCGGCGACCACGTTGGTGAAGATGCCGCCGCGCACGTAGAACTTGGCGGTGAGCCGCATATATCTGGGCTTGGTCGCCTTGACCAGGTCGTCGAGGATGCGGTTGGTGACGTCTTCGTGGAAGTGGCCTTCCTCGCGGAAGCTCCACATGTAGAGCTTCAGGCTCTTCAGTTCCACGCATTGCTTGTCGGGGATGTAGTCGAGGATCAGCGTGGCGAAATCCGGCTGTCCGGTCTTGGGGCAAAGACACGTGAATTCAGGGACTTCCATGTGAATGTGAAAGTCGCGCTCAACTTTCGGGTTGGGGAAGGTTTCGAGGGTCTTGGCGGGCGTGGAGGGCATAAAAAAGCTCGGTGTAGAATGGCGGCAACAAAAACGTCCCCGCAAGGACGTTTGGAGACCCCATTATAAAAGCTAAGGTTCCGCCGTCTTGCGTTTAACCCACATCAAACTGGCCGGTTTCAAGAGTTTCGTCGATCCCACCGTGATCCCCGTCCCCGCGCAGCTGACCGGCGTGGTGGGGCCGAACGGCTGCGGCAAGTCGAACGTGATCGACGCGGTGCGCTGGGTGCTCGGCGAATCGTCGGCCAGGCATCTGCGCGGCGAAACCATGCAGGACGTGATCTTCAACGGTTCCGCCAGCCGCAAGCCGGCGTCGCGCGCCTCGGTCGAATTGGCGTTCAACAACGAACTCGGCCGCGCTGCCGGGCAGTGGTCGCAATACGCCGAGATATCGGTCAAGCGCGTGCTCGACCGCAGCGGCGATTCCACCTATTACATCAACAACATGCGGGTGCGGCGGCGCGATGTCGCCGACCTCTTCCTCGGCACCGGCGTCGGCGCGCGCGCCTACGCCATCATCGAACAGGGCATGATCTCGCGGCTGATCGAGGCCAAGCCCGAGGAATTGCGCGGCTACCTGGAAGAAGCCGCCGGCGTATCGAAATACAAGGAGCGCCGCAAGGAAACCGAGGCGCGGCTGAAGGACGCGCGCGACAACCTCAACCGCGTCGAGGACATCCAGCGCGAACTCAGGAGCCAGGTCGAAAAGCTCGCCGCGCAGGCCGAGGTCGCCCAGCACTACAAGCAATTGCAGGCCGACCTGACCTTCTCCCAGCACCGCCTGTGGTATGCCAGGAAGCACGACGCCGCGCAGCAGCGCGCGCGCATCGACAAGGATCTCACCGAGGCGCAGAACAGGCTGGAAGCCGAGACCGCGCGCCTGCGCCACATCGAGTCGACACTGGAAACCGCGCGCCAGACCCAGTTCTCCGGGCAGGACACGCTCAACACCACGCAGGCAACGTATTACCAGGCGCAGTCGGAGGTCGCGCGCATCGAGCAGACCATGGCGCACCAGAACGCCACCCGCGAGCGCCTGTATCGCCAGGTACAGGACCTGGGCGCGCGCGTCGAGGCGCAGCAGGCGCGCCGTGCCGCCACGCTGGAGGCCTTGGGCGAGGTGAACGCGCAGCAGCCCGGCCTGGAGGAAGTGTTGATGGAGGCCGAGGCCGCCGCGCGCCAGGCCACCGACAGCACCCTGCCGCAGAAGGAAGCCGCGCTGCGCGAGGCGCAGCAGGCGGTGGGCGAGGCGCAGCGCGTGGTGTCGCAGGCCGAGCAGGCGCGCCAGGTCGACGAAAACAGCCTCGGCCACACCAAACGCCAGCTCGAACAGCTGGACACGCGCCAGCGCAGGCTTGCCCAGGAACAGGCGCAGCTACCGCGAACCGATACGGCGGGTCTGGTGCAGAAACAGGTCGAGGTCGAGGAATTGGCGCAAACGCTGGCGGCTGCGCAGGCCGGCCTCAAGGAAGCCGAAACCGCCTTGCCCGAACTCGATGCCGCGCGCGCGCAGCATATGCGCGAACTCGAAACCGCGCGCAAGGCCCTGCACCAGACCGAAGCCGAACTTGCCGCGTTGAAGAAGCTGCAGGAAAGCCTCAAGGCCGACGAGAAGCTCGGCGCCTGGCTGCGCAGCCGCGGCCTCGATGCCGCACCGCGCCTGTGGGAAAAACTGCGCGTCGCCCCCGGCTGGGAAGCGGCGGTCGAAGCGGTGCTGCGCGAACGCCTGCAGGCGGTGGCGGCCGACGCGCAGTCCGGCTGGTTCGCCGATGCGCCGCCGGCCCGCCTCACGGTTTGGGCCGGGGAGGGCGCGGTGCTACCGGCCGCGCCGGAAAGCCTCGCCAGCAAGATCGCCTGCGACGACGGGGCGGTCCGCGCGGCGCTTGCCGACTGGCTCGCCAACGGCTACTGGGCCGACGACGCCGATGCCGCGCGCGCCCGCTGCGCCAGCCTCGCTCCCGGCGCATACATCGTCACCCCGCAGGGCCATCTGTTTACCCGCCACAGCGTCACCTTCCATGGCCCGCATACGGCGGTGGAAGGCATCCTCGCGCGCGGGCGCGAGCTCGAACGGCTCACCGATGACGCCGTGCGCCTGCGCGAGGAAGTCACCTGGCTCGAAGCCGCTCATGCCGAGGCCCAGCAAAGCCACGGCGATCGCCAGCGCGAAATCCAGGCGCTGCGCGCGCAGACCGGCCAGACGCAGAGCCGTCATCACACCGCGCAAATGGAACTGCTGCGTCTGCAGCAGGCGGTGGAACGGGTGCAGAGCCGGGCGACGCAGATCATCCAGGAACTGGAAGAGGTCATCCACCAGCAGACCAGCGAGCACGCCACGCTGGACATGCTGGAGGCCCGCCTCAAGGACTACCGCACGCAGGGCGATGCCGCCCGCGAGGCGCTCTACGCCGCGCGCCAGCAGCGCGACCAGGCCGACCGCGCCGTGTTCGAGGCGCGCGAACTGCAGCGCGCCACCGAGCGGCGGCACCAGGAGGCCGGCTTCGCGCTTACCACCTGCAGCAACAAGATCAGAGAACTCGGCGACGCGCTGGCGCGCATCGACCAGGAAATCGCCGCCGACGAGACGCACCTCGCCCAGGCGCGCGAGGAACTCGCGCGCCTGCCCGCCGACGCGCTGGATGTCGAACTGCAACTCGCGCTGACCGCACGCACCGAGGCCGAAGCCGCGCTCGCCGCCGCGCGCGACGCGCTGGAAGGCCTGACCGCGCAATTAAGAAGCCACGACGAGGCGCGCCTGGCCTGCGAGCAGGGGCTCGATCCGCTGCGCCGCAGCATCGAGCAGTTGAAGCTGAAGGACCAGGAAGCCATGCTGATGCAGTCGCAGTTCGAACTGCAGCTGCGCGAGGCCGCGGCGGACGAGGCGAGCCTCGAATCCGGCTTGGCCGACAGCCCCAGGCCGGCCCAGCTGCAGGCCGAAATCAACCGCCTGCAGAACGAGATTGCCGCACTCGGCGCAGTCAACCTCGCCGCGCTGGACGAACTCACCCAGGCGCAGGAGCGCGCCGAATACCTCGCCGCGCAATGCGCCGACCTGCTGGAAGCCGTCACCACCCTGGAAGACGCGATCCGCCGCATCGACCAGGAGTCGCGCGCGCGGCTGAAGGAAACCTTCGACACCGTCAACCAGCACATGGGCGAGCTGTTCCCGAAACTGTTCGGCGGCGGCCAGGCGCGGCTCATCCTCACCGGCGACGAGCTGCTCGACGCCGGAGTGCAGGTGTTTGCCCAGCCGCCGGGCAAGAAAAACGCCTCGATTCATTTGTTATCGGGCGGAGAAAAGACGCTCACTGCGCTGTCGCTGGTATTCGCCATGTTCAAGCTCAACCCGGCGCCGTTCTGTCTGCTGGACGAGGTCGACGCGCCGCTCGACGACGCCAACACCGAGCGCTACTGCAACCTGGTCAAGGCGATGTCCGACCACACCCAGTTCCTCTTCATCACCCACAACCGCGTGACCATGGAAATGGCCCAGCACCTGGCCGGCGTCACCATGCAGGAACCGGGCGTGTCGCGCATCGTCGCGGTCGACGTGGAAGAGGCGGTGGGAATGGTCGAAGCGGCCTGAGCCGTCTCTTGCCAAAATTTGCCAAACTGCCTAGCATCAAGCCATGAGCACGATGAACATTTCCCTGCCCGACGCACTCAAGACCTTTGTCGACGAACAGGTCTCGCAGCGCGGCTACGGCACCAGCAGCGAATACGTGCGCGAACTGATCCGCAAAGATCAGGAGCGCCAGCATCTACGCGGTTTGCTGCTTGAGGGCGCAGCCTCAGCGCCGGCTGGCCCGGCAAACAACGCGTATTTCGGGGGCTTGCGTCGCCGCATCGGCGGACACGGCGGGTGAAGGGCAAGCCCGTCATCCCGCGTGCGCTTGCCAACCGGGATATAGACGAGGCCATCGACTGGTATCTGAACGAGAGCGCGGCGCAGGCAGCGCTCGGCTTGGTCGATGCGCTGGAGCGGGCGTATTCGCACATCGCTCGTCATCCGGCCACGGGCTCGGCCCGATATGCGCTTGAGCTGAATCTACCCGGATTGCGAAGCTGGCCGCTGAAGCATTACCCCTATCTGGTTTTCTATGTCGAGCGCGCCGACCACATCGATATCTGGCGGGTCCTGCACGCTCAGCGGGATATTCCCGGGTGGTTGCTGGACGAATTGAATGGCATTGCAGGTCTTTGATGGCATTGCCCGACGCGATCATGGACAATTCCGTTTTCAATGCACTGCTTGTAATCACCCATGCTTGATATCCAGTTGCTGCGCCGTGACGCAGCCCTCGTAGCCGAGCGCCTCGCGGCGCGCGGTTTTGCCTTCGACGCGGCGCGTTTCGACGCGCTGGAAGCCGAGCGCAAGACGATTCAGACCCGCACCCAGGAGGCGCAGAGCCGCCGCAACGCCCTGTCGAAGCAGATCGGCATGATGAAGGGCAAGGGTGAGGACACCACGGCGGTGATGGCCGAGGTGGCAGGGCTGGGCGATGAGCAGAAGCAGCTGGAAACGCGCCTTTCCGAGTTGCAGGCCGAACTCAGTGATTTCCTGATGGGGGTGCCGAACCTGCCGCACGAGTCGGTGGCGCAGGGCTTGGACGAAACCGCCAACGTCGAGGTCAGCCGCTGGGGCACGCCGAAGCATTTCGATTTCCCGGTGCGCGACCATGTCGATCTGGGCGAAGGACTGGGCCAGCTCGACTTCGCCGCCGCAGTGAAGATCACCGGCAGCCGCTTTTCGGTGATGAAGGGGCCGCTGGCGCGGCTGCACCGGGCGCTCGCCCAGTTCATGCTCGACGTGCACACCAGTGAGCACGGCTATACCGAAGTTTACGTGCCCTATCTGGTGAATGCCGATTCGATGCGCGGCACCGGACAGCTGCCGAAGTTCGAGGAAGACCTGTTCCACGTGCCGCGCTACTCAAATCAGCCCGGCACGGATGCCGACAAGCTCTACCTCATCCCCACCGCCGAAGTGCCGGTGACCAACCTGCTGCGCGACGAGATCGTGGCTGCCGAGGCGCTGCCGCTGAAGTTCGTCGCCCACACGCCGTGCTTCCGTTCCGAGGCCGGCTCCTACGGCCGCGACACCCGCGGCATGATCCGCCAGCATCAGTTCGACAAGGTGGAACTGGTGCAGATGGTGAAGCCTGAGGATTCCTACGCCGCGCTGGAAGCGCTGACCGCGAACGCCGAGGCGATCCTGCAGAAGCTCGGCCTGCCGTACCGCAAGATGGCCCTGTGCAGCGGCGACATGGGATTTTCGTCGGCCAAGACCTATGACCTCGAAGTGTGGCTGCCGGCGCAGAACACCTACCGCGAAATTTCTTCCTGCTCCAATTTCGAGGCCTTCCAGGCGCGCCGCATGCAGGCGCGTTTCAAGGCGGGGCAGGGCAAGCCGGAACTGCTGCACACGCTGAACGGCTCCGGGCTGGCGGTGGGGCGCACGCTGGTGGCGATTCTGGAGAACTACCAGAACGCCGACGGCAGCGTGAGCGTGCCGGAGGTGCTGCACCCGTGGATGGGCGGGGTGGAGCGGCTGACGGCCGTCTGATTCAGCCCGGCCCGACAGCCGGGCCTTCCTCGCTGTCGCCCAGATTGATCAACGGGTTGTATTCCGGCTCCAGCCGCAGCAGGATGTCGTAATAGTTGCGGATGTTTTCGGCAAAATGCAGCGCCTCGGCGCCGCGCGCGTAGCCGTATTTCATCGCCTTGGCATAGGTGCCCCGGCTTAGATGGGGCAATGCCTCCTTGACGTCGGCCCAGCTGTCCGGGCTGCCCTTGCGCGCCTGCGCGATGCGGCGCGCGTCTTCCATGTGTCCCTGCCCCTGGTTGTAGGCGGCCAGCGCCAGCCAGGTGCGGTCGGGCTCGGGGATGCGGTCGGGCAGGGCTGTTTTCAGCATGAGCAGATAACGCGCGCCTCCAAGAATGCTCTGGCGCGCATTGAGTCGGTTGGTGATTCCCATGCGATCGGCCGTTTCCCCGGTCAGCATCATCAAACCGCGCACGCCGGTCGGCGAGGTGGCGAACGGGTCCCATTGCGATTCCTGATAGCCGATGGCGGCGAGCAGGCGCCAGTCGATACCGGTGAGCGTTTGTGCCTCGTGAAAATGCTGGCGCAGTTCGGGCAGCCGTTGCCGGCGGCGCTGCAGGATGCCGAGGATGTCCGTGCTGTCCAGCCGCTTGACGTGGCCGAAATAGCGCTCGTAAATGCGCTTGATGGTGCCGTCCTTGCGCGCCTGCTCGACGAAGCGCGCCAGCGCATTGCGCAGCGCCGGCGAACTGTGGGGGGGCAACGCCCATACGATTTTCTGCGTATCGCCGATGTCGAACGCCACCGCCAGTTCAGGGTAGAAATTGCGCATCGGATCGAAATCCATGCCGTTGATGACCACCGCGTCGTATTTGCCGGCTTGCAGCTGCGCGAGCAGTTCCTCCGGCCAGACGTTGTCCAGTGCCGACCAGGCAAGTTTCGGATGCTTGCGTTTCAAGCGCATCAGCATGGGCGTATGCCCGGAACCGATAATCAGGGCCAGCCTTTTGCCTGGCAAGTCCGCCAGGCCGCGTGGCGGTTTGTCGCTGGCACGGTAAACGATATGGACCGGTGTTTCAAACAGCACCGGGCCCGCAATCAGGTGGCGATCCTTCACGACCGCAAGCGGCAGGGTCGCCGCCGCCAGATGGACCTGGTGCGTGTCGAGCAGTTCGAACAGCGCTTCGGGGCGGCTTTTTTCGGTCCAGCTGAGCGACCAGTTCTGCGACCGGCTGAAAGCCGCCATCAAGTCGTGCTCGAACCCGGCGGCCTCGCCGTTGTGAGCGATGTAATAGGTGGCCGGGCTATTGCGTGCGCCGACCCGCAACTCGCCGGTGGCTTCGGGCGGGGGTAGGGGACGGCTGCAGGCAGCCAGTGCCAAAACCAACGCCAGCGCAGCGAGCCTCCCGATCGATTCCCTTGTTTTTATGGTGGGCATGGGCGCAGTCTGACCGAGTGCGAAATTTTCGTCCAGCAAACCGTCCGACTCGGTTACAATACGCGCCGCCGGAGAGGTGGCAGAGTGGTCGAATGTACCTGACTCGAAATCAGGCGTGAGCGCAAGTTCACCGTGGGTTCGAATCCCACCCTCTCCGCCAATATATTTGATAACCAGTTGATTTATAATAACAAATTCAAATCAGTTGGCACCTAAGTAGCTTTCTAAGCATTGGTCCGAATAGTCAACAAAAACCCGGCGCTAGGCCGGGTTGGTGGTGTGCTGAACCGCTCTCATCCAACCAGGCTATTCCTACGGAGTAATTCCGCCGTCAAGTCAGCAATTTCCTCAGCCGTCGACCTGCAGGCCCAGAAGTAATTCGCCAGGGAACTGGCCAGACAGTCCAAGCTCGACTCTCCCGCGACGGATAGCATCGCATTGAGCTGCGACTGCTTCGCGCTCAACTGGTCCTCGAGGTCGGTCACGGTAGCGGAAGGCGCGAACTGATAGACGCCAGCCGTCGGCCAAATGGCATTCTGCGTTGATCGATGAAGAGGCTGCTGCCGTCGGCGCGCTTGGCTATCTGTTTTGCTTCGGAGGCTGCGCGCGCCACTTCCTGGTATTGGTGGAAGTGGGTGGGATCGACCAGCACTGCGCCGACGGACAACGATACCAGGGCATGAAAAGCCATGGCGCCGCGCCGGTCTTCGCTGCGGTAGCCGCCGGCTTCCACGTGCTCGGGGTTGAACAGGGCCAGGCATTCGCGATCGAAACGGTCCAGCATGCCTTGGCAACGCTCCATCCAGTCGAGGCTTTGAAACAGCACCACGAAATCGTCGCCGCCGATGTGGCCGATGAAGTCCAGGTCGAGGTTGCAGCTTTCGCGCAGGATGCGCGCAAGCCGTTGGATGATGTCGTCGCCGCGACGGAAGCCGTAGACGTCGTTGTAGGGCTTGAAGTGGTTGAGATCGAAATAGGCCGTGACGAAGGTCTGGTCGTTGGCGAGCAGGCGCTCCATGTGTTCCTGGATCGGCACGTTGCCGGGCAGGCCGGTCAGCGGGTTGGCGTAGCGCGCGGCGGCGATCTGCATTTCGGTCACCTCGCGCATCAGGTCGAAACCCGACCCCAGACCCAGATAGCGTCCTTCGTCGGTGATGACGAAGCCCTGGGTAAAGGCCTCCTTGCCTTTCTTGACCACCAGTTCCGACAACTCTGTCATGTGCGTGGCCTTGTCGACGATCAGCGGGTCGGGGTCCATCAGTTCGCTGCAGGGTTTGCGACCGTGCAGTTCGCGCCCATACAAGGTGAGGAACCGGTCGAGCAGGGCCGGACGGTGCAGGATGCCGACCGGAACGCCTTGCTGGTCGACCACAGCCACGGCGTGCAGTTCGGGACGTTGCACCATCAATTCAAGCACATCCTCGCTGATGGTTTGCGGGGGGACGGACGGAGCGGGCACCAGCAGCCGGCCGGCCGAGATGCGCAGGCCATCGCGCGCCTGCGGCACGGGAAATACGCTGACCGTGCCGGATTGCAGGCATGCCTGCACTTCGCTCGACGGCAGCCGGACCGGCACCGGCGAGGGGCGGCCGATCAGATAGCCCTGCGCGAAGCGAATGCCCAGATCTTTCAGCACCGCCAGTTCTGACTGGCTTTCCACGCCTTCCGCGATCACGCAGGAATGCGCGCCCTCGGCCAGCATCCTGATCGAGCGCACGAACTGGATCTTGTGGGGATCCTGATGGATCCCGCTGATGAAATGCTTGTCGATCTTGACGAAGGCGGGCTTCAGCTCGGACCACAATCGCAGGCTGGAAAAGCCTTCGCCGAGATCGTCCATGGCCACCTCGATCCCTGCTGCGCGCAGCAGGGACACAGCTTGCCGCATGTCGGCGTAATCGAGCGCCGCGGCGTTCTCGGTGATCTCGATCACCACCTGATGGCCGGCCATGCCAACTTCATCCAGCGCGGCCAGCATGGCATCCGGAGTGAAGGCGGCGTCGAGCAGGCTGTGGGGCGACAGGTTCACAAACAGCCGCCCCGGCAGATTCAGCCTGGCGAATGTCTTGAATGCCGTGCGCACGCAGGCCCATTCCAGCGCTGGCAGCAGACCATGGTATTCGGCCACGCCCAGCAATGCCTGCGGGGCGTGCAGCGGGCTGTCCGACGGGCCGCGCGACAAGGCCTCGTAGCCCATCACCCGGCCGTCGAACAGGTCGAGCACCGGCTGCAACAGGGTCGTCAGCCTTGTGCTGGCCAGGATTTGTTGCAGGTGCAGGTGTAATTCTTCTTGGCTCATAAGGAGGAATGAAATGCAAATGCCCCCACGATAGGCGGAAAGCGTTACGTGCGCGTGAAACAGTCGGCGCTGCGTCCGGACATGGCCTTAGGGGCCATGGGCAAAGACAGCAAGAGGGGCCTGCTGAAGCTTGTTACAATGGCCCCGATGCATCGTTGGCTTGCAGTTTGCTAAGTGCCTGATTTGTAGCGGAATGATCCCGGCCCCGGCTGCGATCCCCGCTCAGGCTTTCATCCGGAACCGCTTGGCCCTACTTCCAGCGGGCTTGAAAATTCCTCCCTTCACATCAAAATAAAGCCAGTAACTCGGGCTTATTCCTGCTATGGCAACCAAGCGAGAAGGCAGTACCCTACTGGAACCAACAGCGGCGAAAGTAAAGCCGCCGCCCCTGTACAAGGTGTTGCTGCTGAACGACGACTACACTCCAATGGAGTTCGTGGTGCTTGTCCTGAAAAAGTTTTTTGGCATCGACCAAGAACGGGCGACACAAATCATGCTCAAAGTGCATACTGAAGGTGTGGGTGTGTGCGGGGTGTATCCTAGGGATATCGCTCATACCAAGGTCGAGCAGGTTGTGGATTTCGCGCGGCAGCATCAGCATCCGCTGCAATGTACGATGGAGGAAAGTTAGATGATTGCCCAGGAACTCGAAGTCACGCTGCACATGGCATTCATGGACGCACGGCAGAAGCGCCACGAATTCATTTCCGTGGAACACCTGCTGATGGCGATGCTGGACAATCCGTCGGCGGTGGAAGTGTTGCGCGCCTGTGGCGCCAACATCGAGGCCATGCGCGAGCAGCTCGGAAAGTTCATCGAGGAGCACACGCCCAAGGTGACGGGCGAGGGCGAGGTCGACACCCAGCCGACGCTCGGTTTCCAGCGCGTGATCCAGCGTGCCATCCTGCACGTGCAGTCATCGGGCAAGAAGGAAGTCACCGGCGCCAACGTGCTGGTAGCGGTGTTTGGCGAGAAAGACTCTCATGCGGTGTATTTCCTCAGCCAGCAGGGCGTGACGCGGCTCGACATCGTCAATTTCATCTCTCACGGCATCACCAAAACTCCGCAGAGCGAGCCGATACGTCCCGACGAGGCGGTTGAAACCAATGCCGAAGCCCCGGCGGCTTCGCCGCTCGACAGTTTTGCGCAGAACCTGAATTCGCAGGCATTGGCCGGCAAGATCGATCCCCTGATCGGACGCGACCAGGAACTGGAACGCGTGATCCAGACCCTGTGCCGCCGGCGCAAGAACAATCCCTTGCTGGTAGGCGAGGCGGGGGTGGGCAAAACGGCGATTGCCGAAGGCCTGGCGCGCCGCATCATTGAAGGCTCGGTGCCTGAAATTCTCGGGCAAAGCACGGTGTATGCCCTGGATATGGGCGCCTTGCTGGCGGGCACCAAATATCGCGGCGACTTCGAACAGCGTCTGAAAGGCGTGCTGAAGCAGCTGTCCGACAACCCCAGTGCCATCCTGTTCATCGACGAAATTCACACCCTGATCGGTGCCGGGGCGGCATCGGGCGGAACGCTCGATGCCTCCAACCTGCTGAAGCCGGCCTTGTCGTCGGGCCAGCTGCGCTGCATCGGCGCCACCACGTACACGGAATACCGCGGCATTTTCGAGAAAGATCACGCATTGTCGCGGCGCTTCCAGAAGATCGACGTGCCGGAACCCTCGGTCAACGAAACCGTGGCGATCCTGCGTGGCCTGAAGTCGCGCTTCGAGGATCACCATGGCGTCAAGTACACGGCGGCGGCGCTGACCACGGCGGCGCAACTGGCAGCACGCTACATCAACGACCGCCATCTGCCGGACAAGGCGATCGACGTCATCGACGAGGCGGGCGCGGCGCAGCGCATCCTGCCGAAATCGAGGCAGAAGCGCGTCATCACGCCGCGCGAGATCGAGGACATCATCGCCAAGATCGCGCGAATTCCGCCCAAGACCGTGTCGTCCGACGACAAGAACTCGCTGAAGACGCTGGATCGCGACCTGAAGGCCGTGGTGTATGGGCAGGAGGCCGCGATCGATGCGCTGGCGACGGCAATCAAGATGTCGCGCAGCGGCCTCGGTAATCCGCAGAAGCCGATCGGAAACTTCCTGTTTTCCGGCCCAACCGGGGTCGGCAAGACCGAGGTCGCGCGCCAACTCGCGTATGTGCTGGGGGTGGAGTTGATCCGTTTCGACATGTCGGAGTACATGGAACGTCATGCGGTGTCGCGGCTGATCGGCGCGCCGCCCGGCTATGTCGGTTTCGATCAAGGCGGATTGTTGACCGAAGCGGTCAACAAGCATCCTTATGCCGTTGTTTTGCTGGATGAAGTTGAAAAAGCCCATCCGGATATCTTCAACGTGCTGTTGCAGGTGATGGATCACGGCACGTTGACCGACACCAACGGGCGCAAGGCCGATTTCCGCAATGTGGTGCTCATCATGACCACCAATGCGGGTGCGGAAATGCTCAACAAATCGACGATCGGGTTCTCCGGTGCGCGCGCAAGCGGCGACGAGATGGGCGAGATCAAGCGCATGTTCACGCCGGAATTCCGTAACCGGCTGGATGCGATCATTCCGTTTGCGCCGCTGACCGAGCCGGTCATCCTGCAGGTCGTCGACAAGTTCCTGATGCAGCTGGAAGAGCAACTGCACGAGAAGAAGGTCGAGGCGGTGTTCACCGACGCGCTGAAGGCCTATCTCGCCAAGCACGGCTTCGACCCGCTGATGGGCGCGCGGCCGATGGCACGCCTGATCCAGGACACCATCCGCAAGGCGCTGGCCGATGAACTGCTGTTCGGCAAGCTGGCGCACGGCGGGCGGGTGACGATCGATCTGGACGCCAGCGGAAAGGTCGGCCTGGAGTTTGAAGAGGCCGTGGCGGCGTAATTTCCCGTAAAGCTTCGTGCATGCGTGGCCGTAAACCTTCCTAGCGGCAGGCGCTATTGGGTTGCTGGCGGCGCTCCCACCTTCAATCTCATGAAGAGGGGAACACCGGGCAAAGCGATGCCTGCGGTCTGTTTGCCGAGACGGAAGGAAATTCATGAACGCCCACTACGCATCGCGTGCCGCCGCCACGCTGGCAATGTTGCTGTCAGTCTGCGCCCAGGCTGCCGACACGGAACCTGGTAAGGCTGTGCCCGAAACCCCGGCCATCTCCGCCGATGACCTGGCGGCGATAGGCGAGCGCATTCGTCAGACCGGGGCGCAGATCCGTGCCGACATCAAGGAGGCGCGTGCCCGCCTCGATGCCCAGAAGGCGCAAGAGGAAGCGGAGCGCAGGCGAGAGGCGGAGCAGGCGCGCCAGCAGGCAATCAGGGAAAGCAAACATCGACAAGCCGTCGAGGCCGCTCAGGCGCGGGCTCGCCTGGAGGCAGCGGCGCGGACAGAGCAAGTCGAACGCGAGCGCCAGGAGGCGTTGCGCGCGAAGCGGCAGCAGGCAGAGAAGGCCAAACGCGAGGAGCAAGTCGCTTTGGCGGCGCAATCCACCAAAGATGAGCAGGCAGCCAGGCTGCAAACGGCCAAGGAAAGGGCGGCCGAAGCGCTCAGTCAAGCGCGTATATCGGCCGGGGTGAGGGCGTTTGCTGAAGAGTCGAGCCGCTAAGACGGTCCGGCGAGCCGTAAAACAAAAGCGGCGCCCGAGGCGCCGCAAAAAACCCGGTGCGGCAGGAGGAGGAGCGCCTAGGGATAAACCCTGTACCAGGAATCCTACACAGTCTGAATCCAAGCCAACAAACGGCTTGCGCCTGCGGCGTATGGTTTCAATCTAAGTAGTGATTCTGAATTACGGCGTTGACCGTTTTTTCTTTAGCCCTTGCCCGCCGACCGCCCCCAACTTGCCGAACGCCGCGGAATCCCGCACCATACCGGCGATTCGTCTGAATGACCGGAGCGTCAATGAAAATCCATCGCACATCCTTTCTCGTGGCCGTTGCAGCCTTATCGTTGGCCGCCTGCGAACAGCCGGCCACGACCGCCAAGGACAGCATAGCGGCAACGGTAGACGGCGACGCAATCAGCGAGGTCGAGCTGGGTCGTGCAGTGGCCCGTCTGGGCGAGATGAATGCGGCCGAGGCCGCGCAAGCGCGCGGCAGGGTGTTGGAGGCCCTGATCGATCAGCACCTGGTCAGCCACGCGGCCAAAAAGGCCAAGCTGGACCAGGCTCCCGAGGTCGCCCTGGCAATGCAACAGGCGCAGCGTCAGGTGCTGGTCGAGGCGTACATGGAACGCCTGTTCAAAGACATGGCCCGGCCTGCCGACACGGAAATCCAGGACTATTACGCCCGGCATCCCGAATTGTTCGCGCAGCGCAAGGTATACCGCATCCAGGAACTGGAGCTGCAGCTGGCGCCGGCGCGCATTGCCGAGGTCGAGGCGCAACTCAAGCAGAGCCGCACCCTGGCCGAGTTTGCCGACTGGCTGCGTGGGCAGGGAATCGCCGGCAAGACAGGCGTGGCGGTCAAGCCGGCGGAACAGATTGCTGCCCCCATGCTGGCGCAGTTGATCAACATGAAGGACGGCCAGGTGGTGGTGGTGCCGATGGGGGAGAATCGTGTCAGCGTGCTGCAATTGCAGGGCAGCCAGGCGCAGCCCGCAACGCTGGAGCAGGCCAGGGCCGCAATCGAGCGCGTCGTGCTGGGCGAGAAACGCAAAACCCTGCTGGAAGCCGAAATCAGAAAACTGCGCGCCAGCGGAAAAATCGAATATGCCAGTGGTTTCGCGCCGGCCCCGCAAACCGGAAAGCCTGTCGGGCAAACCGGCAAACCCTGAGTTCGGCATGATTCTGGTCACCGGCGGCGCGGGCTTCATCGGCGCCAATTTCGTTATTGACTGGCTGGCGGCGGGAAACGAGTCCGTCGTCAATCTCGACAAGCTGACGTATGCGGGCAATCTGGACAACCTGCGGTCGCTGCGCGAGGACGAGCGGCATGTTTTCGTTGCGGGCGATATCGGCGATCGCGATCTGGTCGAAGCGCTGCTGCGCGAACACCGGCCACGCGCGATCGTCAATTTCGCGGCGGAAAGCCACGTCGACCGCTCCATTCACGGCCCGGCCGAATTCATCCAGACCAATGTCGTCGGCACCTTCAATCTGCTGGAGTCGGTGCGCGCCTGGTGGTCCCGGTTGCCCGCGGCCGAGCAGGCGGCGTTCCGTTTCCTGCACGTGTCGACCGACGAGGTGTACGGCTCGCTCGGCGCAGCCGATCCGGCGTTTTCCGAAACCACCCCGTATGCGCCGAACAGCCCCTATTCGGCGTCGAAGGCCGCCTCGGATCACTTGGTGCGGGCGTACCACCATACTTACGGCCTGCCGGTGCTGACCACCAACTGCTCGAACAACTATGGCCCGCTGCAGTTTCCCGAAAAGCTCATCCCGCTGGTCATCCACAACGCGCTGGCGGGCAAGCCGCTGCCGATCTACGGCGATGGCAGCAATGTTCGCGACTGGCTCTACGTCGGCGACCATTGCAGCGCGATCCGGCGGGTGCTGGAAGCGGGCAGGGTGGGCGAGACCTACAACATCGGCGGCTGCAGCGAGAAAACCAATCTCGATGTGGTAAAGACCCTGTGCGCGATGCTCGATGAACGCCATCCTGAATCGCCGGTGACGCCGCATGCCAGCCTCATCACCTTCGTCAAGGATCGCCCCGGCCACGACCGGCGCTACGCGATCGACGCCCGCAAGATCGGGCGCGAGCTCGGCTGGACGCCGAGCGAAACCTTCGAGAGCGGGATCAGGAAGACGGTGGCCTGGTACCTGGACAACCAGGACTGGGTGGCCCACGTCGCCAGCGGCGAATACCGCAACTGGGTTTCCAGAAATTACGCAGATCATCCGGCATGAGCACACGCAAGGGCATCATCCTCGCCGGCGGTTCCGGCACCCGCCTGTATCCCGTCACCCAGGCAGTCTCCAAGCAACTGCTGCCGGTCTACGACAAGCCCATGGTGTACTACCCGCTGACCACGCTGATGCTGGCGGGGATCCGCGACATTCTGCTGATTTCCACCCCGCAGGACACGCCGCGCTTCGCGCAGTTGCTGGGCGACGGCGCGCAGTGGGGGCTCAGCATCCGGTACGCGGTGCAGGCGGCGCCCGATGGGTTGGCACAGGCTTTTCTCATCGGCAGCGATTTCATCGGCAACGATCCCAGCGCCCTGGTGCTGGGCGACAACCTTTTCTACGGCCATGAGCTGAGCCAGGATTTGCGGGCGGCGGGACAGCGCGCGCACGGCGCCACCGTGTTCGCCTATCCGGTGACCGACCCCGAGCGCTACGGCGTGGTCGAATTCGATGCTGCCGGGCGCGCGGTCAGCCTGGAGGAAAAACCCGCCCGGCCGAAATCGCGCTACGCCGTCACCGGCCTGTATTTTTACGACAATCGGGTAATCGACGTTGCGCGTGCGCTGAAGCCATCGCCGCGCGGCGAACTGGAAATCACCGACGTCAACCGCCAGTATCTCGACTGGGGCGAACTCGACGTGCAGGTAATGGGACGCGGCCAGGCCTGGCTCGATACCGGCACCCACGATTCGCTGATCGAGGCGGCGCTGTACATCCAGACCATCGAGAAGCGCCAGGGGCTGAAGATCGCCTGTCCGGAAGAAATCGCCTACCGCCAGGGCTTCATCGACGCCGCGCAATTGCAGGCGCTGGCGCAGCCGCTGCTGAAAAACGATTACGGGCGCTACCTGATCGACGTGCTGAACGAGCGGGTGTTCTGATGCAGGTCATCGCCACCCGGCACCCCGATGTGCTGCTGCTGCGCCCCAGGGTGTTCGGCGATGCGCGCGGGTTTTTCTTCGAAAGCTATAACCGCAAGGCCTTTGCCGAACTCGGCATCAATGCCGAGTTCGTGCAGGACAACCACTCGCGTTCGGCAAAAGGCGTGCTGCGCGGGCTGCATTACCAGACCCGGCAGCCGCAGGGCAAGCTGGTGCGGGTGGCGGTGGGCGAGGTGTTCGACGTGGCGGTCGACCTGCGCCGCAGCTCGCCGCATTTCGGATGTGCCACCAGCTTCCGCCTGTCGGCCGACACGCACGACATGGCATGGATTCCGCCGGGGTTCGCGCACGGTTTTCTGGTGCTGTCCGAGCATGCCGAATTTCTCTACAAGACCACCGACTACTACGCGCCGCAGTTCGAGCGCAGCCTGCTGTGGAACGACCCGGCGCTCGACATTGCCTGGCCGCTGCAGGGCGAGCCGCTGTTGTCCGCCAAGGACCAGGCCGGCTTGCCGCTCGCCGAGTGCGAGGTATTTGCGTGAGAATCCTGCTCACCGGCGTCAACGGCCAGGTGGGCTGGGAATTGCAGCGCACGCTGGCGCCGCTGGGCGAGGTGATCGCTGCCGGCCGCAGCCTCCTTGATCTCGCCGATACGGCAAGCATCCGCCGCACGGTGGCGGCGATCGCGCCGGATCTGATCGTCAACCCGGCAGCCTACACCGCGGTCGACAAGGCCGAATCCGAGCCCGGTCTGGCGTATGCCGTCAACGCCGACGCGCCGGGCGAACTCGCCGCTTGCGGCGTTCCATTGGTGCAGTTTTCCACCGACTACGTGTTTGACGGCCGCAAACCCGTTGCCTATACGGAAGCGGACGCGCCGAGTCCACTGGGCGTGTATGGCGCGAGCAAGCTGGCGGGCGAGCAGGCGGTGCAGCGTAGCGGCACCCCGCATCTGGTCCTGCGCACCAGCTGGGTCTACGGCCTGCGCGGCCGCAACTTCCTGCTCACCATGCAGCGGCTGGCGCGCGAGCGCGACGTCCTGACGGTGGTCGACGACCAGTTCGGCGCGCCGACCTGGTCGCGCCTGATCGCCGAAGCCAGCGCTATGACAATTGCGCGCTGGCTGGACCGGCCCGATCGAGCTGCAACGTCGGGGATATATCATCTGAGCTGCGGCGGCCGCACCAGCTGGCACGGCTTTGCCGCAGCCATCCTGGCGCAGCTGGCCGCTACGGGTGGAAAGCTTGCCCGCCTCACGGCGATTCCGGGTTGCGGCTACCCCACGCCAGCCGTGCGCCCGGTCAATTCGCAACTGGATTGCGGCAAGCTGGCAGCGACTTTCGGGGTGCGGCTGCCCGATTGGGAAAGCGCGCTCGCCCTGTGCCTGGAACGGAATTTGCCTCAATCGACGACATGACTTTTTAGCAGAGCACACGATATGACCACCATCCATCCCGTGATCCTTTCCGGCGGCTCGGGCACGCGCCTGTGGCCCTTGTCCCGCGCGGCCCTGCCCAAGCAACTGCTGCCGCTCGCCAGCGATCGCAGCCTGCTGCAGGACACTGTCAGCCGTCTGGCAGACATGCCGGAAATGGCGGCACCGCTGATGGTGTGCAACGTCGAGCATCGCTTCATGATTGCCGAGCAGATGCGCCAGATCGACACCGCGCCGCATGCCATCGTGCTGGAGCCGGCGGGGCGCAACACCGCACCGGCCATCGCTGTGGCCGCATTGATGCTGTCGCGCGACGATCCCGACGCGCTGATGCTGGTGCTGCCGGCCGACCACCTGATCGGCGACGTCGCGGCCTTTCATGCCGCCATCCGCACTGCCGCCGAAGCGGCAGGAAAAGGGCATCTGGCTACCTTCGGCATTGTCGCGGCGACCCCCGAAACCGGCTACGGTTACATCCGCAAGGGCGCGTCGCTGCCGGGCTGCGCCGGCGCGTACCAGGTGGCGGGTTTCGTCGAAAAACCCGACCTGGATACCGCTCAGCAGTACGTCGCGAGCGGTGACTATTTCTGGAACAGCGGCATGTTCCTGTTCCGGGCGGCAGATTTTCTCGATGAACTGCAGACCCTGCGCCCCGACATCCTGGAGGCCAGCCGTGCCGCGCTCGATGCCGCCACGCTGGATCTCGATTTCGTTCGGCTCGACCCCGCCGCGTTCGAGGCCTGTCCTTCGGAATCGGTCGATTATGCGGTGATGGAGCATACCCGCCGCGCCGCCGTGGTGCCGGCGGACATGGCATGGAACGACATCGGTGCCTGGTCGGCATTATGGGAAGTGGCGGACAAGGACGCGCAGGGCAATGCCGCCCGCGGCGACGTCATGCTGGAAAACGCCTGCAACAACTTCGTCCGCGCCGAAACGCGCATGGTGGCGATGCTCGGCGTATCCGACCTGGTGGTGGTGGAAACCGCCGACGTGGTGCTGGTGGCGAACAAGGACCAAGTGCAGGACGTGAAAAAACTGGTCGACCGCCTGAAAGCTGAAAAGCGCTGCGAGCATCTGGTCCACAAGCAGGTCCACAGGCCCTGGGGGTGGTACGAGGGCATCGACCAGGGCGAGCGTTTCCAGGTCAAGCGCATCATGGTCAAGCCGGGCGAGAAGCTCAGCCTGCAGATGCATCATCACCGCGCCGAGCACTGGATCGTGGTGTCCGGTACCGCCAGCGTCACCTGCGGCGACACGGCCATGCTGCTGACCGAGAACCAGTCCACTTATATTCCGCTCGGCACCACGCACCGCCTGGAGAACCCCGGCAAGGTCGACCTGCATATGATCGAGGTGCAGTCGGGTTCTTATCTGGGCGAAGACGACATCGTGCGCTTCGAGGATGTTTACAAGCGCAGTTGAGGCTGCCGGCCGGTTTTTTCACGCCTGGGGCTCGCCGGCTGCGCGGCCATGCGCCCTCCTGCCGCAATCCTTTGTTGTTTATAGCAATCCCGGTTGGTTCGAGGATCGGCAGGCACGCTCTTGCGGCCTGGGATGGCGTAGTTTTTGATCTGCCCGCCGCGTCATGTAGGACAAACGCCTACATCATGATTCGCCCAGGTTCCGTCCGGCGATACAGCGTATCTCTACGTTAACTTTCCCGAGGGTCGTCCGAAAACGAATTCACCACGCTGACTTAAGTGTGAATTCGAAAAAAATTCAACGAAGAAGGGCAAGCAAATGAAACTGGACGAAATGCTGGACGAGATGCGCGATGTCAATCTCAACTACCTGATGCTCGCGCAAAACATGATCCGGCACGACAAGGCGACCGCCGTTTTTCGCCTGGGCATCAGCCAGGACGTGGCCGACCTGATCGAGGCGCTGACCCCTGCGCAAATCCTCAAGCTGGCCGCTTCCGGCATGCTGGTGTCGCGTTTCCGCTTCGACGACGGCGTGGTGCTGAACATGCTGACCAGCTACACCAAGGATCGTGCGCTGGCGCAATCCCATGCCGCCATTCTGATGGCGGGCCAGGCTGTGGAAGCGTTTGCCTGATTTCGCATCGCAAGAAATAAAACAAGCAAGAGGAGGGGTCATGAGCAAGAAAAGTCTGTTGACCGAGATGCGCGATACGCAACTGGCGATCGAATTGATCGAACTCGGTGCCCGCCCGCAGGTGCTGGAGTCCGAAACCTCGCTGTCGCGCGAGCGTCTGCTCAAGCTGTACAAGGAAGTCAAAGGCGTCTCGCCGCCCAAGGGCATGCTGCCGTTTTCGACCGACTGGTTCCTGACCTGGCTGCCCAACGTGCATTCTTCGCTGTTCATCAACATTCATCGCTATCTCACCAGGAACAGCGATTGCAGCGGCATCGAAGCGGTGCTCAAGAGCTATCGCCTGTATCAGGAATACCTCCACACCAACCAGATCGAAGCCGTGCTGAGCTTCACCCGTGCCTGGACCCTGAACCGTTTCTTCGAAAGCCGCATGCTCGATACTGCCGTCTGCAGCGACTGCGGCGGCCATTTTGTGGTGCATACGGACGACCTGCACAGCCAGTACGTGTGCGGCCTCTGCAACATGCCGGCACGCGCCGGCAAAACCCGCAAAGCCAAGGCCCAGGCCCGGATCGAACTGACCGCCGCCGCCTGACGGATTTCCTCCCCCAAGTCCGGTGATGGCGCGCCTGCCGGTCAGCCTCCAGTCGCTCGTCATCCAGTGCATCGCCGTGCTGCTGGCGATGCTGCCGCACACCCTGCCGCCAACCGTTTTTTCATTCCAGCCCGTGCTGTGGCAGTTCGCCCTGGCACAAGGGACCATCGCCGCCGGCCTCAGCATCGTCTGGCGGCAGCCGGCCTGGTGGCCGCCGCTGCATTTCGGTTTCCTGCCTGCCGTGCTGCTGGCCCAGCGGATCGATGCGCCGGCCTGGTTCCACCTGGCCGCATTCCTGCTGCTGCTCGCGTTTTACTGGAGCACCTTCCGCACCCGGGTGCCGCTGTATCTGTCCAGCCGCAAAGCCAGACAGGCGCTGGCGTCGCTGCTGCCGCATGCGCAGCCGTTCCGCTTCATCGATCTTGGCAGCGGATTTGGCGGCGTGCCGTGTTATCTGGAAAGCCGCTTTCCGCTCGGCCGCTTTTATGGAACCGAGCTTGCCCCCGCCCCCTGGCTCGCCAGCCGTTTGCGTGCCCGGATGACAGGCAGCCGGGTGCGCTTTATGCGGCGCGATTACGCTCAGCTCAGTCTGGCGGACTTCGATGTCGTGTTTGCTTTTCTTTCGCCCGCTGCCATGCCCGGGTTGTGGCGACAGGCCCGCTCCCAGATGCGCAGCGGCAGCCTGTTCGTCAGCCTGTCGTTCGCGGTGGACGCGCAGCCGCCGGATCGCGTCGTAACGCTGGCGGAAGGCACACGGCACACCTTGTATGCGTGGCGGATGTGAGGCGTCGCCACACGGAAATACTGTCTCCGAGCCATCAAGTTTCCGCCGCGGCGGTCGAATCCTCATGTTGAGAGCACTTGCTTCGAATGCTTAAACATCGGGGCGGACGGGACAGCTTCCGCTCCATGTCCCCGCCAAAAGGAACACACGGTCGTGCTAGTCATCGTTGGATATATTGTCGTCTTACGGTCGAACTCCTGATGATCGGGGGAGGCGCGGCCGGCGCGTTCTTCGTCGGCAACAACAGTAAGGCCATCAAGGCCACCCTGAAGGCCTTGCCCACCGTATTCAAGGGATCGAAATACACCCGCGCGCTCTACATGGACATCATGGCGCTGCTGTACGAACTGCTGACCAAGATCCGCAAGGAAGGACTGATGTCGGTGGAATCCGATGTCGACTCGCCCGAGAACAGCCCGCTGTTCGCGAAATACCCGGCGGTGATGGCCGATCGCCACATCGTCGAATTCCTCACCGACTATCTGCGCCTGATGGTGAGCGGCAGCATGAATGCCTTCGAAATCGAAAACCTGATGGACAATGAAATCGAAACCCACCACCACGAGGGCGAGATCCCTTCCCATGTCATCGCCAAGGTGGGCGACGGCCTGCCTGCCTTCGGCATTATCGCGGCGGTGATGGGCGTGGTGCACACGATGGAGTCGGTCGGCCTGCCGCCGGCGGAACTGGGGATCCTGATTGCGCACGCGCTGGTCGGCACCTTCCTCGGCATCCTGCTGGCTTACGGGTTTGTCGGGCCGCTCGCGAGCCTGCTTGAGCAAAAGCTGCACGAATCGACCAAGATGCTGCAATGCATCAAGGTCACCCTGCTCGCCAGCATCAACGGCTATGCGCCGGCAATCGCGGTCGAATTCGGGCGCAAGGTGTTGTTCTCGACCGAGCGTCCTTCCTTCAGCGAACTGGAAGAGCATGTGAGAGGCGCCCGGTCGCGCTGATTTCCCCGCCGCCAGGCCGGGACGCCATCACCTCATACCCATACATACATGAGCGAACAGAAAACGCCCATCGTCATCAAACGCATCAGGAAGGTGAGAGGCGGCCGCCACGGCGGGGCATGGAAAATCGCCTATGCCGACTTCGTCACAGCGATGATGGCTTTCTTCCTGCTGATGTGGCTGCTGGGTTCGACCACCAAGGGCGACCTGGAAGGGATCGCGGAATATTTCAAGACGCCGCTCAAGGTGGCGATGCAAGGGGGCTCCGGCAGCGGCGACAGCTCCAGCGTCATCAAGGGTGGCGGCCTCGATATGACGCGGCAACTGGGCCAGGTGAAAAAAGGCGATACCCAGGCCGAAAAGAAATCCTACAACCTGAAGGCGGCACAGGCCGAACTCGAGCGCATCGAGACCGCCAAGCTCAAGCAGCTGAAGAAGCGCCTCGAGACGGCGATCGACGCCAATCCCACCCTGCGGCAATTCAAGCGGCAACTGCTGATCGACATCACCAGCGAAGGCCTGCGCATCCAGATCGTCGACGAGCAGAACCGGCCCATGTTCAACCTGGCCAGCGCCGAACTGCAGCCCTACACCAAGATCATCCTGCACGAGATCGGCCAGGTGCTGAACGACGTGCAGAACCGCATCAGCCTGTCGGGCCACACCGATGCCATGCTGTATGCCAACGGTGCGCGCGGCTACAGCAACTGGGAATTGTCGGCCGACCGTGCCAACGCCTCGCGGCGCGAACTGATCGCCGGCGGCATGGACGAAGCGAAGATGTTGCGCGTGGTCGGGCTGGCATCGTCGGTGCCGTTCAACCAGGCGGGACCGCACGATCCGATCAACCGCCGCATCAGTATCATCGTGATGAACAAGCGCACCGAGGATGCCGTCACCAAGGAAGCCAGCGGCGTCAACGTGGCGGACGAGGCCGGCGTGCGCGAAGAAGTGAGCAGGGCCAACGCCGAAAACTGACCGTCGCGTGCCGCTTGGCGCGAAATAGCAGGTCAAATCCACCCTTATTCCCCCGATCGCCCGCGCCGGGCGTGGCCAATAATCCAGCCTAAGAAAGCCTGCCTCCGCTTCGCGGACGGCAAGGCTCCCCTCACAGGTGGAATCAGGGATGGCTGAAGAAAGCGATCAGGAACGGACAGAAGCCCCGTCGCCACAGCGGCGGGAGAAAGCGCGCGAAGACGGCCAGGTGCCGCAATCGCGCGAGCTGGCCACGTTCGTCGTCCTGATGACCGGCGGTGCGGCGCTGTGGATGATGGCCAGCGGCCTCGGCCAGAGCATGTCGCAGATCATGCGCGGCAGCCTGCAGTTCAAGCCGGCCATCGCCCGCGATAGCGCGTATGTCATGGCGCAGCTATCCAGCCAGTTTTTCGATGCCGCGCTGGCGCTGGCGCCTTTCCTGGCGCTGGTGCTGATCGCCGCCCTGGCTTCGCCGCTGCTGCTGCGCGGCTGGCTGTTCAGCACCAAGGCATTCGCCCCGGATTTCAAGCGCCTGAATCCGCTGTCGGGCATCAAGCGCATGTTTTCCAGCCAGGGCCTGGTCGAGTTGGTCAAATCGCTGGCCAAGGTCGGCTTGCTGGGAGGGGTCGCCGTGTGGCTGATCTGGTCCAATCTCGACGCGCTCTTTTCGCTCAGCCTGGAGTCGCCGCCCCTCGCCATCCAGCACATGGGCGACCTCATCGGCAAGGTGTTCCTGCTGGCTTCGGGCGCGATGATTTTCATCGTCGTGCTGGATCTGCCGTATCAGCTGTGGAGCCACTACAACAAGCTCAAGATGGCCAAGGAGCAGCTGCGCCGGGAAAACAAGGAGTCGGAGGGCGACCCGGACGTCAAGGCGCGCATCCGCGCCCAGCAGCGCGAAGTGGCGCGCCGCCGCATGATGGCCGAAATCCCCAGCGCCGACGTGGTGGTGACCAACCCCACCCATTACGCCGTGGCGCTCAAGTACAGCGAAGGCAAGATGCGCGCGCCGCGCGTGGTGGCCAAGGGAGCCGATGCGGTCGCCGCGAAAATCCGCGAACTGGCGGCCGAGCACAAGGTGCCGCTGCTGGAAGCGCCGCCGCTGGCGCGCGCGCTGTTCCGCCATACCGAACTCGGCGACGAGATCCCGGCCACGCTCTACGCGGCGGTGGCCGAAGTGCTGGCCTACGTGTTCCAGCTGCGCCATTTCCAGCAGGCGGGCGGGGCGTATCCCAACACGCCGACCGCCTTGCCGGTTCCCCCTGAACTCGATCCGTTGAACGCACCCGTATGAACGGCACCCTGAGTCTTTCGAATATCTTCAACCCGGCCAATGCGCGCGCAATGGCGGCGCCGATTTTCATCGTCCTCATTCTGGCGATGCTGGTGCTGCCGCTGCCGCCGTTTGCGCTGGACATGCTGTTCACCTTCAACATTGCGCTTTCCATCATGGTGCTGCTGGTCAGCCTGTCGACCAAGAAGGCGCTCGAATTCGCCGCGTTCCCCACGGTGCTGCTGCTGTCCACGCTGCTGCGGCTGTCGCTCAACGTCGCGTCCACCCGTGTGGTGCTGCTGGACGGCCATACCGGGCCGGACGCCGCGGGCAAGGTGATCGAAGCCTTCGGCCATTTCCTGGTCGGCGGCAATTACACGGTCGGCATCATCGTGTTCGTCATCCTGGTGGTGATCAACTTCATCGTCATCACCAAGGGCGCCGGCCGCATCGCCGAAGTCAGCGCGCGCTTCACCCTCGACGCGATGCCGGGCAAGCAGATGGCGATCGACGCCGACCTCAACGCCGGTCTCATCGACGAAAGCGAGGCGCGCCGCCGCCGTGCCGAAATCGCCCAGGAAGCCGATTTCTACGGCTCGATGGACGGCGCCTCGAAGTTCGTGCGCGGCGACGCCATCGCCGGCATCCTGATCCTGATCATCAACGTCGTCGGCGGGTTGATCATCGGCATGATGCAGCACGACATGGCGATGGCCGACGCCGCGAGCAACTACACCCTGCTGGCGATCGGCGACGGCCTGGTGGCGCAGATTCCGGCACTGGTCATCTCGATCGCCGCCGGCATCATCGTCAGCCGCGTCAGCA
>NCIH01000146.1:0-5183 GCA_002281975.1 Hydrogenophilales bacterium 17-64-11 | reverse complement strand
CCGGGCGACAAGGTCATCGTCTGCAGGAACGGCGTGTTCGGCGGCCGCATGCTGGAAAACGTCAAGCGCACCGGCGGCGTGCCGGTGATCGTCGACGACGCCTGGGGCGCGCCGGTCGATCCGCAGAAAGTGCGCGACGCCTTCAAGGCGAATCCCGACGCCAGGCTGCTCGCCTTCGTCCACGCCGAAACCTCGACCGGCGCGCAGTCGGATGCCGAGACGCTCGCCGGGATCGCGCAGGAATTCGGCGCGCTGACCATCATGGACTGCGTCACCAGCCTCGCCGGTACTCCGCTCCACATGGACAAGTGGGGTATCGACGCCGTCTATTCCGGCAGCCAGAAGTGCCTGTCGTGCACCCCGGGCCTGTCGCCGGTGTCGTTCTCCGAACGCGCCATCGCCCGCATCAAGGCGCGCACCACCACGGTGCAGAGCTGGTTCCTCGACCTGAATCTGGTGCTCGGCTACTGGCAGTCCGCCGGCAAGCGCACCTACCACCACACCGCGCCGATCAACCCGATGTACGGCCTGCACGAAGCGCTGGTGATGCTGGAGGAAGAAGGCCTGGAAAACGCCTGGGCGCGCCACCGCGCCATGCACGACAAGCTCAAGGCCGGGCTCGAAGGCATGGGCCTGCGCTACGTGGTCGAGGCGTCCGCGCGCCTGCCGCAACTCAACTCGATCTACGTGCCGGAAGGCGTCGACGAGGCTGCGGTGCGCACTCGCCTGCTGAATGAATTCAACCTGGAAATCGGCGCCGGCCTCGGCGACATGGCCGGCAAGATCTGGCGCATCGGCCTGATGGGCTATTCTGCCAAGCAGGAGAACGTCGACTATTGCCTGAAAGCACTCAAGGCCTGTTTGCCCTGACCCCCAACAACCGGAAAGGCCGCGCCATGAAAGCCTATTTGATCGATGCCAACCGGAAAACCGTCAGTCCGGTCGAGCTGGCTGACGGACTGGCCGGCATTCGCCGGCTGATCGGCTACGATTCGGTCGACTCCGAAGAAATCGACGCCAGCGGCGACCGCCTGTTCTTCGACGAGGGCTGCTTTCTGCGCGACCAGACCGGCAAGGGCCGCTTCAAGCTCGACAGCCTGGTGCCGGTCGCCGACAAGGCGGTGGTCGCGGGGTCCGGCGACGACGGCGCCACGCTCAAGGATGTGGCGGTCGATCTGGCTGTCTTGCAGCAGCGCATCGCCTGGCTGTAGGCGCTTCAGGCGTTGCAGGCCGCATCCGAACGAGCGGCGAGTCTCATATCTCGATCTGCGTGCCCAGTTCGATCACCCGGTTGGCCGGGATGCGGAAAAAGGTCATGGGGCTGGCGGCGTTGCGCGCCATGGTGGCAAACAGATGCTCGCGCCAGAGCGACATGCCGGCGCCGCGGGTGGGGATCAGGTTTTCCCGGCTGAAGAAGAAGGTGGTGTCCATCAGTTCGAACTGCATGCCGCAAGAACATTCCGACAAGGCCTGGGGAATGTCGATGTCGTCCATGAAGCCGTAGCGGACGACGACGTGATAAAAGCCTTCGGCCAGTTTCTCCATCTCCAGCCGCCTGTCGGCGGCGACATACGGGACTTCCGCATAGCGCACATTCAGGATCACCACCCGCTCGTGCAGCACCTTGTTGTGCTTGAGATTGTGCAGCAGGGCCGATGGCGCGCCATGCGCGTCGGCGGTCATGAATACGGCGGTCCCCGGCACGCGGATCGGCGGATGCGCCAGCAGCACGCCCACGAAAGGCGCGAGTGGCTGCGCAGTCTCCTGCAGGCGCTGTTGCACGATCTCGCGGCCGCGCTTCCAGGTCACCAGCAGGGTGAAAACCAGCATCGCCACGGCCAGCGGGAACCAGCCGCCGTCCGGTATCTTGACCGCATTGGCGCTGAAAAAGGCGAGATCGATGGCGAGGAAAGTCAGCATGCCGGCCAGCGTCGTGCCGAGGCCTAGCCCCCAGCGCACGCGCATGACCATGCACACCAGTATGGTATCGATGGCAAAGGTGCCGGTAACGGCGATGCCGTAGGCGGCGGCCAGGTTGCTCGAACTCTGGAAGCCCAATACCAGCAGGGCGACGCCGGCCATCAGGGTCCAGTTGACGAAGGGGATGTAGATCTGGCCGGCCTCGGCGGCGGAGGTATGGCGAATGATCAGGCGCGGCGCATAGCCCATCTGGATGACCTGGCGGGTCACCGAGAAGGCGCCCGAGATGACGGCCTGGGAGGCGATCACGGTCGCCACGGTGGCAAGACCGACCATGGGGTAGAGCGCCCATTCCGGCGCGAGCATGTAAAACGGATTGCGCACCGCCTCCGGGTTGGCGAGCAGCAGCGCGCCCTGCCCGAAGTAGTTGAGGACCAGGGCCGGTAGGACACAGGCGAACCAGACCAGCTGGATGGGGCGGCGGCCGAAGTGCCCCATATCGGCATACAGGGCCTCGGCGCCGGTAATCGCCAGCACCACCGCGCCGAGGATGAGGAAGCCGGCGACGCCGTGCGCGGCGAAGAAATGCAGGGCATACGCCGGCGAAAGGGCGGCGAGCACCTGCGGATTGCGCAGGATGCCCAGCAGCCCGAGCAGGCCCAGTACCGCGAACCAGAGCAGCATGACCGGGCCGAACAGCTTGCCGATGGCGGCAGTGCCGTGACGCTGGATAACGAACAGCCCGACCAGAATCCCCAACGCGAGCGGCACGATGAAGGGATGCAGCGCCGGCGCGCCCATTTCCAGTCCCTCGACGGCGGACAGCACGGAAATGGCCGGGGTGATCAGGCTGTCGCCGAAAAACAAGGATGCCCCGAGGAAACCCAGCGACATCAGCACCCAGCGGATGCGCGAGCCCAGCGGAGCTTGCCCTTGGGCGAGCGTGAGCAGGGCCAGAATGCCCCCTTCTCCCTTGTTGTCGGCCCGCATCATGACGCTGACGTATTTCAGCGAAACCACCAGCATCAGCGACCAGAACACCAGCGAGAGTATGCCCAGGACGTTGTCCTGGGTGAGCGCCAGGTGATGCCCGCCGAAGACCTCCTTCATGGTGTAAAGCGGGCTGGTGCCGATATCGCCAAAGACGACGCCGAGCGCGCCGAGCGCGAGGGCACTGGATTTGCTGTGTACCGGCTGGGGTGGGTTCATTGTTTTCCCGGCGGCAATGCCTCAGTCACGCGCCGCAGCCCGGCAGCGCGCGTCTTGCGGAACGAGGCTTGCGCAAGGCGTCACAGCCCCAGCCGCTGCCAGATGACGGTGCTCGGCCCCGCCTGGTTCATGGTGTAGAAGTGCAGGCCCGGCGCGCCGCCGGCGAGCAGGCGGTCGCACAGGTCGGTCACCACGTCGAGGCCGAAGGCGCGGATCGACGCCAGGTCGTCGCCATAGCTTTCCAGCTTCTTCCTCAGCCAGCGCGGAATCTCCGCGCCGCAGGCATCCGAAAAGCGCGCCAGCTGCACATAGTTGCCGATCGGCATGATGCCGGGAACGATGGGTATGCCGACGCCGAGGGCGCGCGCGTCTTCGACAAAGCTGAAGTAAGCGTCGGCGTTGAAGAAGTACTGCGTGATCGCGGCATTCGCGCCGGCATCGACCTTGCGCTTGAAGTTGACCATGTCCTCGGCATAGGAGCGCGCCTGCGGGTGGACTTCGGGGTAGGCGGCGACTTCGATCTCGAACCAGTCGCCGGTTTCCTTGCGGATGAAGGCCACCAGTTCGTTGGCGTAGTTGAATTCGCCGGCGTCCATGGTGCCGGAGGGCAAATCGCCGCGCAGCGCGACCAGATGGCGGATGCCCTGGCTTTTGTACTCATTGAGGATGTCGCGGATGCTCGCTTCGGTCGAGCCGATGCACGACAGATGCGGTGCGGCCTCCGAACCGTCGGCCTGGATCTCGCGCACGGTTTCCAGGGTGCGGTCGCGGGTGGAACCGCCGGCACCGAAGGTGACGGAGAAGAACTTGGGATTGAGCTGCGCCAGTTGCTTGCGGGTGGCGCGCAGTTTTTCAGCGCCTTCCGACGTCTTCGGCGGAAAGAATTCAAAGCTGTAAGTACGAGCGCTCATGTTTCAACCTTTTGCATTGGGGACCAGCGCGGACAGCGCCCAGGCGATCACGCCGTAGAGGAGCGCGCCGACCAGCGCGGAGACGAAGCCCTGCACCTGGAATCCGGGCAGCAGCGCGCTGGCCAGCCAGAACAGCAGGCCGTTCAGCACCAGGTAGAAAACGCCCAGCGTCAGCACCGTGATCGGCAAGGTCAGGATCGCCAGCACCGGCCGCACCAGCGTGTTGATGAAGCCGAGCACCAGCGCGGCGGCGAGCGCCGTGCCGAAGCCCGATACCTGAATCGAGGGCAGCAGCCAGGTCACCGCCAGCAGGGCGACGGCATTCAGTATCCACAGCAGCAGTAAACGCATGGCGTGCTCCTTCGGACGGGTCGATCAATAGCGGTAATGCTCGGCCTTGTAGGGGCCGCTCTTGGGCACGCCGATATAGGACGCCTGCTGATCGGTCAGCTCGGTCAGCTGCGCGTTGAGCTTCTTCAGCTGCAGGCGCGCGACCTTCTCGTCGAGGTGTTTCGGCAAAGTGTAGACGCCGACCGGATATTTGCCGGAATCGCGCTCCAGCCACAGTTCGATCTGCGCAATGGTCTGGTTGGCGAACGACGACGACATCACATAGGACGGGTGGCCGGTGGCGCAGCCGAGGTTCACCAGGCGGCCCTTGGCGAGAAGAATGATGCGCTTGCCGTCGGGGAAGATCACGTGATCGACCTGCGGCTTGATTTCTTCCCACTGGTATTTCTCGATCGAGGCGACGTCGATCTCGTTGTCGAAGTGGCCGATGTTGCAGACGATGGCCTGGTCCTTCATCTTCGCCATGTGGTCGTGGTTGATGACGTGGAAGTTGCCGGTGGCGGTGACGAAGATGTCGGCCTTGTCGGCGGCGTATTCCATGGTCACCACGCGATAGCCTTCCATCGCAGCCTGCAGGGCGCAGATCGGGTCGATCTCGGTCACCCACACCTGCGCCGACAGCGCACGCAACGCCTGCGCCGACCCCTTGCCGACGTCGCCGTAGCCGGCGACCACGGCGACCTTGCCGGCGACCATCACGTCGGTGGCGCGCTTGATGCCGTCGACCAGCGATTCGCGGCAGCCGTACAGGTTGTCGAACTTGGACTTGGTCACCGAATCGTTGACGTTGAT